>DAIQPL010000269.1:0-5792 GCA_036787395.1 Flavisolibacter sp. | reverse complement strand
ACTATGACATTGAACACAGGCAAATGTTGTCCCTAACAAACCCTGCCAGGTAGTATTAACCCTGTCCACTACAGCGGCCGTTCTGAATTCTTCATTGTCGGTACCACCTTCGTCGTTGGTCATAGTGTTGCGGTGAAAAGCAGTTGCAATAAATTGTTCATCGGTAGCACCCTGCAAAAGGTCGCCCGCTAATTGCTCGGTTAAAAACTGGTCGTAAGGTTTGTCATTATTAAACGCCTTGATCAACCAGTCACGATAGCGCCAAATGCTCCTGCCGGCATCACGTTCATACCCTTTTGTATCGGCATACCGTGCAACATCGAGCCACATAGCCGTCCACTTTTCACCAAAATGTTGTGAGGCCAGTAAAGAATCCACTAAATCCTCGTAGCTTTTTTCATTATTGCTTTGTAAGTAATGTTGCGCTAATGCCGTAGGTGCAGGTAAGCCAATCAAATCCAGGCTTACCCTTCTCAACAAGGTTGGTTTGTCGGCTTCTGCTGAAGGCTCCAATTTTTGTTCGAGCAATTTCTTATAAATGAAATGATCGATGCCGTTTTTAGGCCATTTCCATTTTTCTCCTTTTATTAAACCAAAAAAACTCGTTTCGGGTTGTGGTATCTTTTGTTTTTGCACTGTTACATAGGCCCAATGATCACCCCAGACAGCTCCTTGCTTCACCCAACGTGTTAAGGTTTCAACTTCTTTATCGCTTAATGGCTGATGGTGATAGGGCATGCGGTCTTCGGGGTCTTTTAGTTTAATGCGGCGGATCATTTCACTATGCTCAGGATCGCCGGGAATAATAGCGTATTTGCCCGATTTTGTTTTTGCCAACGCTTCAGAACGAAAAAGCAAACTGAAATTTGCCTGCTGCCTTACACCTCCATGACAGGTAATACATTTTTTGTTGAGAATTGGCTTTACTTCTGTAATGAAGTCCACCGTGCCTTTTTGTATGCTGAAAACAAAAAAGCCAACAGCGAAGATCAATGCAAAGAATAATAAAAAGACTTTATTGAATTTGGGCGCAAGCATTGTTAGCAGCTATTATTTGAGGTTTCTACTTATGGTAAGTTACTAAGAAGTTTATACATCTGATGACACCGAATACAGAACGTTTTCTTTCCAATCTATTAACGGTATGATGGAAATGGAAAAGGTTTTCAAGAAATCCCTTCGGTAAAATACAAACAAAAGCAGACGATTAGCATTTAGCTCACAGTTGCCTGTCGCTCCAAACTGAAGAACATGTTTCATTGTCCAAAGGAAGATTGCTTACTCAGGGTCCAATATGGAGCTGTCGGCGGGAATTGAAAAAAAACCTGGGACAATCTAAAACATATGATTACTTAATTCAGCCTCTTTACATTCAAAATTTATTTTGTTTTCTTATGACACTGACTTAATTTATATAGCTGACTTAGTTATAACTCGTTTGGTGATTAAGACGTTCACGTTAAAAGTAAACTACCATTATGCCATTCATACAAATAAACAATGAGTTTCCCGGCATCGAGGGTCTCCTCATTAATAAGCCGTCTATAGGAAAGGCAATTTGCGGATTGGTACAGCAGGCTCTTCGTGGCACTTCCAGTTTGTCGGCAGAAGAAAGAGAAGTCATTGCGGCATATACTTCCCATCTGAATGAGTGTGATTATTGCCAGAACATACACTCTGAAATTGCGTCTGTACTATTAAAAGACAATGGTAATACAATGGCATGCGTGATAAACACTGTACAGGAAGCTCCAATTTCGCCTAAGATGAAAGCGCTATTAGATATTGCAGCCAAAGTACAACAAGGTGGAATGAATGTTACCCAACAAGATATAGAGAATGCACGGAGTTTTGGAGCAAACGACAACGATATTCATGATACAGTGTTAGTAGCAAGTATGTTTTGCTTTATCAACCGCTATGTGGATGGCCTTCGTACAGAAAGGTTTGCTGTCAAAGAAGACTATAAAGCACCGGCAAAACAGCTTGCCCGTTTCGGCTATCATTATCCCAATTTTATAGCAAAGTTTTTCATGAAGAAAATGCTTAAAAAAATAAAAGCTTCGAAAGAGCTCAACTCAAACGATTCGATTAGCTAGCCACAAGCTGATCACCGTTAAATGATTCTGTTTCCCCATTAAACTATTAAAATAATGCTGCATAAAGTATTTTCGGAACAGTTTAGTCCAGGCCTAAAAAGGTTAACTTTAATATACCTCCAGAAAAAGAATTGAACATTCGCGGTGAACTGGAAGTGCCTAAACACCTCTTCGGCGGCAGATTTAACTTATGAGAGACGTTTCATTCAATAAAAAATTACTGGCTACTTTACTGGGTTTATGGCAGGCTGCATTTTTACTTGCACAGGACGGCCATATTAAAGGAAACCTAACTAATGGCAATGAAAATTTGTTTGCTGCTACTGTTGTACTTGGAGATAAAACAGTTCTTACTAATTTAAATGGAGAATTTTTATTTTCGGTAAGACCGGGCGTTTATTCCTTGATTATTACGCATGCGGGATATAAAAAAATTGAAGAATCGATTTTAGTAGAAGCCGGCATCACTCAAATACTCAATTATGTTCTCTCACCGATAGAACAATTGGGTGAAGTAGTTGTGCTCGGTTCCCGATCTATCGTTCAGCGTAGTAATCTAAATACACCAGTTCCTGTAGATGTATTTTCATCAGCAAGTTTATTGCAAACAGGCCAGGTTAGTCTTACACAAATGCTCAATCATGTTGCTCCCTCTTTTAATGCTTCCACGGAAATTCTTAACCAAACCGCCACACTTCGTGGTCTTGACCCGCACCATGTATTGATCTTAATGAATGGTATACGGTATCATAATATGGCATGGTTTTACGGTCGGGGCCTGAAGGGACAATTAGGGCCTGGTTCGGTTGGTAACGACCTGAACTCAATACCATTTTCAGCTATTGAAAAAGTAGAAATTCTGCGTGATGGTGCATCCGCACAATATGGTTCAGATGCCATTGCGGGCGTGATAAATATTCAATTGAAAAAATCAACCGGCAAAACGTCCATTCAGTTGCATACAGGTCAATTTTATGAAGGTGATGGGCAAAAATTTTCATTAGGGATAAATCGGGGGTTCTCACTTAATAGAAAAGGGTTCCTGAATTTGTCAGCTAGCTATCGTTACCAGGCACCGACATCCCGTGGAGGAGAATATTCCGGTACAGTTTATAAAAACTACGCTGTCAATGCAAGTTCCGGGGATAGTATTACAATAAAAGCACAGGACGATTCAATAATTACGTTCAGAGGATTCAACCGGAAATCTGTTCTTGACAACGTCGGTAATTCAAAACTGATCAGCACCGGGTTTTTAGTTAATGGTGGTTATCCTATTAATAATCGCATAGAGTCGTTCTGGACGGCTGCTGTTAATAGCAGGAAAATGGAGCTGGAAAATCCTTACCGGTTTCCTAAAGACCCACTGCTGGTAAACCTGGTATTATACCCTAATGGGCTTCAGCCAACAGGCAAACCCGCTACGGTTGATGTTTCAATAATTGCGGGTGTAAAAGGTGAGACAAAAAATAGCTGGTTTTGGGATTTCAGCAGCAGCTATGGCACGAACTCATACTCTAGTCGGTTGGAAAATGGAAACAACGCATCACAATCTTATCTTGGAGCAAATGCCCCCACTTCATTTTATAGTGGCAAGGATGTTTATAGATTGTTAACCAATAGCATAAATTTTGTAAAGAGTTATTCCAGCCTGCCCGGTAAAATAAAGACCTTGAACGTGGCATCGGGCGCCGAATGGAGATTTGAAAATTATGTTACAAAGGCAGGCGAAGAAGCTACCTGGAAAAACTATGATACATTAAAATACGCAACAGGTGGCACTGGCGGTGGTCGCGACACGGCAAATGAAGTAAATAAGAACCGCAATGTGTGGGGGACTTATATTGAACTTGAAGCTGGGTTTAGTGATAAATTCCTTCTTAGTTTCGCTACCCGCTATGAATATTACAGTGACTTTGGTGGCAATGTTGCCGCAAAGCTGGCAGCCCGCTATAAATTTTCCAACAAATTTTCTTTGCGGGGTTCGGTAAACAACGGATTCCGTGCACCGACTTTGCAGCAACGTTGGGTGAATTCGATCACCCAATTATTTGTAAATTCCGGACAAGGACGTATTTATGTAGTGCGTGGCATATTCCCCAATAATCATGATGTTATCAAAGCATTGGGCATCCCTCTACTTAGTGCAGAAAAATCGATCAATGTTAGCGGGGGAATTACCTCAACAATTTCAAAACGCATAGGCATCACGGTTGATGCTTACCTGATTCAAATAAAAAACCGGATTGTATTGAGCGGCGCCCTTGACAAAACTATTCCTGCTGTGAGAAACATTCTCGATGATTACCCTGCTCTTCGGGTTGACCAGGTACAGTTTTTTACTAATGCCATTCATACAAGAACAAAAGGATTAGACATCGTATTTGATGGTAACTGGAACATCCGTAAAGCAAATTTTGGTATAAGCCTGGGAGCCAATTTCACTTCTACTCGTCTCTTTGGTGATATTAAAACCAGTGAGAAGCTTCCTGCAGATTCCCTGACTACAAACAAACTTTTCAATATTGAAGACATAGAAAGAGTTGAAAAAGGACAACCCCGTGATAAAATCATTTTGTCAGTAATTTATAAAATAGGAAAAACAAAATTGGTTGTGCGCAATACCCGTTTCGGAAAGACATCCATTGCTCCTATTTTCACCAACCCAACCAGGATAATGTATGAATCTTTTTCTCCCAAAATATTAACCGACATCAGTTTGACTTATTCTCTAAAGACATGGGTGACGATGACGCTTGGAGCCAATAATGTTTTTAATGTCTATCCTGATCGGTTAAAATATTATGAAAATACAGTGCAGGGGGGCAGGATATACAGCGCTGAGGCATCGCCGTTTGGATTTAATGGGGGATATTATTATGTGAGCATGGCATTCAATTGGTAAACCAGTTTTAAACAAACAACTAATGGTGGGAACATCTCCGCCATTACTATAAATAGTGACCGTAGACATTTACCTTGCTGTCACGAACTTTCTTATCATATTCATTTCTGTTAATTCTTAAACAATAGGTTCCTCCGATATTATTAAAGAAACCGGGACCTGATCCTTTAATAAGTTTTATCGTTGTCTTTTAAACACGTCCAATATTTAAACATAACTGGTAATCCCAGCATAAATCAATTGGAAAATAATTTCATCATAGAACATCTTAGGAATAGTAAGATTGCCGCGCATCTTATGCACATGTACTTCGCTGGTGCTATTGCCTGATCAACTTCAATATTTGCCGCTGTTTGCCCTGCGTAACTTCGACAAGATATACACCCGCTTGAAAGTTGTTGCATATATGAAAAGTTGTGTATGGCACCATTCCATGTTTTGCTTCAACAATCCTTCCGGATACATCCATTACTCTTAGTTGTAACAGCTCCTTTGAGTTAGTTTGTATTCTCAATGAAAAATAATTCCTGCTTGGGTTAGGCAGTGCGGTTATTGTTAATTTATCTGTGTGAGTTTTTTCTTCCCTTATATCATTTGCAGTATTTGATTGACCAGGAAAACGAGCCACTGTTTGTACGGGTAACACGAAATCGTTCGCTTCTGTCAATGGTGCCAATGATGTTCCTTCTCTTTGTAGTGCAAGCTGCAACCTGTTCCCGATATCTGACAAAAGGAAATTTACAGCAGGTGTAGCCAGGGTTTTTGTTGCCTCAGGCAATTTAATTTCT
>DAIQPL010000268.1:1520-5797 GCA_036787395.1 Flavisolibacter sp. | reverse complement strand
TTCGCACAGACTGGTAGCCAATTACTACCACCTCGTTTAAGGTGCCTTCAGATACTTGCATTACTTCATTAATATCACCTCCTGTTACAGATATTTCCCTGGGTTGAAACCCTACAGAAGTTACCACCAGGGTGCTGCCGCTTGCAGCATTAATTGTAAACCGTCCCTGCGCATCAGTGATGGCTGTTGTAGTGGTGCCCTTGACGGTGACTGTAGCACCTGCAAGTGGTTCGCCGGTTTGCCCCCGTAAAGTACCACGAACGGTTTGCTGGGCCCAAGCATTTAGATTTAATAATAGGCAGCAAAAAGCGCAATAGAGCACATAAAGCAGTCGTCTCTTTTTCATTTTTTGAAGTTTAAATTGATAAAATTTTCAGCTTCGACAGAGGTTCTATTGGACTTTGGTGTAGACAAGGGCCGGATTCTACCTGTTCTTTCTTAAACTGGAATTTCTATAGATCAATACTGGTTCTAAAACTTTTTTTTCAGGGGCGGTTTTATAAAATTCTTTTTTCTCTATTTTATCAAAAAACAGGTGTGCAGCAGTTTCTCCCATTCGTATCGTTTGTTGGTCTACGGTAGAAAGAGACGGAGTGATATAAGCGCCAAACGGTTCGTTGGCAAAACCGATAATCGCCACATCATCCGGAATTTTTTTACCTGCAGCTTTTAAAGCCTGGATAACACCTAACGCAGTGAAATCTTCTACCGCAAAAACGCCATCAGGGGGTTGCGATAAGGACAGGAGCTCATTCATACATTTTGTACCTGAAGCAATACTTACCTCTCCATACCTGATCAATTCTTCCTTAACAGGCATACCATTTTTTTTCAAAGCATCCAGGTAACCTTTTAACCGTTGTTTGAAAATAAAAACATGCTGCTGGCCGCCGATGTGCGCAATTCTCTTACAGCCTTGTTCAATCAAATGTTCCGTAGCTTTATACGCCCCGAGATAATCATCTATTACCACAGATGGAACTTCCAGTTCATCATTAGCACGATCGAACAGAACTAATGGCACGCCCCTTTTCTTGATTTCCATGTAGTGCTCAAGATTGGTAGTCTCTTTTGATATAGAAGCCAGCACTCCATCTACGCGTGAGCGCAAAAAAGTTTCAACGGCTTTTTGTTCATAGTCTGTTTGTTCATTGGATTGATAAATAAGAACATTATAATCTCTTTCACTGGCTACTTTTTCTATACCATGCACAACCGAACCAAAGAAATTGATCTCTGCACTTGGAATAATGACACCGATAATTTTTGATTTTCCCAGCCGAAGTGAAGAAGCAATTTTGTTGTGCCGGTATTTAAGTTTTTGGGCGGTTTTGTTTACAGCCTGCTTAGTAGCCTCGCTTATGGCTTCATGACCATTTAATGCGCGGGAAACGGTAGATGCAGTAATGTTCAGTTCCCTGGCAATATCCTGGATGGTGGATTTAGAAGCCGCCATGAGTTTATGCAATCGTTTGCATAAACTTACAGATTGTTTATATTCTGAACAAATTTCTTTTGCAAAGCCGCAATCTATACGAGTGGAGCAATGGTTTGTCTTACAAATTATTTCTTTGATTTTTCTTAGACGAGCAATCGTTTAATACGCATTGCATGCCATCGTTTATTACCCTCGTTGTTGACGAAATCATATTCGTCCGAAATTCAGGTTTACAAATTATTAGCAGTAATGATTTTGTAAATAGTGAAAGTGATTGGAATGAGTAGATCAGATACTCAATTAAAGACAGAACGAATTATACCTTCTTCCAGGCCCCGCAACTCTGCAAGGCCCCTTAGCCTACCAATAGCTGAATAACCGGGATTGGTTTTTTTATGAAGATCATCCAACATTTGATGACCATGATCTGGCCTGAACGGGATGGATATTTTTGCGGAATGTTGAATAGTCAATAATTCTTTCATAACAGCATACATGTCTACATCTCCGCCGAGATGATCTGCCTCAAAAAAATTTCCTTCTGCATCTTTGGTTACATTGCGAAGATGAATGAAATGTATTCGATCGCCGATAGCTTTTACCATCGCTGGCAAATTATTGTTTTTAGACGCCCCCAGGGAACCGGTACAAAAACAGACGCCATTGGCCGCATTAGGTACAGTAGAAAGAATATGGTCAAAATCTTTTTGTGTTGATACAATACGCGGAAGTCCTAAAATATCATACGGCGGGTCGTCGGGATGAATAGCCAGCCTGACCCCAACTTCTTCTGCAACAGGACTGATCTCCTGCAGAAAATGACATAAGTTCTCTCTAAGGCTATTATGATTTATTTCGTCATACACTTTAAGCCGTTCACGCATCTCCGGAATTGTCATTTTCTTTTCCCCGGGAATTCCAAACATGATCACATGAGAAAGCTGTTCTAATTCTTTTTCATTGTACCGTTTGAATCGTGATTCTGCCTGGCTTGTTATTGCTTCAGGATAACCGGCTTCGGCATTTTTTCTTTTTAATAGATATATATCAAAGACCGCAAGATCAACCCAATTAAAATAAAGAGCTAAGGAACCATCCGGCATCTCGTAGTCAAGCTTCGTTCTTGTCCAGTCATTAACCGGCATAAAATTGTATGTAATGACAGGTATGCCGCAGCTTGCAACATTGCGAATGCTTTCCTTATATTTTTGAATATATTCTTTATAAGCACCCGTTCTTGTTTTTATAGTTTCATGAACCGTGATGCTTTCTACGACAGCCCACTTCAGGCCGGTCTTTTCAATTTCAGCTTTTCGCTTTTCTATTTCGTCTACCGTCCATACTTCGCCATGAGGAATATGGTGTAGGGCTGTTACAATTCCACTTGCCCCTGTTTGTTTTATATCCTGCAAACTCACAGGATCCGGAGGACCAAACCATCGCCATGTTTGTTGCATTCTATACATTAGTCCTCTCTTTAGACACCACCAAAAATTGAAAAACCACCATCGACCGTTATATTACTTCCCGTAACAAATTTCGAGGCATCACTTAACAACCATACCAGGGCGCCTGTTAATTCGTCGGGATTGCCAAACCGGTTGAAGGGTGTTTTACTAATAACTAAGTTGCCTCTTTCAGTAAGACTGCCATCTTCTTTTGTAAGTAAGATTCTGTTTTGTTCTGTAAGGAAGAAGCCCGGTGCAATAGCATTCATTCTTATTTTGTCGCCATATCTTTTAGCTAGTTCCACAGCAAACCATTTTGTATAACAATCAATGGCTGCCTTGGCCAAACTATAACCCAACACTTTTGTAATAGCGTGTTGGGCTGCCATAGAGGAAATGTTAACGATGCTGCCGGCCCCATTATTTTTTATCGCTTTTCCGAATACCTGTGTCGGCAACAAAGAACCAAACAGGTTTAATTGCATTACTTGTTGCAATGCCGGCATGTTCAGGGTGAAAATATCTTCTTCGGGTTGCAACACAGCCTGGGGCATATTGCCACCGGCGGCATTTACTAATCCGTCTATTTTGCCAAAAGCTGACAACATTTTTTCACAGGCATCTGAAAGTTGCTGCTCATTTGTAACATCTGCAATCAATGAAATGGCATGTCCTCCTTTTTGCTGAATGAACCTTGTTCTTTCATCAGCAATCTTATGATTCCTTCCCAATATTCCTACTGCACCGCCTGCCTGAGTAATTCCGTTTATAAACGCTTCACCCAGTATGCCTGTACCGCCTGTTACAACAATAACTTTTCCTTCCAGGGAAAATTCGTTTTTTGAATAGCTGTTTGGAAAAGAGGTGGGGTCCATTTCTATATTTTCCGTATTTTTTTCCATACGCACTCTATATCATCTTTAATAGCGAACAGGTGTGTCCCAGGATTCGGCATAGGCTTTCTTATAATCAACAGATACAATCTGGCCGGCTACATAACGGAGCCCTTGCAACAAGTGTTGCATAAAAACCGGATCACTATAATCTTTTTTGTCGTGCCCTAGTACGGTACACCAGGTATGACCACCGTCAAAGTCATAAGACCATGCAGCAGGATATAACTCCACATAACCCCCTGCATTTTTAATGATATTATTTTTTTGAGCAGAATCGGTTGTGTTCAGTGAAGTAATATCATGTGCCATCAAAACCTTTGGACCCGGGTATAATTCTTTAGCGAAATAGCACTCATCTTCTTTTTCCCACTCTTTTGGCAAACCCTGCATAGAAGCGTGTGCGGGGTCAATCACTTTTACTTTGAATTTCTGAAATTTGGCATGCCATGAAAAGGTTCCCCCCAGCATCATTTTGAACCATTTCCAATTACGCTC
>DAIQPL010000268.1:0-1420 GCA_036787395.1 Flavisolibacter sp. | reverse complement strand
GATACACAAAAAGTAAAAAAAAGAAAAAAACTTATTTTATTAAACACTTTCATACATGATTTTTCAACATTGCATAGTTCATTGAGTACCGCCCATTGTTTAGAAGCTAATTCAAAGGCGGGTTGGCTGTTTGTACAAGCTGCCAAGTAAATTAACAGAAACCCATCGTTAGTTTTGCATCTTATATTTTCTTCCTGATGGCATAACTTGTACCATAAGGATATCGTTGCGGCCGGGATAATAATTTATTGGCCTCGTTGTTGTCTTTAAACATTTCTTTTTTAGGGTCCCAGTACAATTTCACTCCGGTTTTCATAGCAGCATGTGCTACAAGGCAGGCGCTACAGGAACGGTGTGCTACTTCTGCAGGACTGATGGTTGGCTTTTTAGTTTGAATACAATCCAGCCAGTTGCCATGCTGTTCAGGACTTTCATAAAGGTGTACTTCATTAGCACCAGTTACAGAGGTCAATATTTTTGGATCACTGGCATAAAAGGCTTTGTTCTGTCCGCCGCCTGATGTTGGATCGGAAGCGGTAACACCCACATTTCCCCTGGATACAAAGATCCACCCATCACTCCCCTCGAACCGTATACCATTTGGATTTTTACTGCTCAATAACATGGTAACGTCATTGGCATATTTTGCCTTCACTTCATAGTCGCCATGTACGTTCCATAAGCCATTCTTTGGAAATTGTGCAGAGCCTTCCAGTTCTATGGGGCCTGTAAGTTCTGTATTCATTCCCCAGTGTGCGATATCAATGTGATGTACGCCCCACCCTGTAATCATACCAGCTCCAAATTGTTCAAGTCGAAGCCATCCCGGTCTTGAATCAATATCGGTTTGCGAATGCACCCGGTCAAGCGTATAATAAATGTAAGGTGTTGAACCAAGCCACATGTCATAATTCAGATTTTCAGGAACAGGCATCTCCGTTGTATTACCACCGGAAGGATCAGAAGGCAGACCAACATGTACGGTATGTAACTTCCCGATGCGACTATTGCGTACCAGTTCGCAGGCTTTTTTAAATTGGGGCCACGGATTTACGGAACGTTGCTGGCTACCTAGTTGAAAAGTGACACCGGACTTTCGAACGGCGTCACTCATATGACGTCCTTCTTCAATAGTGAGTGACGTAGGTTTTTGCAGGTAAATATTTTTCCCGGCCTGGGCAGCTTCTATGGCCGGTTGTGCATGCCAATGATCAGGCGTGCTAATGATGACAGCGTCAATGTCTTTATTGTTTAAAAGGTCATGGTAATCATCATAAAGTTTCACATCTATATAATTGCTCTGGCCTGTTTTTTTTGCGTACCAGCCTTCGATTAATTTCTTACCACTTTGCTGCCGGTTACGATCTACATCGGCTATGGCCATGATCCGCGCCACATCATATTTAAACGTTTCAGGAAG
>DAIQPL010000267.1:0-5801 GCA_036787395.1 Flavisolibacter sp. | reverse complement strand
GTATATGATTGTTGAAAAGGCGAAGATTAAGGTGAATGGATGGTTCAGCAAAAACAAACTTGTAAAGGAAGGAGGATTACAAGTTGGATTTAAAGAATCGTCTGTGGTATAGATGAACAGATGAACTGCAACCTCTATTGTAATTTTATTTAAAATGTAGTTCGAAATTTAACAACAACACATGATTGGTTAATAAATAAGATATTTCATATTGAAGATGGTCGATCACGTACAGGAGGGCCTTATTTATCCAAAATTGTGAAATTAATTAATGTAAGAACGATCAATCGCATTTTGGCAAACTGTAATTCATGAAAAAAATAGAACCAGGCGCGGCGCATATTTTTACTGTCATTATTCTTTTACTCTGCACTTCTGCTGTAAAAGCTCAAAACGTTACACTGATCGTGTCAGGAATTAAGTCAAACAAAGGACAGATATATGTAACTGCCTTTAAAGATCAAGCGAGTTTTAAGAGTGAAAAGCCATTGACTGTGGTTAAATTTTCAAAAGAGACGCTGGCAAATGGAGTTCTAAAAGTAAACTTTACTCTTGAACCGGGCATTTACGGACTTGCCTTAATGGACGATGAAAACAACAATGGGAAGATGGATAAAAACTTTTTTGGGATTCCAAAAGAAGGGTTTGGCTTTTCCAACTTTTACCTTTCTGGTTTCAGCAGGCCAACTTTCAATGATTTTAAATTTGAAGTAGGCAAAACCCCGGTAAAAATTGAAACCAAACTAAGGTTCATGTAGATTAAAGGCTGCGATTTGCAGTATGGCTTTGATTGTCCGCTTAACGCGATTTAATCTGAAACCAACTGGCTGAACTTAAAATGGGTTTACCTGCATAAGAGAAATCCATCTAAAGATTCACTTGTCATAAAACTATCGGCAGTTCTCACTTGCCGTTGATTGGTTTTCCTTCATTCCTTATTGCTGATTTTTTACCTAATTTTTTCGTAAGGTTTATGGCTGATGACATTGTTCCGGATGTATTACCAAAAAGGAAAGGCAAAATTAAACCAGCTTGCAAACGAAGTCGCCAATTATTATAACTCCATTCTCTTTTCAGTCCCAATTAGCAGGAAGAAGGGATGAGATTATCCGATTTTTACCTGCGTAAGGTGTACGCCTTACATCCCCGATGGAATACAACTGCTACGAGTTCCTCCAAAAAATCAGAATGAATAATGAAATATTTATTAAGCAACATTTCGTCGATGTTTGTTTTTTCAGGGCTCGTTAAAATAGCAGCAGGCATTGCGATTTTTTTATGGCCCTCAGCGGACTTTGACGCCCTGATTTATTTTTTTGGAATTCCGGCAATCATTCAAAGCATTCTCTACATTAATGCTGCAGCCTACAACAGAACTATGTATGATCAATGGTGGGTACTGTTACTGCCAGGAATTGTGTACATGGCAACTGGTGTCATTACTTTAGGCTATCCGGATATAACTCCTGAGTTTTTGATGATCATGATTGCGGCAACATGGTCATTGGCTGGACTAATTATGATTATGCTTTATATACAGCTCGTTCATGAATCGAAAAATGAGTTTAAGCTTCTTTTATCAGGAGTACTTTCCATAATGGCCGGGATTTACCTTGTGACGCACCTTAGTCAGAGTGTTTATTCCATTTTATGGGTAATTGTAGCCTATTGTTTTTTGATTGGGCTGCTCACCTTCTTTTTTGGCTTAAAAGCTAAAGGCTGGCAGCCGGTGTATTTCGATGACATTATGGAATAAAAACCCCAGATCCAAAAAAATTAAAATAGCTATCATGAAACATGGAAAAAAAATTAGGAGAGAATGCAGGAATCAGTCATTTAAGATTTCACTTTTTAGTTTTCTAATTGCTTTGCTTTTCAACGCGGGACCAATTAAAGCCCAGGTTCCGAATGACTTGTCTTCTGTTAAGACAGGAACGGTTAATGCAGGAAGTTTGCTTTCGCAATTTATGAGTGCCGTCAAACCCTCCTCATTTACTGACGGTTGGAAAAGTGAAAAGGGAAGCTGGCTTTCTTCTGTGAGTAAAATAGCAAGTGCACCAGGAATGATAGAACATGTAAGTTCCCTTACAAAGTTTATTAAACCTTCCATGTTCAAGGATGCATTCAAACCGGAAAACCTTCTTCAAACCGCAACCACGGCTAAATCAATGACAGATGCAGTTGGGTTATTAAAAAATCTTGAAGGAGGACTAAAACCGGAGGCAATGGTCAGTAGCTGGGCTGGTAAAAAAGCTTCCTGGCTTAGTGCGTTAAGCCTGCTAAAATAATTATTCACTTTTCTCAGGGGCCTGTTTAAAAAAAGAGGAGTAAGTAATTTCTATACTCATTTTGTAGACAATGACTATAGTTTGCCAACTGCTTATAACCATATTGAGAAAGACGTTAGTTTACAATTCAGTTCAATCGTCAACCTTATTGATTTTGAATTTGGGATTGGAGTTCCTATTAAATACATCAACCGCTCGCATCTCACAGTTACCGGAAATTTTAATGAGGCCGAAATAGAATTTGCTAAGACAGCCTATGGGGCCAAAGTAATTGACAGCATTTAAGATAGCTGACAACTAATCAATTGACAGATGTTCGATAATAGCTTTTTCCAGCTCCTTTTCGCGTTCCATAATCCAGTTAGGCAGGGTTGAAGTATTGGAAATTACCCAACTGCCATTTCGATCTTCCATCATGAAATAATGTATGCCCGAATTATTTCTAACGGAGACATGATACCTGGTTCCATTAACTGTATAAATACGGTTAAAATAAAAAACACTACTGCCCTCAGTAGTTTCTATTCGTTTTGTAAAATGCGGCATGCAGGTTAAGGTTTCAAAGGCAAAACTAAGACCATCTTCACATAAAACGACGCTATCCTTCAACCAGGTACCACCTGCAGTTTATTTATTTTGGTTGGATAGGTATACACAGCTACGACTTTATTTTTCTTCTTTTTTTACAAAAAACAAACTCATTGCAATAAGTAAAACAGCACCAGGTAGTATCAGGCTGTGTATTGTTATTTCTTCACCTTTGATTTTCTGCTCTGCAAGACCAGCAATGTAATCCACAACCAAAGCTGTCAGGATGGCTTCCCACAATATTATTTTCAGCTCCACAAAATTTTCGACATGAAGCCATTTGGGTAATTTCAGCGGCAAGCCTGAGTCAGGATCAGCAAAGAGAACTTTTATCCCTATTGAAAGAACATAGAATACGATGGCTACCAAAAAAAGGTCGACAGCATGTAATAATCCGATGGCCATTCCTCCAGGCGCATTATGGCCCTCTCCCAATCGAAATTGAAAAAATACCATGACGAAATTGTATGCTCCCAAAAAAGTCAACACAACTCCGGATGCAAGAACAAACACAGCCACGATGTTGACAAGAACTTTCAAAATGCGAAACATGTTCTTCATAAATTTGCTTTGTTGTTCTTTATTTACTAGCCGGTGGGAACCATAGTACCGTTACAATAAGCCGTGCGGATTATCTCATAGTATAAAAACGAAACGGCGAAATATCATCGCCGTTTCGTTGAATGATTTTTTGAAATGGACATTTTAAAAATCACCTGCAGCACTTCTCTGAAGTCATTTTTACATTTCAATCAAAATTTGCTCGGTCCACCTTTCTTACAACAGAAGGTTTCCAGACATTGCACCTAAACTATATCTGTTTTATAAAATCAATAGCGGAGTCACAAATCCAATTACAAACCTTCCTGTCGTATAATCTTTTGAGTTAAAACGGGTTTTGGAATAATCAGAATATTCATACTTTCTTCCAACGTAATTTGCAAAAAAGCGCAGATTCACCTTTTCAAACGGATATAATTCAATCGTTGGGATGAACCCGTATGCAGTACGAACCCCATCACCGTTTATTTTCTGAGGATCTTTATTATCCGTCCAGTTTCCGAAATCAGCATAGGTAACCAAAGACAGGTTTATTTTTCTACTTACCCTGTAATCTGCTTTTATCCAATGGCTGGTATATAATGTTTTTTCGACTGCAAACGGATAAAGCGAATCGGGAATGGTGTTGCTAACAATTCCTGTTCGGTCAAGGTTTTCATCACTTAATTGAAAATCGTATGCAATAGAAAATTTCTTCGCTGCGTATTGAGTACCCAACGCCAGATAACTCATCTTCGTGTCTTTCGCCTCATTGAAAAGGCTGTATGACCATATGGTTTTAATTTTTCCGCCAAATAAACTACCGCGCCAGTTAGCTACATACGCAAGCGCAGTTTTTGCTTCCTCTATATTTGGCTGGTCGCCATACAATTCGTTAAATGACTTGGTGCGGGAATTGAGAACCTGGAAATTAAATTCATGGTTAGTGTTAGGTCTGAAACTTACTCCTGCGCCAGCCAAAAAATTATCTGCCTGTTCAAGAATATCCGCGTATTCATATATATCAATAGGGTTCAAATCAAATTCAAATCCACCAAAGTCGGCACAAAGCTTACCAGCACTAAAGCTAAACTTGGGCGATAGGTCCAATCTTATCATGGCTATATCAACAGCCCTGGAAATGTGATCTTCCGATTGAGGTATTGGCTCACTTGTATAACGGTTGCGAAAACGGAAATACACCTGGTCCGTTACTTTTCCTTTGATCTCGAAACGCATCTGGTCCATGCGAAACCGGCTTCCGGTATATTTTCCGTCCACAAATTCACTGCGAAACCCATACTGCATATTCATAATAACGTCTATGTCCCTTAGCAGGTTTTGCTTATTGACTGGTATAATGGCGCTATAGCCAGTGGTGTCTGACTCCTGCTTTTCCGTTTGTGCAAAAACTGGAATAGTAGTAATTAAAATGACGCCTACCAGTAATGATTTGAGACTCATAATTGAATATTTTTTAGTACTTAAAAATTTTCATCCGTTGTTCCTGCGACCCTGTCAAGAATCATTAAGTGTGAATGCGCGACGGCGAACTTTATGTTTGTTAATTTAACAAGCCAGGTCTTTAGTGATCTTAGTATTTAAAGAAAAATTCCTGGAGCTGCTTTTTATCTTTTGTCTTTGTAAGGCCAAGCATTAATAATATCCGGGCTTTTTGAGGATTGAGATCATCGGAAACAATAGTGCCCAATTCGTCATCATTTATCTCATCGTGAAGCACCACTCTGCCGGAAGGAGTGCGACTGGCGCGGCAAACTACAAGACCGGCAGCAACTGCCCGTTTTACAGCCTCCATATAAGCTTTGTTGAAGTTGCCATTTCCAACACCGGCAATGACGATACCATCTACTTTCTTACTGACAAGAAAATCAATCTGGTCAGGAGGAGCATCTGCATACATATAAACAATATCAACCCTTGGGAGTTTTGTATCTGCTTTAATTACTACAGCTGATTTGGGATCTATTTCCCTAACGGCGTTTGCATAATATTCTACTTTGCCGTCGTAGGCGTGGCCAATAGGACCTGTATTGGGAGATCCAAACGCATTAGTAAACGTTGTACTCATCTTCGTTACTTCCCTTCCATCAAATATGCCTTCGTTAAAAGATACCAACACACCCCTGCCTTTCGATTTCGCATTGGTAGCGACAACGATGGCATCATATAAATTCTTTGGGCCGTCTGCACTGATGGCTGTGGAAGCACGCATGGACCCGGTAAGAACAACCGGCATTTGTGAGGGAACAACAAGGTCAAGAAAATAAGCTGTCTCCTCCTGTGTATCGGTGCCATGTGTTACAACAATAGCATCCGCTTCTTTCTTTGCAACTATTTCATTGATGCGGACAGCCAGTTTTTTCC
>DAIQPL010000053.1:0-18042 GCA_036787395.1 Flavisolibacter sp. | reverse complement strand
ATAAGTGTAGGAATTAGGTACATCATTAAAGTCTCCGGTCAATATGTAAGGATATGGCGAGGCTGAAATAATTTCTTTTACCAGCCGGGACTGAGCTGCCCGCCGGATAACTCCTCTTTTCAATTTAGAAAAAATATTTCTTGAGTTTTCTACCATGCCATCGTCGGTGTTCTTAATCCTATCTATCCGGTCAAAATCCTGCTTGCGAAATTCTACAGACTGCAGATGTGTAGTGAACAACCGCACAGTATCCTTGTTAAATAAAATATCCGTATGTAGAAGTGCTTCGGGGGAACTGGGTCGGGTAAAGCGAATCATACCGCTGTCAATGATGGGAAACCTGGAAAAAATGACCTGCCCCATCCACTGCAAATATCCATCATTATCTTTTGAATAATAATAGAAGGGATATCCCAGGTCCTTCATTATCACATCAAGGTTATTGTAGTATATACTATCCGTTGAATGAAAAAATTCCTGAAGGCAAAGAACATCCGCATTCTGTTCTTTGATCAGGTCCATCATCTTTAGTCTTGTCTGGCTCCCTTTATTGTTATTTCTTTTCCACTCGGTAAACCTTCCTACGTTCCAGTGCACTATGCGTAGTACATCCCTGGGTTTTTGATAGTCAAACCTGCCCGGGTTATGAAAAGCAAAAAAAACAGAAATAGCTTTCCATCCAATAAGTAAAGGAATAATGGAAAGCAGGATGTAAACAGGTTTAAAAATGAGCCAGAAAAAAATAAAAGCCAGGAGGGTTACAATAATGAAAGCAAAGCCTAAGCCAATTAGGGAAATGAGCCACCATTTTTGAGGATCAAGATAGGGCGCCATGCAGGCCATTAAAAAAATAATAGCTACAAAAAGGTTTAAAACAACAAACAGGATTTTTGTAAAGCGTTTGTACGTGGTGGCCATTCAAAATTCGAATTGTACGAATTTAAACGAATTAACTACACATCAATTGTGAATATAAAATAAGAAAGACGTTTTAGGAACCTGATACTAATTACGAAATCTTAAACGGTTTGAAAGTTCGGGCGGCTATATATCTTCTTTACTGGCTCGTTTCAATACTTCTTTTTCATCTTCCGTAAGAGAAGCAAATCCTTTTTGATGAATTTTTTCCAGTATCTCATCTACCTTCTGCTGGGTTACCAGGGGAGTTTTTGTAAAAGGTTGCACCTTGGCTTTATAAAACAATTGCGACTTCACCACTTTTCCTTTTTTGGGTTTATCAGGATTAAATAGGTCATTCACCCAATCGAAAAAACTATTCATCCAGTTACTCCAGTCCCTGCCTCCCTGAAACATACGAACGAATAAAAAGCCCATGGCAGCACCGGCAATATGAGCAATATGGCCACCGGGATTATTGTAGGGAATGGTAGCCAGATCAATGATAAGATAAAGAACGGTAACAATCCACAAAGGAATACCACCGTTAAGCATAGGGAAAATTCTATAGCCTGGAGCAATGGTAGTAGTAGCGATAGCTATGCCCATGATACCTGCTGATGCACCACAGGCAAAAGAATATGGCAGGGCCGCTTTTAACGGAGTAATAAGATTGAACGCCGCTCCATAAGCCAAAGCTCCCGCGAAAGCACCGTATAAAAATATAGGTATAAGCTTTCTGTTACCTGTAAGGTCCTGCAAAATATATCCAAAGGCCCAAAGCCATAGCATATTGGCCAGGATATGCCAGACAGATTCGGTGCTATGGACAAACATATGCGTGATCAACGTCCATGGACGGGTAATGAACGTATCCAAAGAGGCTGGAAGCGCTACCCATTGAAAAATGTCTTTATCAAATGCTGTTACCCCTGCGTCCCCCTGGCTGAAATAATAAATTACCTTGATAAACGCCAAAATCACGAAAACGATGAGGTTAATGGCAATCAGCATGGTGAGGGCATTACCATCCTGACCTATAGAAAGACGATGTCTGTTTTGTTGTTGGTAGTAACTCATAGTAGTAGAAATTCCATCTGCAATTTGTCTGCCATTAATAAAACCGGCGACGGTTACTTTTGTTCCAAATCAGTACTAAAATAAATCCTGTAGCAGCTCCGCCCAGGTGTGCAAAATGAGCTACATTATCGCCGCTGATATTGGCCACACCTCCAAATAAATCTATTGCTGCCAGTCCTAACATGGCCCATTTGGCTTTGATTGGGACCGGAATGAACATGATGTATAGCTCTGTATTAGGAAATAAATATCCAAACGCAGCAAAGATGCCCATTATTGCACCTGAGGCACCGAGAGCTGGAGCTGCAGCTCCTACTAAATTTTGAGCTATCGGATCGTTTGCCTGTATGGCATGCAATAATTCCTGGCAGCGAAAATATTGTATCGCCAAATGACAGGCAGCCGCGCCTACTCCACATATTAAATAGAAAAGCAAAAATCTTTTTGGGCCCCATGCATTTTCCAATATCCTTCCAAACATCCATAGGCCAAACATGTTAAAAACAATATGAAAGATCATTTGGGGAGAATGGGCAAAGAGGTGTGTGGCAATCTGGTAGGGATAAAACTTTTCGAAAGGTTCATATATCCGGTTTGCAACTAAAATATCATGCAGTTGTTCAGGCATGACAGGGTATAATGAAATCCTCTCTGTTACCTGGTATTTTCCAAGCGTAACCTGTGCTAAAAATACGAGCACGTTTATGATGATCAGGTTTTTTACAATTGGAGGGAAATTATCCGGCCTGGTAAATCTGAAATTGCTCATCTGTGATTCTCTTTTCTTTTTAACTGAACTACGTTTTCTATATGGTGCGTATGCGGGAACATATCAACTGGCTGTACTTTCCTCACTTCGTATTTCTCGTCAAGCATGGCCAAATCTCTTGCCTGTGTAGCCGGGTTGCAGCTCACATACACAACCGTTGGCGCTTCCATGCCTAAGATTTTTCTTACCAGCTTTTCATGCATGCCGGCACGAGGCGGATCAGTAATAATAACGTCCGGACGGCCATGCTCTGCAAAAAAATTATCATCACACACGTCGATTACATCGCCGCAAAAAAATGCGGACTTTTCAATACCATTTAAAGATGCATTTTCTCTTGCATCCTGCACAGCCGCCTCCATCATTTCTACGCCAATAATCTTTTTGGTCCCTTTGCTGCAAAAGATGCCGATGCTCCCCGTGCCACAATAAAGATCATACAAAACCTGCGATCCGTTAAGCTCTGCAAAGTTTCTTGTAAACTGGTAAAGCTTTTCACCCTGTTTAGTATTAGTTTGAAAAAAAGATTTGGGTCCTATCTTAAATTGAAAATCTTCTAATTTTTCTATAATATACCCTTTGCCCTTATAAATGATAGGTTGCTGGTCATGAAGCGAATCATTCATTTTCAAATTAACCGTATAAAGAAGCGTAGTGATTTGCGGAAATTGGGTGTCAATGAATTGAAGAACTGCTTTTATTTTTTTCTCACTGTTTTCACCAAAAACCACATTCGCCATTATTTCTCCAGTAGTACAAATGCGCACTTGCAAATTACGAAGCAGTCCCCTGTGTTCTCTGACATCATAAAACGTATATCCCTGGTTCCAGGCGAAACTGCGTATAGCATTGCGCAATTCATTGGTGGGTTCTGCCTGAAGCCAGCATTTTTCGACATTCACTATTTTATCAAAAAATCCTTTGGCATGAAAACCCAGTACATTCCGAAAGCCGAGTTCTTTGTCCTCTTTATCAAATGAACCATGGGGCAGGTATTCCTTAGTGCTAAAGGTATACTCTAACTTGTTTCGATAAAACTTGTCTTCAGGCGCTCCGGCAATTGGCAGGATCTCGGGTAGTTTGATCTTTCCAATACGCGTTAGATTATCTACCACCTGTTGTTGTTTGTATTGGAGTTGCTTCTGATAAGGAAGCATCTGCCATTGACAACCGCCACACACACCAAAATGCTGGCAGAAAGGCTCTACTCTTTCGGTTGAATAAGATTTGAATTCGATAGGATAACCTTCAGCCCAATCTTTTTTATTTTTAGAAAGCCGGACATTTACCACATCGCCCGGTACTACGTTCTCAATAAAAACCACTTTGCCATCCCTTCTTGCTAATGACTTTCCTTCAGCCGCATAATTCTCCACTACCAGTTGTTCCAGTACAATATTTTTTTTCTTTCTCACCCGGTAAAAGTAGATCAAGATTGCAGATTTAAAATTTTAGCTATTAGATTTAAGATTCCTGCAACGACAAAAGTTTTCATGATTTCAAATTGTAGCTTCCTGATTTTTTTAAAGAATGTCAACACGTCTGCATAGGAAAGGGGTTTTGCAACTCTTTAACCATCTTTGCCCTCTTTTTAAATATTTTTACGAGATAGTTCAAGCCATGAAATTTACAAGCACCTTGCTAGCCCTTCTGCTTTCATTATGTGTTGCCGCTCAAAACGGCTATGAAATAAAAATTACATTAAAGCCCTTTAAAAATCAATGGGTCTACCTCGGACATTACTTTGGCAAGCGCCTGCCAATTGTTGATTCTGTGCTACTAAATGAGAAAAGCGAAGGCGTTTTTAAGGGTTCGCAAAAGTTAGGTGGTGGTATATATCTTGTTGGTTTCCCGGACAGGGCACGAAATTTTGAAATTCTTATTGATAAAAATCAGCACTTTTCTATTGTTGCCGACACTGCCAATATTCAAAAAGTAAATTTTATTAACTCACCTGATAACGTTGCCTTCAAAGCCTACCAGGAATATATGACCGTCAATGGCAAAGCTTTAGACGCTTTATATTTAAAAAGAAAAGGTACCAATAAGCAAGATTCCATAAAACTGACCGGGCAAATAGAAGACCTCAATAATAAGATCAAGAATTACCGCTCTGCTATTATCACCAAAGAACCCAATAGTTTTCTTGCTGTTTTATTGAAATCGATGAAGGAACCTGAGGTTCCAAAAAATGATCCGGCTGCCAAAAACGATTCGTTATTTGCTTATCACTATTTTAAAAAACATTTTTGGGATGATGTAAACCTGATGGATGACAGGATGGCCCGCACACCCTTCCTGGAACCAAAAATTGACAGGTATCTCGAACAACTGGTCTATCCTTCTTCTGATTCAGTAATTAAGGAGCTGGATTGGATGATGAGCTATGCCAATGTAAATGAAGAGATGCAACGTTTTATGCTTATTAAGTTTGTAAACCGTTACATCAATCAAAAATATATGTGGGAAGACGCTGTATTTGTTCATCTTTTTGAAAAATATTTCGCGCAAAAAAACTACTCATGGCTTGCCGATGCCGGCCGTAAAAATATCACAGACAGGGCTTATAGCCTGATGGCAAATATTATGGGATCTCCTGCTCCGGAAGTTGAATTACCCGATAGCATGGGTCAGAAAAGAAATCTGTATGGAGTAGAAGCTCCTTTTGTTTTAGTAGCCATCTGGGACCCAACCTGCGGGCACTGTAAAGAAACCCTGCCCATGCTGGACAGCATTTACCGGGCTAAATGGAAAGGGTATGGCTTAAAAATATTTGCTTTGGCTAAAGAAACAGATGGGACTAAAAAAGACTGGACATCCTTTATACAAAAAAATAATTTGAATGAATGGGTGCATGTATATTATTCTAAAGAAGATGACAAAGCCAGGACCAATGCCAACATACCTGGTTACTCTCAGTTGTATGATGTACAAAGTTTTCCTACTTTGTACCTGCTTGATAAAGACAAGCGCATCATTGCCAAAAAAGTAAGTTTTGAGCAGGTCGATGAAATTCTGCAATACAAACTAAAAAACCGCTAGGGTCTATGAAAAAACTAATTGCTGTTTCTCTAGTGCTGGCCAGTCTTTCCGCCCCAGCGCAAACTTTGTTTTATTATGGTAAGGACTCTGTACCTGTAAAGGAGTTCCTGAGAGCGTATCAAAAAAATAATACGGGTGTAAAAACAGAGAAAGCTTTCCTGGAATACCTTGATCTTTTTATTAATTCCCGTTTAAAAATTGCAGAAGCAAAACAAAGAGGTTATGATACCTTGCCTCAGCTTGTCGCGGACCTGGAAACTTTGCGTCAACAAATACTGCCTACTTATTTAACCGATAAGCAAACGATTAACAGGATGGTAGACGAGGCTTTTACCCGTTCGCAAAAAGACATTAAGCTGGCGCATATTTTTATTGCTTCAAAAGCTACTGATACGCTTGAGACCGTGAAAAAAGTTAACGACGTAATAACTGATCTGAAAAAAGACCAGCTAAATAAAACTTCCTCATTTTCTGAATTGGCCAAAAAATATTCTGATGATCCGTCCGCTAAAACAAATGGCGGCGATATAGGATACATCACTGTTTTTACATTGCCGTACGAATTAGAAAACCTGGCCTATTCAACGCCACCAGGAAAGGTTTCAGCTATTCACAGGTCAAAAGCAGGTTATCATATTTTTAAAAATTTGGGTGAGCGAAAAGCAGCAGGCCAGATGAAGGCTGCAGAAATCCTGTTAGCCTTTCCTCCTGATGCGGATCCAGTAACAAAAGCCGGTGTAAAAAAACTGGCAGATTCTTTATACAACCGCTTGTTGAAAGGTGATGATTTTGGAAAGCTCGCCACCCAGTTTAGTAATGATATGATTTCTGCTGCAGCCAATGGTGTTATTCCTGAATTTACTACAGGTCAATATGATGCCATCTTTGAAAACACTGTTTTTGCGTTGCCAAATGACGGTGCCATCAGCAAGCCTTTTTTAACCTCGCATGGTTATCACATCGTAAAAAGAATTAGTAAGACGCCCATAACAGCAACCAGGAATGCCAAATCCTTAGAGGCCATCCGCGAAAAAGTAGAACAAAGCGATAGGATGAATACCACCAAGTCCCTGCTGGCAAAAAAAATATTAAGAGAAGCGTCTTATAAAAAAGCTCCTTTTGACAATGCCGAACTTTGGGCTTATTCTGATAGCGTTTTAAATAACCAGGCCCCTCGAACAGCAGTGCATTTAACAAAAGCGTCTCCTCTTTTTTCTTTCGGGAACCAGACGGTTACTGTTGACGATTGGGTTAATTACTCCCAAACCTTCCGCTACAAATCTGACGGCAGTGGCATTAAACCTTATGCACAGGTATGGGATGACTTTGTAGAAGCCCGTGCCCTGGATTATTATCAAAGTCATCTTGAAGATTATAATGAAGAATTTCGACAACAAATAAATGAATTTAAAGACGGCAATTTGTTTTTTGAGATTATGCAACGCCAGGTTTGGGAAAGGGCCCAAACCGACAGTGTTGCCCTGGTTGAATATTATAAAAAAAACAAATCAAATTATAACTGGAAGGAAAGTGCAGATGCCGTTATTTTTTATGCAAACGATGCTGCAACCGCCAAAAGCTTTACAGAGAACTTAAAAAAATTCCCAAAGAACTGGCGTGAAGTGGTAAGCCGAATGAGCGAAAAAGTAGCAGCCGATTCTTCCCGGTTTGAACTATCACAAATACCAAATGCCACCAATACTAAAGAAGGAGCGATTACACCTCCTTTGACGAACAAGTCTGACAATACAGTGTCTTTTGCCTACATAATTAAGTACCATCCCCGGGCGGAGCCTCGCAACTTTACAGAAGCAAGGGGATTGGTGATCACCGACTATCAAAATGAACTGGAAAAAAGCTGGCTGGCAGAGCTGAAGAAAAAATACCCTGTTCAGTTTGACCAACAGGCATTGGACGAATTAAAAAGAAAGAAGCAGTATTGAAGAGAATAACATCCAAGCTCATAGTCTATAGAAGGTCCTGAGATTGCAATAGGATTTTGTGCATTTATTTTCCAATGGCATTAAACCTAATCACATTTACATTGAGCTTCCTTCGTACTTCGCTATACAATCTCCTTTACCACGTTAGCAATAATAGTAGGCTTACCTAAAGTATAATAATGTAATACAGGGACACCAGCGGCTTTGAGTTCTTTGGACTGTTGCAACAGCCATTGTGTGCCGACGACCTCAACTTCGGCATCCGTCTTACACTTCAAAATTTCGTTCGATAATTCTTCAGGAATGTCTACATGAAAAGTCCGTGGAATAACGTTAAGTTGTTTTTTTGTGTAGATGGGCTTTAATCCTGGAACAATGGGAGCATTGATACCGGCCTCGCGGCACAACTTTACATACTCGAAATACTTTTTATTGTCGAAAAACATTTGCGTTGTTACATACTCGGCGCCTGCATCCACTTTGGCTTTCAAAAAAGTTAGATCTGCATGCAGGTTAGGGCATTCAAAATGTTTTTCAGGATACCCTGCTACGCCAATACAAAAATTAGTTTTAACCGCATTCTTCAGATCTTCTTCCAGGTACAAGCCATTGTTCATATTCATTACCTGCTTCAGCAGTTCAATGGCATATTTATGACCTCCTGGCTCTGGTTCAAAAAAGGCTTCATTTTTCGGTGCATCACCTCTAAGTACCAGAACATTGTCAACTCCAAGAAAATTCAGATCTATTAATGCATCCTCGGTTTCCTGTCGGCTAAAGCCCCCGCAAATCAGGTGCGCTACTGCATCTACTTTGTAGCGATTCTGAATGGCAGCACAAATTCCAACTGTTCCCGGTCTTTTTCTTACTTCCACCTTATCAAATGTACCATCTGCTTTTCTCTTGAACATACTCTCACTCCGATGGTAAGTAACATTAATGAACGGAGGTTTAAATTCCATTAAAGGGTCCAAATGCTCCCACAAAGCATTGATGCCTTTTCCCTTTAGGGGAGGCAAAATTTCAAAGGAAACTACTGTTCCTTTTCCGCCATTGATATGATCTGTAACTTTCATAAAGTGGCGCAAACTTAATTAATAAATGTTCACAAGTTTATAAGTTTCACTACCACTCAATTTTATTTGAAGGTCAGAATTCAGAAGCAGCGCTTCGTTAAAGTAAACTTGTTTTCTATTGTTTAAAGATTCCCAATACCCCGTTTTATTATTTTTACCAAAACTTTCTTTTGAGTGTACGCATATATACGAATGAACTGGTAAAGCGATATGGTGCCCGTACCGTTGTTAATCATGTGTCTATTGAAGTAGGACAGGGAGAAATCGTTGGATTATTAGGTCCGAACGGAGCTGGCAAAACCACTACCTTTTATATGGTGGTTGGTTTAATAAAGCCCGATGAAGGTGAAGTGTTTCTCGAAGACCGTGATATTACACCGCAGGCAATGTATAAAAGGGCACAAATGGGAATTGGATACCTGCCACAGGAGCCTTCCGTATTTCGAAAATTAAGTGTTGAGGATAATATCAAGGCTGTGCTGGAAATGACCAGGCTTCCTAAAAGAGAGCAAAGGGAAAAACTGGAATCACTGATCGATGAGTTCCGCCTTCAACATGTAAGGAAAAGCAATGGTGATGTATTAAGTGGTGGGGAAAGACGAAGAACTGAGATTGCCAGGGCGCTGGCGGTTGATCCAAACTTTATTTTACTTGATGAACCGTTTGCCGGGATTGACCCCATTGCCGTAGAAGATATACAGGCCATTGTTGCCAAATTAAAATTTAAGAATATAGGCATTTTGATTACTGACCATAATGTTACTGAAACCCTTTCAATTTGTGACAGGGCTTACCTGTTGATTGAAGGAAAAATATTCAAGCATGGTACTGCTGAAGATTTAGCGGCAGATGAGCAGGTAAAGAAACTGTATTTGGGCAGAAATTTTGAACTAAAAAGAAAAGATTATTTACTGCAGGAAATAAACCCAGATGCATTGCCAGATAGCTTATAGCTAATTTGTTGCCTTCCGAGAACAACAATACCAAAGCCGTTATACTGTTCAGGCATAAGCCAAAAGCACCTACTTCGTTGGATACTGAAGATCCAACTGAGCCCCGCACAATTTCACCATAAATCAACAAAAGATTTCGAATGCACTAAAGCAGATTACTCAACTCCTGTAAACGTTTTATATTCAAATGCGTCTTCTTTCGTATTTTGCTACCTGCACATGAAGTTGCTAAGCCCCGCCATATCACGTTTTGCCCGCTGGCGCATTCCGTCTATTGAACAATGGATGAATGATGCAATAACGACACAGTTCAACGTTTGGCAGGACCTTATTGCCGCAGGGCAATACACAGAAATTGGGCGCAAGTACCATTTTTCTCATTTGCAATCCCTTGACGAGTATAAAAACAGTGTTCCCATTCACGACTATGATGACCTGAAGCCTTACATTGAACGAATGATGAACGGAGAGCAAAATATTCTGTGGAATACACCGGTTACCTGGTTTGCTAAAAGCAGTGGCACAACCAGTGATAAAAGTAAGTTTATCCCTGTTAGCGAAGAAAGCCTTAAAGACAATCATTACAAAACATCCAAAGATGTTTTGAGTTTTTATTATGCATCTCATCCAGATAGTGATTTGCTCACGGGCAAGGGATTGGTGATTGGCGGCAGCCACCAGATAAGTCATGTAAATGAAGAAGTACATTATGGCGATCTGAGTGCAGTGATTGTACAGAACTCGCCTTTCTGGTCTAATTGGATCAGGACGCCTGATATGTCTATTATTCTAATGGATGAATGGGAAAGCAAGATAGAGAAGCTGGCACAAACTACCGTTTCCGAAAATGTCACCTCCATGGCAGGCGTGCCTACGTGGTTAATTGTGCTTTTAAAAAGAATATTGGACATCACGGGTAAGTCAACTATTAAAGAAGTATGGCCCAGTCTTGAATTATATATGCATGGCGGCGTAAGCTTTGTTCCTTATAAACAGCAATTTGAAAAACTGATTGGGTCTCCTATCAACTACCTGGAGATGTATAATGCCTCTGAAGGTTTTTTTGCTGCACAGGATGACGTAACAAAAGATGGCATGTTATTAATGTGCGACCATGGAATTTTTTACGAGTTCATGCCCATTGATGAATATGGAAAGCAAGATCCAAAAACTATTCAGTTGGATGAAGTAGAACCTGGCGTGAATTACGCGCCTGTAATTACTACCAATGGCGGATTGTGGAGATACATGATTGGTGATACCATACAATTTACTTCCCTTCGGCCGCATCGTATAAAAGTGTCGGGACGACTTAAGCATTTTATAAACGCGTTTGGCGAAGAAATCATTATAGACAATACTGACAAAGCTATTGCTATTGCAAGCGAAAGAACGGGAGCTATTGTAAAAGATTATTCTGCTGCACCAGTATATTTTTCAGAAGCAGACAATGGAGCACATGAATGGCTTATTGAATTTGAAAAAGAGCCTCACAACCTGCAGTCATTTACGTATGAATTAGATACCGCTTTAAAAACAATCAATAGCGATTACGAAGCCAAGCGGTATAAAGATATTGCACTACGAATGCCTTTAATAAAAGCCGTTCCTTGTAACACATTTACCAATTGGTTAAGCAGTAAAGGCAAATTGGGTGGGCAACACAAGGTACCGAGGCTCTCCAATGAGCGAAGCCTGCTTGAAGAAATAAAACAATTTATAAGACTTACCACAAGTTAATTGAGGAACTCGCGATGTAGGTTCAGGAATGGATAACAAAAGCTCAATAGAAGTACTTTTGCTCACTAAAAATTAGAGAATGAAATTATTGGAGAATAGAGTTGCTATTGTTACTGGTGCAGCACGTGGTATTGGAGAAGGCATTGCATTAAAATTAGCAGAACATGGGGCTAATATTGCGCTTACCTATGTAAGTGAAAGTAGTAATGAAAAAGCAAAATCATTAGAAGAAAAATTGGTCGGCCTGGGTGTAAAAGCAAAAGCATATAGAAGTAATGCGGGTGATTTTGCCGAATCTGAAACATTGGTAAATAATGTAGTAAAAGAGTTTGGCTCAATAGACATTTGTGTTAACAATGCTGGTATTTCAAAAGATAATTTGCTTCTCCGAATGACACCGGAACAATGGGATGATGTGATGACCATCAATCTGAAGAGTGTGTTTAATATGACTAAACAGGTGATCCGCCCGATGATGAAAGCAAAAAAAGGAAGCATCATCAATATGAGTTCTGTAATTGGTTTAATGGGTAATGCAGGACAAGGAAGCTATGCAGCAAGTAAGGCCGGTATTCTTGGTTTTACCAAGTCGGTAGCCAAGGAATTAGGCAGCCGTAACATTCGTTGCAATGCTATCGCTCCAGGTTTTGTCGAAACAGATATGACGGGCTATCTCAAAGAGGGCGAACAGTCTGACAAATACAAAGCCGGTATTCCGTTGGGCAGATTTGGAACCACGGAAGACATTGCTAACGTCACTTTGTTCTTGGCATCTGATATGAGTAACTATGTAACAGGACAAGTGTTGAGTGTAGATGGAGGGTTGTATATGTAAACGCCTCACCGGACCTCGCCAAAGCACAGGGCTTGCTTATTTGACTTTAGCACAACATTCAACTTTTTTGACGATTAAGAACCCTTCTGCTTTTTATAAAGGGTTGGCACAATTGGCACCTCTTTCTTTCAACAGCGCTTAATGCAATAGCTTTATATTTTTCTTTTTTATGTAAAAGTGCCATAGGAGCATTGTAGCGATAGAACGGTAAGGTTTCCACGTTTGCGCTATCTTCAAAATTTCTTCCTTCGTTATTGTATCCCATCCTTTTATTATTTTAATAGCATTTACCAGCGCCAGATCACCAATAGGGAAAACATCTGTTCTTTGTAAGGCATGAATTAAATAGATATCTATGGTCCAATCTCCTATGCCTTTAAGTTGTTTTAACTCCTTTCGTATGACGGTATCTTCCTCATCATAAAACTTTTTCAGGTTGATCTTTTTTGAAAGAATCGTATTAGCTAACTCTCGGGTATAGATAATCTTTTGGCGGCTAAAATAACAATTGCGTAATTCTTCATCGGACAATTGCAGCAGGTTTTTAGGAGTAATGAAAGTGAGTTTTTCTTTTAATCTTTTGTAGGCTGCATAAGCCGACGCCAGGGAAACTTGTTGTTCAAGAATGGTAAGTACTATTGTTTCAAATGTATTCGTCCGTGTCCAGAAAGGCGGGTATCCATATTGCTCAACGATATGCAGCAGGTCATTGTCCCTCGTTGTTATATGGTCGCAAATTCTATGAAAATTTTCCTTATTGAAACGCTCCATGGTTAAAAGTAATTTTTCGGAAACCAGATAGCTGAGATAAAGAACTGGTACTGCAGGTTCTTCTCTTATTTATAATTACCATTAGCAAACAGTTTTCGTGATGTTTATATGAGTTGCATCAACATGAGCTGAGGGTTCTCGTGGAATGAGAGGTGAGTTAGCGAACTCAATGAAACGTTTTCAAAATAATAAAGGAGAAAGGGAGCGATCGCCAGCTCATTAGGTGCCCTTTTTTAACATAAGTAAATTTACGTTTGTACAAGTAAATAAAAGCCCTTATTTTCGTCTCGGTTTTTCATAGGATATTGGATTTTAAAACGAGGCAGGATTTCTATCCAGCCTTTCTTTTTTTTGCACATTGTCTATTAGGGGTATTCCTATCTCTACTGCATTCATCACTGATCTTTTTATTTTCTAAAACGACGCTTACCTAATGCCATAATACAAGCAATAAAGGGGAGAGCCAGGGCTTGTACTACTTCCTGGATAAAAATTCGTTGGTTTTATCATTTTGCTCAAAATAATAAACAGCCATCAGGAAATGTTGATGGGGCTTAATGCTGATATCGCAAGCAGGCACTGTTATTTCTCTCTTACAATACGGTACCACAATATTTGCAAAACCCGGCGTCCTTGTCGTGCCCTTCCTGCCCGCAGCCAGGGCAAGTTTCATGGCCGTGTTTTTTACTGCGAACCGCCATGGCCATTTCATTTGTAACAATACCTGTAGGCACCGCAATAATTCCATACCCAATAAACATCATGATGGACGCAATGAACTTGCCTAATGCGGTAACTGGCGAAATGTCGCCATAGCCAACGGTGGTAATTGTAACAATCGCCCAGTAAATGCTGTCCGGAATACTGTTAAATCCGTTGGACCCACTTTCTACGAGGTACATAACGGAACCCAGAATAATAACAAGGCTAAGTACTACCAGCATAAAGATGCTTATTTTTTTTAAGCTGCTATTAATGGCAGTTTTTAAGAATTGCATTTCTGTTAAGAAATGCGTGAGCTTGAAAATCCTGAAAACTCGGAGTAGGCGCAAGGCACGAAACACCAGCAGCGATTGTGCACCCGCGAAAAATATACTCAGGTAGGAGGGTATAATAGCCATAAGATCAATAACGCCCAGGAAAGAACTAATATAAAGCACTGGCCTTTTTATACTCACCAGGCGAAGAAGATATTCTATGGTAAACAGAATGGTAAAAGTCCACTCAAGAACATCGAACAGGTGACCGTATGACTGGTTAAAGCTTTTGATACTGTCCAGCATTACCACTACGATACTGGCAACGATGAGCAGGAGCAGTGCCACGTCAAAGACTTTACCCGCCGTAGTGTTGGATTCATAAATGGTTTGATGAAGCCTGCGGCGCCATGATATACGATTACCACTCTGCATATGTAATAAAATTAAGAAGAAAGAAAGCAGGGCAAGAAACGTCATGGCCTGGATGGGCTTCTTTTACCCTGTATTCTCTTAAAGTGCATTGAAAGCACTGTATTACTATTGAGTACAAGCGCTTTTTTACTACACGCTTGTTCCTTACATTTGGTATTTTATTGTACTGTTGAAACCTGTAGTTAACATGAAGTATGACATCTGTTGTGTAGGACATATTACCTTAGACAAGGTGGTTACTCCCAAAAACATTGTTTATATGCCGGGGGGAACTTCCTTTTATTTTTCCAATGCTATTTGTCAGATGGATGTTGGTTATGTGTTGGTTACAGCGTTGGCAGCCAATGAGATGCCGTCGGTAACGTCATTACGTGACAAAGGCATTGAAGTGAAAGTATGGCCAAGTGACTTTACTGTTTTTTTTGAAAATATTTATAGCGATAACCAGGACCAGAGAACTCAAAGAGTTTTGCAACAGGCCGACCCATTTACTAATGAGCAACTGTTGAATATTGAATCGACGATTTTTCACCTGGGACCTTTACTTGCAGGGGATATGACAACAGAGTTTATTAAAGATTTAGCTGCAAAAGGAAAGGTTTCTTTAGACGTTCAGGGTTTTTTGCGCAAAGTTGAAAACTACGAGGTTTGTGCCATTGACTGGGCGGACAAAAAAGAGGCGTTGCCCTACATTCATATTTTGAAAGCCAATGAATATGAAATGGAAGTGCTAACCGGACAACGGGATGTTTACCAGGGTGCAAAGATCTTGTTTGATTGGGGCGTAAAGGAAGTAGTTATTACGCTTGGCAGTAACGGTTCGCTAATTTATTGCGAAGGTGTTTTTTATACAGTTCCTGCCTATTACCCTGTTGCAGTGGAAGACGCCACGGGCTGTGGCGATACCTATATGGCAGGCTATTTATACCAGCGTACAAGAGGAACTGGCATTCAGCAAGCCGGTGAATTTGCAGCCGCAATGGCTACTCTGAAAATTGAATCATCGGGCCCTTTTACCGGTACCAAAGAAGATGTATATGCATTGCTGGAGAGCAATGAAAGAATGATTGTGAACGCTTAATTAATTCATCTTTTTCCAAATTAACTGTCACAATTGTTTAATAGGAAGCAGAGCCCTGAACCGAGCGTGGCAACAGAAGTCATATAGTAGAAATGAAGCTTATTACAAAAACTTACATCATTTCGTAAAAACTCAGTATCCTATTGCCTGCAAAAACTCGGTTTTCTTTCTTTTTGATACATCCAGTACATTGCCAGTTCGCATTACTACCTGTCCTCCATCGCCGCGGATGTATTTTTCCACGTAATATTTGTTGATGATAGTAGAATGATGAATGCGAAGAAAGGTTTCTGCAGGTAGCATGTCTTCAAAATCTTTTAGGGTACGGCACACCAGGTAATTTTGAGTTGAAAGGTGGATAGTAGTGTAATTATTACTGGCCTCCAGATAGACCATGTCTTCGATATTGAGGAAGCGCAGACCATCGGCTGTAGGTATGGTAATACGCTGTGGCACTTTTTTTTGCAGGTGTTCGAGCAACAGTTCCATTTGCAGGTGAGAAGACCTGTTAACCCGGTTGGCTTCGGCTTTTGAAACGGCTGCCTTTAGCTCCTCCATTTCTACTGGCTTAAGCAGGTAATCCAGAGCACTGTAACGGATAGCTTTTATGGCATAATGATCGTAGGCTGTTACAAAAATGAGTTCAAAGTTTTTATACTCCAGTTGCTGCAACATCACAAAACCATTCATCACCGGCATTTCAATGTCCAGGAAAACCAGGTCAGGCTTTAGTTCATCAATGGCTTTGATCCCGTCAGTTGCATTCTCAGCCCGGGCAATGATCTGCACCTGCGGACAATGCCTGCCCAACTTTTCTCCCAGCGAGCTAAGATTACTTTCATCATCATCTATTAAGACAGCTTTTAGCATGCTTTATTCTTTATGCCGAACAATTGATAGTGACTACCGCTTTGGTGCCTGCCGCTATGCCTTCCTGTTCCAGATCGGTTATAAAAAGGTTCTGAGTCAGGTCATTCTTATTATGAAGTTGTATGCGTTCCCTCGTAATGTCAATTCCGTATGATTGTTGGCCGGGCCGGTTTAACCCTTTAAGGATCGCTGCCTTTTTGCGGCCAATTCCATTATCAATTATTGAGTAAATGATATGTTCATCTTTCAATTGCGCCTCTACCTGCAATTGCCGATTGTTGTCTTGTTTATTTAGCAGGCCATGGTGAATTGCATTTTCGATAAAAGGTTGAATGATGAGCGGAGGAATTTTATAGTCACCATCTAACAATTCGGGAGAAGCATGCAACTGATAATTAAATTTATTATTGCAACGGAACTGTTCCATTTGCAGGTATAGCTGCAGTGTTTCAAAATCTTTTTGAAAAGGCACGAGGTTATTTTTAGAACTATCCAACACGCTCCGTATTAGTTTAGCAAAACTGGAAAGACAGGAAGTAGCTTTATCGGGTTGATTGGTTTGTATTAAATTGTCAATAGCGCTAAGACAATTAAAAATAAAATGAGGATTCATTTGTGCACGCAGCGCCTGCATTTCCAACTCAAGGGCTTTGCGTTTCAATGCAAGTTGCGCTTGTTCGTTCCGGAGCTTCTCATTTTTTCGCTTTAACAATATGTTCCTCACTACCAAAAAAGAAAATAACAGTAACAAAACAAACCCAGTCAACAAAACATTTTTCAATTGTGATTGCTTTTGCAGTTCTTTTTTGTTCAAGACCAATTGCTGTTCGTTTATCTCTTTGTCTTTCTTCATTAAACGTATCCTGTTTTCACCCTCTGATGCTGCCAGGTATAGCGCTGTTCTGCCTGCATATTGGGCCGTTTCCATTGAATCTTTCAGTGAAGTGTATTGCCCGAAGTAATAGTATGCGCTGTCGCCCATTTTAAAGAAATGAAACAAGGAAGCTAAAAGTCCGTAAGCGTCTTTTAAAAACTGTTTATTACTCGTATTGTGAGCCAATAGATATAATCGTCGTGTATAGAGCAGAGATTTTTGATAATTTTTTTTCCCTTCATACAGTTTTCCCAAGGCTAATAACGCTTGCATATAAGGAATGACATCGTTGTTTTCCTGTAATTTTTTCAGACTGGGAACAAGTTGCGCTAACAATGGGTCATACTGTTTTTTGGCGAGCTGGATATCAACGTAATACCCAAGCACAAAAACACTGAATTTTTTGCGAATCACACTGTCTGTTGTTAACAAATCCAGGTTTTGCCGGTGTTTTTGCTGATACCACAAAGCCGAGTCGAATTGTTTCAATTGTATGTGTGCATAGGCCATATCCTCAAGATGAGGCCAGAGCAAAAGAAATGGTGTTGCAAATCGCAGGCTTTGGTAATAATAATTCAGCGCCCTTTGCGGATCTCCTACCCGGTTAAAGGAGCGGCCTATAAAGGCAAGTGAGATGGAAATTAGTAAGGAATCATTTAACTCCCTACCCATTTGTTGCGATTCGATTAATTTTTCGAA
>DAIQPL010000266.1:0-5813 GCA_036787395.1 Flavisolibacter sp. | reverse complement strand
ACAAGCGGCGCGGATGAACCCCGTAGTAGCAATCAGAAGTTAGAGCAGTATTTCCTACCTATCTTGCGCTCCTTGTTTTTTTACTTTGCATATGGTGTAGCCGGCAAAAAATCCCTGTTGAGCTTTTGTTGCGTCGCACTCTTTTACAGTTTATAATCATATCAACAAATCGGTGGAATGACAGATCAACTCAATACAGGCCAGGTTACTATTCTTGCTATTGAATCATCCTGCGATGATACATCAGCCTCTGTATGCCGTGATGGAAAAATACTATCCAATTTTATAGCAGATCAGAAAGTACACGAAAAGTTTGGCGGTGTTGTGCCCGAACTAGCCAGCCGGGCTCACATGCAAAATATTGTTCCCGTGGTGGACGTTGCCCTGCAGCAGGCCAATGTTCAATTATCACAAATAGATGCAGTTGCCTTTACACAAGCTCCCGGGCTCATCGGTTCTTTACTTGTGGGAAGCCAGTTTGCTAAATCACTGGCCCTTGCTCTGGACAAGCCACTGATTGCTGTACACCATATGCAGGCGCACGTGTTAGCTAATTTAATAGAAGATCCTAAACCGGCATTCCCGTTTTTATGTTTAACCGTTAGTGGCGGACATACACAAATTGTTTTAGTGAACAGTTATTCAGATATGAAAGTAATTGGCGAAACCCTGGATGATGCAGCAGGAGAAGCATTTGATAAATCGGCCAAGTTATTAGGACTTCCCTATCCCGGCGGACCGTTGATAGATAAATATGCAAAAGAAGGAAATGCACGCCGCTTCATTTTTGCAGAACCACAAATTGAAGGTTTGAATTTTAGTTTTAGCGGGTTGAAAACGTCTATTCTTTATTTTTTACAAAAAGAAACAAAAGCAGATCCCGAATTCATACAAGCCAATCTCGCTGACATTTGTGCATCCATTCAATACCGTATTGTTTCCATTTTATTGAAGAAGCTGAAAAAAGCTGCGCTGCAAACAGGCGTTACCAACCTTTGCATTGCCGGCGGTGTTTCAGCTAACAGCGAGTTAAGGAATTCATTCAAAGAACTCTGTGATCAAAACGGATGGAAGGCTTTTATACCACCGTTTCAATATTGTACAGACAACGCAGCTATGATTGCCATTACGGCTTATTATAAATATCTAAATAACGAATTCGCAGACCTGTCAGTCACAGCCAGTGCACGTGCAGCCTGGACATAGCCAATGCATCAGACAAACGTTTCTATAAATAAAGAGTGCCAGAACTTTACTACCCAAACCCTAAACATTAAACCAACCAACTCTAAACCTTCCATGCCTAACCCCTGGTTCCAATTCAAACAGTTCACTGTTTTTCATGACCAAACCGCCATGAAAGTAACTACAGATGCCTGTTTGTTTGGAGCATGGTGCGCTGATGAAATACAAAAAGCCAAAATTCAAAATTTAAACTTGCTTGATATTGGAACAGGCACCGGCTTACTTTCTTTGATGGTTGCTCAAAAAAACAAGATACAAATTGATGCAATAGAAATTGATGAAGAAGCAGCGGCGCAGGCAGGGCAAAATATTTCTTCTTCCCCATGGACGGAGAATATTAAAATATTTAACCAGGATATTCTGACCTTCAATTCAAACCACAAGTATGAAGCCGTCATCAGCAATCCTCCTTTTTATGAAAATGAATTGGCATCAGGCCAGGTGAAGAAAGACCTTGCCCACCACAGCTTGCAATTAAGCCTTGTTCAACTTTTCAGTGTTATAAAAAATAATCTTGCTGATGAAGGCAGGTTTTTTTTACTGCTTCCTTTTAAACGGGAAAATGAAATTGAAGATCTTTTAAATAAGCACCAGTTTTATATTCACAAAAAGATTTTAGTGCAGCAATCTACCTCTCATCAACCCTTCCGGGTAATGTTAAGTGGTTCAGATCAACAATCTGAAATTTTTACAACTACCATTTCTATAAAGGATGAAAAGCAACAGTATACGCAGGAATTTACCGCCCTCCTGGAGGCGTATTATTTATATCTGTGAGCGTGCTGGAAAGTTTCCCTTCCGTATAATCTCTTAAGTATTCAAAACGTGAAGTGAGTTTTCCCTCCTTAACAATAGTAGCCCTTTCAATGATGGAAGAGCCGCCGGTTAAAAGGTCTGGCAAAATGTATTTAATTAATTGTTCTCCAAAATATTTAGAAGCATCTCTTGGCAATTCGTTGGGCAGGTTCCCTACTGCCATCACATCAATTGAATTTGGCTGGCCCGGTGGTGTTTTCTCAAAGCTTTGCCTGTCCACACCATAAACGGGATTTTCTATTGTCTGGTCGCCTAAATTAATAGGTATGGAACCATTGGTATCGTCTGTAACGTCTGCAATAACCTGTATCCTGAAATCCAACCCCGAAATCGCCTTCAGGCTGAACAACCGCGGCACATTCACGTCCCAGTAAATGCCGTTCATTAAAATATCGGTATGGGGCACATACTCTTCAAACACACAGTTGTATTCTTCGGGATGATTATGAAAATGATCGCGGTTGTACTTTCCATTGTTCTTATGAACATAGAGGTCAGTTCCTTTTAGCTGCACATACACCGGGTAGGCAAAATCTCTTGCCAGGTATTCGTCTTTTTCTACTTCAATAATGCCAAGCAGGTTCATTACCTCCAAAATACCATGCGCCACTCTTCCCGATCCTGTTACCGCAATTTTTATATTAGGCAGTTTCAAACCAAAATAACAATGGATCACCTCTTTAAAATCTTTTTGTTTATACACCCTATCCAAATGAAAGCTACTGGTGCGATCACCATAAGCCATCATACCGTTATGGGCGCCGACAATGCCTGCAAAAAAACCAAAGCCAATAATTCTTTGACCGTCCTCGTGTTCCATGCACTCATAGTCAATGAGTGTACAGTTCTTTGCCAGTATAGTCTGCATCAATACCTGGTTGTACGGCTGCTTCTTACGTGTGTGTGAAAAGAACAGGTAGGTTTTATCCACCAAAAGCTGGGTTACAGGTACTTCCTTTATGCCAAGGATAATATCACAACTCTCCAGGTCATTCACTACTTCTATTCCGGCTCTTTTGTATTCATCATCACTGAAACAACGGTTTTCGGCATGCTGAACTTTAATCAAAACCCCCGGAAAGTTTTTGCCAATCCATTTGCACTGGGCAGGCGTCAGGGCAACCCTGTTATCAGCCGGAATCTTCCCTTCTTTTAATAATCCTATCGTTATCATAATAGTTGATACAAAAATGCTCTTTTAATCCAAATGAAGCAAAGGCAAACTATCAAATGGTAATATGTAACAGGCTTCCCCAGGAGAAGGGGAACGTGGCGTTATTTGGCACAATGAACTATTACGAAGCATCATCCCGATTATTTTGTTAATACTATTGATGAAGTAGAGCAAAATGCGGTGGAAGTGCCAGCTTTGCTCAATAATGGTTAATGAAAAAATTAGTATACCTGGAAAAAAGAATGGTATGAACCTGTTCAATACATTATTGAAAATTATAAAGAAGGTGCTATTGCCAAAGAAGAGTTGCTGCAGATAAAGGACTATATATAAAGAAAAAATACTTACAAAAGCTGCATCATCAATTGAGGAGAAAGTTGTAACATTGCAGCCCTCAAAGCTCTTATAATTATTGCCCGGGTGGCGGAATTGGTAGACGCAGCAGACTCAAAATCTGCCGTTCGCAAGAATGTGCTGGTTCGATTCCAGTCCCGGGCACACACATTTTTTTAAGCTTTGATAGTCTTGACTTTTAAAGCTTTTTGATTTTTTAGGGGTCGTTAAAGGGACTATTGAGACTTTATTATTCGATTCTTTCATTAGAGTGATGTTTTTTTAGATTGCGTGAATGGACATGAACTCCTTTGATAGAATAGTCTAAATAATCTTCATGAAACTGCACAGTCTTTAAAGTTAATATCTCGTGCGCAATTATTTAACCGAAATAATAGTGATTTATTAATCGATGAATTATATATTCACCTCTTCCTGAAGAGTACGTTTGTAAACCTTTATTAAAAGCACATACAACTTTTCTAATCGGTCGTAAGGGATCAGGTAAATCCACACTTTTTCATAGACTCAATGTGAATTAAGGAAAGAAAAACACTAAACCTCGGCTTTTGTCGATATCAAAACAGTATATGAATGTGATTTAATTGATCCTGGGTTAAGCTCTAAAGTGAAAGCATTTGAAGGAGCACTAAGTACAAGTTCTCTGGAAAAATTAGTTCTTTATCTAGAGTTTATTCATTCTGTTATTGTAAAAATAAAGAAGGAAATATTAAAAAGGTTAGAGGGATAATCTTACGACCTTTTGATCTATTCCCCCTTTTTCTAACATCTCATCGCATTGTGCCCGCACCATTTTACCGCAAAAAATTTGTAATACCGACGGTTACTTCCTCTGATTTTTCTTCCTGGGAAAGTGCCGCAATCTTGCAACTCCCTCACAAGGCTTTGCGCGAATGCAGTGGTCAATTTATTTAAGTAACACACCGCCTTTGCCCTGTATATATTCCCAGCTGTTAAATGATTTTTGGGATTTCTATGTTTTGATATTCTGAACCGCTTGCAAAACTTATTTTAACACTCCATGTCTTTGCAATAACCTTTGGAAATTTATTGTCACCACATGTTACTCTCTGAACAAATCATCAATGGCAATGGTTTCCAGGTAAGGCTGTAGCAGCTTTGTGTGTGCAAACACCCGGTACTCTGTGACATCTTTTGTTTTTGTGTCGCAAAAGGTTTCAACATAAAAGTCATTCAACTGAAATAAAAAGATGATCAATTCAGGCCTTTTTCTCTTGCCGATCAATACACCTTGGTGAAGCACAGTAAGTTTTTTTTCTTCTCCATTTAGCATGGTAAAATCAGAAAGTTTCATAGTACAAGTTTTAAAGAGTTACAAAACACTTACTAACGTTGTCTGGCTAACTAACAATATCTGATCGTGATGCTGCCGGTAAACGGCTTTATAAAGAGTTCTGCAAGGCTAACGAGGCGTTGGTAGCGTCCTTACAGAATAGAGAGGCGGCGTAAATATAGTAAAAATTAGTACGAATGCTTATTTGCCACTTTTTTCCCATGTTGCATTGAAATCCAGGTAGGAATTCTTTATGATGCCTTTACCAGTATGCTGATAAATAAAGACTATCTTGACAGCGTTAATTTGAGTCTTGTATTGTAAATAATTATCCTGCTCAGTAATCTGCATCTTAATTACTCTACTCTTTGCCTCAGATCTTATTTAAAATTTAATCAATTAAGAATGAACATTTATGTTTCAAACTTAGGCTTCAACGTTCAGGATGGAGACCTAAAAGAATTTTTTACTCCGTTTGGAGAAGTTACCTCAGCTAAAGTTATAAACGACAGAGAAACCGGAAAATCACGTGGCTTCGGCTTCGTTGAAATGTCTGATGATGCAGCTGCTAAAAAAGCAATTGCAGAGCTGGATGGTGGTGATGTAGAAGGAAGGGCCATTAAGGTTGTAGAAGCAAGACCTAAGGAAGACAAGCCGCGTGGCGGTGGTGGTGGTTACAACAGCGGTAACAGTTACAACAAAAACAGATATTAATACAAGTTATGACTTTGAAAGCCCTGGAAAACGCCGGGGCTTTTTTCATTGGTTACCCATTTATAATTCAGACGAAAACTGTTTTTAAGACAATAGCTGCCACCTACAAAATAGAGATGCGTCATTCTATTGGTAAGGGAGCGTCTATTATTTCGGCTTAAACTGGCTCACTATTCAACTTCATAATTCTTTAAATCCATAATTTTTTAAGCAAGC
>DAIQPL010000052.1:0-18068 GCA_036787395.1 Flavisolibacter sp. | reverse complement strand
TATTTTTGCACCACTATAACCAAACTTTTACAAAATGTCAGACATTGCAGCAAGAGTAAAAAAGATCATTGTAGACAAATTAGGAGTAGACGAAGCAGAGGTCACCAATGAAGCTTCTTTCACCAACGATTTAGGTGCCGATTCTTTAGACACCGTAGAATTGATCATGGAATTTGAAAAAGAATTCAATATTTCAATTCCTGATGAGCAAGCTGAAACCATTACGACTGTTGGCCAGGCTGTATCTTACCTTGAAGAACACGCAAAGTAATTAGAGGTTCCCTTACCGGGAGCACTATAAAAGATTCCGCCTTCCGGCTGTGTTGCAGGGAAGGCGGTTTTATCTTACATAAAATTTCAATGTGGGTCAAATACAATTAAAGCGAGTTGTAGTAACCGGAATGGGCGCTATTACACCTCTTGGAAATTCAATTACTGAATACTGGAATAACCTTCGTAATGGTGTAAGTGGTTGCGATTTCATTACCAATTTTGACGCTTCAAAGTTTAAAACCCGTTTTGCTTGTGAAATAAAGAACTTTGACCCCACTAATTTTTTGGATAGAAAAGAAGCCCGTAAACTAGATCGTTTTACTCAAACAGCTGTAGTAGCAAGTGACCAGGCTGTGAAAGATGCGGGAATTGATAAAGACAATGTAAATGTTGATAGAGTAGGAGTTGTTTTTGCCAGCGGTATTGGAGGCCTGATAACCTTCCAGGAAGAAGTAACCAATTTTGCAAAAGGCGATGGTACTCCTCGTTTCAACCCTTTCTTTATTCCTAAAATGATATTGGATATTGCGGCAGGCCATATTTCAATGCGGCATGGATTCAGAGGACCCAATTTTGCCGTTGTTAGTGCCTGTGCTTCATCTACCAATGCTATGATGGAAGCTTTTAACTTGTTGCGCATAGGCAAAGCGGATGTTATTATTACCGGCGGCGCTGAAAGTGTAGTAAGCGAAGCTGGCGTAGGTGGTTTTAACGCTATGAAGGCTTTGAGTGAAAGGAATGACGATCCAAAAACGGCATCGAGGCCTTATGATAAGGACCGTGATGGATTTGTAATGGGCGAAGCCGCAGGTGTTTTAGTTTTTGAAGAGTTGGAACATGCTATAAAAAGAGGAGCAAAAATCTATTGCGAAATTGCAGGATGTGGAGCAACAGCAGATGCACATCACATTACTGCACCGCACCCTGAAGGATTAGGTGCAAAGAATGTAATGATACAGGCTTTGGAAGATGCTGAAATGCAGGCTTCTGATATTAATTACATTAATACACATGGAACATCTACTCCTTTGGGTGACATTGCTGAAGTGAAAGCCATCCTGGACGTGTTTGGAGAAAATGCCTACCAGCTAAATATCAGTTCTACCAAATCTATGACCGGCCACTGTTTGGGTGCCGCTGGTGTCATTGAGGGTATGGCTTGTATTATGGCTGTTCAAAATGATATTGTCCCTCCAACTATCAATCATTTTACTGATGATCCGGAACTTGATCCAAGATTGAATTTTACTTTTTGGGAAGCGCAAAAGCGTCCTGTAAATGCGGCATTGAGTAATACCTTTGGATTTGGCGGCCATAATGCCTGTACAATTTTTAAAAAATATTCTCCGTAAATTCAGCATCAGTTTTATCTGCTCATAAAAAAATGTAGTTTACACTTTGTGGATTTTTGGAAATCATTCTATAAAAAACATACCGACCCCTCCTTCAAGAAACAATTGAAAGGCTTGTTGGGCTATTCGCCTGGAAATGTTTCGCTTTATAAAACCTCTCTTACTCATCGCTCCATAAAAGATACCATTGACGAAAACAATGAGCGCCTCGAATATCTGGGAGATGCTATTCTAAGTGCATTGGTAGCCGACTATTTATTTAAACGCTACCCATACAAAGAAGAGGGTTTTCTTACAGAAATGCGCAGCAAAATGGTGAACCGCCAACAGTTAAATGATATAGCAGTAAAAATGGGATTAAAGAAAATCACTTTGTACAACAAATCAGATGCATCACTTAAAACAAGCCAGATATTTGGTAATACGCTTGAAGCTTTGGTTGGAGCTATTTATTTAGATAAAGGGTATAAAAAAACAAGCAAATGGGTAACCGATAGAATTGTTATCCCCCATATGTTTGTTGAGGACCTTGAAATCCTGGAAATCAACCATAAGAACAAATTATATGGATGGGCGAATAAAAACGGTAAGCAGCTTGAATTTGAAACTCTCAATGAACAATTGGAAAATGGCCGCCGCTTATTTACCATCGGGGCTGTAATCAATGGAAAAGTCATTTCCCAGGGAAAGGCTTTTAATAAAAAAGATGCTTCCCAGATTGCCGCACAGTTAGCAGTTGAAAAATTAAAGATTGTAAATTCGGATTCTCCCTCTGAGATTGATTGATTTTTAATCGCCCTCAACAATTCTCGTTAACTAATCCTTGCATAAAACGACGTCAATCATTTTCTTTCCTGGCAAAGCTCTATTAAAACGCTATTCGTTGATTTAGGGTGCAGGAAACAAACCAATTTGTTATCTGCTCCAATTTTAGGTTCCTCATTTAATAAAATAAAACCTTCTTTTACCAGCCTATCCATTTCTTTACGCAGATCTTCTACTTCAAAAGCAATATGATGGATCCCTTCTCCTTTTTTGTCTATAAATTTTGAAATAACTCCATCTTCCATCGTAGATTCTAATAATTCTACTTTTGTCTCACCCTTCTGAAAAAAAGCTGTGCTTACATTTTCAGAAGCTACTTGTTCTGTCTTATAACACTCACTGTGCAACAGTTTTTCAAACAAGGGCACAGACTCTTTCAGTGACCTGACAGCGATTCCTATATGTTCAACTTTGAGCATCGTTAATTGTTTACGAATTAGGGTAAAATTAATGGCTATAAAGTATATGCACTTTCATTATGCGCCTGTTTTGAGGTAAATTTGCACCCAACGATGATATGTTGAAACTACCCGTTTATCTTGATCATAATGCTACTACCCCCTGTGATCCAAGGGTTGTTGAAGCTATGTTACCATATTTCACCAACAATTTTGGAAATCCGGCTTCCCGTAGCCATATTTTTGGATGGCAGGCAGAAGAAGCCGTGGAGTATGCCCGTGAACAAGTGTCAAAACTAATTGGTGCCGATCCAAAAGAAATTATTTTTACTTCTGGTGCTACGGAGGCCGATAACCTGGCAATAAAAGGCGTTTATGAAACGTATGCCAGTAAGGGAAATCACATTATTGCGTGCAATATTGAGCACAAAGCCGTCTTAGATACCTGCAAGCATTTGGAAAAATCTGGTGCTGAGGTAACTTATTTAAAAGTAAAAGAAAATGGGCTTATTGATCTCAGCGAATTGGAGGCTGCTATCAAGCCAACAACTGTTCTTATATCTATTATGTATGCCAATAATGAAATTGGCACCATAATGCCTATGAAAGAGATTAGCAAAATCGCTAAAAAGAGCGGAATCCTTTTATTTAGTGATGCGGCGCAGGCAGTAGGAAAAATTCCGGTTGATGTAAATAAAGAGGGTATTGACCTTTTAGCCATGACTGCACATAAAATCTATGGTCCTAAAGGCGTTGGTGCTTTATATGTGCGCCGTAAGGGTCCCCGTGTAAAAATTACGGCACAGATGGATGGCGGAGGCCATGAAAGAGGAATGCGCAGCGGCACCTTAAATGTTCCTGGGATTGTTGGATTTGGGAAAGCATGCGAATTATGTATGGCTGAAATGCAGCAGGATGCTGAAAGGTTTGCAAAGCTTCGGGATAAGCTTGAAATGTCGTTGCTAAACCTGGAAGAAACCTATCTTAATGGAGACAAGCATCATCGTCTGCCTCATGTAAGCAATATTTCTTTTAAGTATGTGGAAGCACAAGCATTGTTGATGGGCTTTAATAAAGATATTGCGCTTTCCTCCGGTTCTGCCTGTACTTCTGCGTCTTTGGAACCCTCTTATGTTTTAAAAGCATTAGGTTTAGGAGATGATCTGGCACATAGTTCGCTCAGGTTCGGGTTGGGAAGGTATACAACAGAAGAAGAGATTGATTATACAATAGACCAGGTTTCAACTACGGTAAGGAAACTCAGAGCAATGAGTTCCTGCCCGAATTAAAGTTTGGAAAGTATCTTGATAACAGAATTTAAAAATAGAAAGACAAAAAGTTCAATAACGGTTTTACATTTTGACTTTCGCAATTCATATACAATGGTAACAACAGAAAATAGCATTTATGTAAGCGATAAGGCAAGACAGAGAGTTGCCGAACTGATGCAGGAAGGCGGTATTGCCAACGATCCTTCTTATTTCTTAAGAGTAGGCGTTGTAGGCGGTGGATGTTCCGGGTTAAGTTATAAGATGGACTTTGACAAAGAACTAAAGCCCACAGACCAGGTATTTGAACATAATGGAGTGAAAGTGGTAACCGATCTAAAAAGTTTTTTGTACCTGGTAAATACCGTGCTCGATTTCTCCGATGGTTTGAATGGCAAGGGTTTTTATTTTAATAATCCTAATGCCAGCAGAACATGTGCGTGCGGAGAAAGCTTTGCTGTATAATTTAAACCATACTGGTAATACATTCCCGTTTTAACTTATTGAAACGGGATTTTTATTGTCAAAACTTTCTATTTCCGTTTAATTATTTTGCGTTTTATATCTTACAGCCTCATGTGGCCCATTTGTAAAAAGGAATTAAGACAGTTTTTTAGCAGCCTGACAGGATACATTGCCATTATTGTTTTCTTATTGGTGAATGGGTTAGTACTTTTTGTTTTTCGAAATAATATCCTTGAAAATGGCTATGCTACCCTCGCCGATTTCTTTTCTTTTGCGCCCTGGATATTGCTGTTCTTAATATCAGCTATTACCATGCGTAGCTTTTCAGATGAATTTAAAAGCGGAACATTTGAAATTTTACAAACCCGGCCACTTACCAAATGGCAAGTGGTAACAGGTAAATTCTTTGGGAGCTTTATTGTGGCTGTTATTGCCTTAATACCAACACTGGTTTATTATTTCTCAATTAACCACCTGGCTTCTACCACTGGAATTGATTCAGGTGCAGCAGCAGGCTCCTATCTGGGTTTGTTGTTATTAACTGCTGTTTTTACTGCTATAGGCACTTGTGTCAGCAGTTTTACTACCAATTCTGTAGTATCGTTTATCACCACTTTAATTGCCTGCGTATTACTTTATTTTGGTTTTAGTGCTATAAGCCAGTTGCCGGTTTTCAGTAATGGCGCGGATTACTATATTGAAATGCTCGGTATTGATTTTCATTATCAAAGCATTAGCCGGGGCGTGATCGATACAAGGGACCTTATTTACTTTTTAAGTATTGTTTTTTTCTTTTTATTAGTCACAAGGCAAAACCTACAAAAACGATAGATGGGTAAAAGAAAAAACGCAATTTGGTGGATCGCATTGGTTATTGGATTGTTGTTTATAAACTTTTTGGCTTCAAGACTTCATTCACGATTTGATTTGACAGAAGACAAAAGGTATTCGATAACTCCTGCCACGAAAGAGCTTTTAAAAAGCTTGAAAGATGAATTAACGATTGATGTTTTTCTTAAAGGAGATTTTCCTGCAGAGTTCAGAAAATTAAGTACCTCAACAAATGAATTTCTGAGTGTATTCAGAGAAACAAGTAATTCAAAAATTAGATACCGCTTAGTCTCACCGGAAGAAGATGCCGGAAATGGAAGAACCTGGAGAGATTCTTTGCAGGCTTTTGGAGCGTCACCTATTAACCTGAATGTACAGGTAAAATCAGGAGAAGAAAATAAAATCCTTTTTCCATATGCATTGGTTCGTTATAATGGACAGGCAACGCTCGTTAACTTGTTTCAAAGTAGTAAAAGGAATATTTCCCCTGCAGAATTGAATAACGCAGAAGCAATGATGGAATATCAGTTTGTTAAAGCAATTGACAAAATGATCCACCCGGAAAAGCCTTTTATTGCTTACGCAATAGGCAATGGCCAACCAGTTGGGCCTGAAACATTTAGTCTTCAACATACAATAGATCCGGAAAGCGTTCCTAAAAACGTAAATCAATATTTTAAAAGCGATGAACAAAGCAACTATAAATTAGCCTTGCTGAATCTTCAAACTCAAAAGTCCATCCCAGATACTTTTAAGGTACTCGTTATTACAAAACCTTCTGAAGGATTTACAGATGCTGAAAAATTGAAAATAGATCAGTATGTTATGAGAGGTGGTAAAATTTTGTGGTTCATTGATAACCTGCATGCGGAACAGGATAGTCTAAGCTTTAAATCAGAATTAATCGCGTATGATAGAAATTTAAACGTGCAGGACTTGCTTTTCAATTACGGCGTTCGCATCAATCCCGACCTATTGATGGATTTACAATGTGATTTTATGCCCTTTGCGGTAGGTGGTTCAACGTCAAGTCCGCAATATGAGTTTTTACACTGGAATTATTATCCTCTTTTCGAATCACGCAATAACCACCTTATTAATAAGAACCTGGGACTCATTGCAGGACGTTTTGTAAATTCAATTGATACAATTGAAGCTCCTGGCATAACGAAAACATTTCTGCTCCAAAGCTCTGCTAATTCAAGAACTATAACTACTCCGGCTTTGATAAGCCCAAACGAAAATCGGAATACACCAGAAGATGCGCTGTTTAAAACAGCGGGCATTCCTGTTGCTGTTTTGCTAGAAGGGAAGTTCAATTCTTTTTTCCGGGGAAGAATAAGCAGGACGCAAAAAGATAGCCTTGTACAATCCGGCGGTTTCATTGAAAATAATACCGTGGAAAATAAAATGATTGTTGTAGCAGATGGTGACATTGTACTGAATGATGTTTCTTCTAAACTCGGACCATTACCTATGGGAATGAACTTATTTACTACTGGCTCACAGTATGAATATCAGTTTGCCAACCGGGATTTTTTATTGAACTGTCTCGAATACCTCACCAATAAGAATACTATAATTAAGACGAGGAACAAGGAAATTGTTTTACGTTTATTAGATAATAAAAAGGTAGAAGCAGAAAAAACAAAATGGCAGCTCATTAACATCGCTTTGCCTATTATTCTCATTCTCATCTTTGGCTTACTATATCAGCAAATCCGCAAGCAAAGGTTTGCAGCCTCGTAACCAAGTCTTACACTTCAGTATCTTTGCCGGTTAAAATGAGGCTGGAATTATGACGACGGATCAGATAGCATATTTGGTTTTTGGCATTGTTTTGTTGATTGCAATTACACTTGATCTTGGACTTTTAAGCAAAAGCTCGGCAGAGATCAGCATAAAAAAGGCCTTATATCAGACAGCTTTTTGGGTCTCTTTGGCATTTGCTTTTTTTGTCTTTTTATGGTGGTACGAAGGCAGTACTATTGCTGTTGAATATCTCAGTGCTTACCTAATGGAATGGAGCTTAAGCATTGACAATATTTTTGTGTTCATCCTCATCTTTAGCTTTTTTGATATCAGGAAAGACCATGTTGCAAGGGCCTTATTGATTGGTATTTTAATGGCTATTATTTTCCGGGTCATTTTTATTACTGTTGGTGTTGCCTTAGTAGAACGATTTTCCTGGATATTATACATTTTCGGTGCTTTCCTGGTTTACACGGGGATAAAAATTTTTACTGTTAAGCAGGAACAAGAATATGATCCTGTTTCCAATCCGGTTTATAAATTTCTTAACCGGTTTTTCCCTATCATTCATGAAGATGTAAGTGGTAAGCTAACAGTAAAAAAAAAGGGGAAACGTTTTTATACAAATATGTTTGTTGTAGTAGTGATGCTGGCAACAACTGATATTGTTTTCGCCCTGGACAGTATACCGGCTGTGTTTGCCATTTCGCAGGACAAGCTGGTTATTTATACCAGTAATATATTTGCTGTATTAGGATTGCGCTCCCTGTTCTTTTTATTAAAAGGCGCTGTTAACAAGTTTGATTACCTGCAACAGGGCATTGCCGTGGTGCTTGTTTTTATAGGTTTAAAAATGTTGGTCAGCTACTGGGTACCTGTTCCGGTTTATATTTCACTGATCGTTATTGTAGTGTGTTTAGTGGGTTCCATTGTATATTCCATCCAGGTATCAAATGAAGAACGAAAAGACTTAATTGACGAATAGTGTATTCCATTCAAACCATTTGTTCGGTTATTCGGGGAGCTTTCATCTCTTACACTTTAGATGATTCCATCGAACATTTGGCTTATGATAGCAGGCGCCTGCAACAACCCACCACCTCGCTGTTCTTTGCTTTTAAAACCAGCCACAACGATGGCCATAAGTACATTGCCGAAGCTTACAGAAAAGGCACGCGCAATTTTATTGTTAGTGAGCAAATTGATGTGCAAGACTTTGCCGGGGCTAATATCATTCTGGTCACGGATGCTATTTCTGCTTTGCAACACCTGGCGGCTTTTCACAGGGCTCACTTTCATTTCCCCGTGGTAGGCATTACGGGAAGCAATGGAAAAACTATTGTAAAAGAATGGCTTTACCAGTTGTTGCAGGATGATTTTAAAATTGTTCGTAGTCCAAAAAGCTTTAACTCACAGATTGGTGTGCCGTTAAGTGTATGGCAAATGAATGAGCAACATGAACTTGCAATTTTTGAAGCAGGTATTTCTTCTGTAGGCGAGATGGCTAACTTAAAGGACATTATTCGCCCTACTATTGGTGTGCTTACTAATATTGGTGAGGCACATGATGCTGGGTTTGAATCGCAACAACAAAAGCTGCAGGAGAAACTAAAGTTATTTGAAGACGTAGAAGTGCTTATAGGTCAGCATGAATTGTTAGGTAAAGCAGGGATCACAAAAGATATTTTTTCATGGAGCACCTACGAAGGAGCAAGCCTTCAAATTCTTTCAATAACAAAAAACAAAGAAAGCACCATCATCGAAGCAAGTCATGCAGAAAGAAGGATTAAAATTGAGATACCTTTTACTGACAATGCTTCGATTCAAAATGCAGTTACTTGTTGGTGCATGCTGTTATATCTAAAAATAATGGATGAAACGATCGCGAAAAGGTTCCTGGATCTTCATCCTGTGGATATGCGTCTGCAATTGAAGCACGGCAGCAACCATTGCCTTGTTGTAAATGACAGTTACAGTGCCGATACCACTTCGTTAAGAATTGCTCTTGATTTTTTAAAACAACAAAGTTCCGGCCTTAAAAGAACGGTGATCTTATCAGATTTTTTTGAAACGGGTAAATCGAAAAACGAATTGTATGCAGAAATTGCGGGCCTGCTTAAAACGTATAAAGTAGAGAAGTTAATTACTATAGGAAGCGAAATGGGTCCTCAGATTTCGGAATTGCTGGACACTATCACCATTCATCCACATTCTTCTACTGGTGATTTTATCTCTGATTTTAAAGGTTCTTCTTTTTTTGATGAGATCATTCTGATAAAAGGCGCCCGGAAATTTGGATTTGAGCGGATAGCACAGTTGTTTGAAAAAAGACTTCATCAGACAGTTTTGGAAGTCAATCTGAATGCCCTGGTCAACAATTTAAAAGAATACCAAAGAATACTGCAGCCAGAGACAAAGATGATGGCCATGGTAAAAGCTTTCTCTTATGGCAGTGGAGGCGCAGAAATCGCCAGTGTTTTACAATACCAACACATTCATTATTTGGCGGTAGCCTATGCTGATGAAGGAGTAGAGCTGGTAAAATCTGGAATTAATTTGCCTATAATGGTAATTAACGCAGAGGAATCTTCTTTCCAGGCCATTGTCGATTACAATCTTCAGCCAGTAATTTATTCGTTTAACCTGTTAAACAGTTTTGAAAAATATTTATTGGAGCAGGGCTTAAATTCTTATCCTGTTCATATTGAAATTGAGACCGGGATGAACCGGCTTGGATTTTCGCTTTTAGAAGTAGAGGAACTTGCAAAACACATAGCTTCTGCATCAATGTTTATTATACAATCTGTATTTAGCCATTTAGCCGCCAGTGAAGATGAGTCCGAGGATGTTTTTACATTATACCAATTTGAGCTTTTTAACCAGGCGATTAATACCATCAGCAATCATATTCTTTACCCGTTTTTAAAACACATTTCTAACTCGGCCGCAATTGTCCGGCACCCGCAATTGCAAATGGATATGGTTCGTTTAGGTATTGGTCTGTATGGAGTTGAAGTAGTCAATAAAGATCAGTTAGACCTTCAGGCAGTAGCCACCTTACGATCTACTATTGCTCAGATCAAACATGTGAAGAAAGGGGAAACGGTAAGTTATAATCGAAAGGGAGTAGTGAACAGGGATTCGGTTATTGCAACTATACGAATCGGCTATGCTGATGGTTATTCACGTCAATTTAGTAACGGTACAGGCAAGGTGTTAATCAATGGGAAACAAGCGCCAGTAATTGGTTCTGTTTGCATGGACATGACAATGGTGGATGTGACAGATATCGAAGAAGTAAAAGAGGGTGATGATGTCATTATATTCGGTTCGCAGTTACCTGTCCAACAAGTAGCCGGCTGGATCAATACCATTCCTTACGAAATAATGACAGGAATTTCGCAAAGAGTGAAACGTATCTATTTTCATGAGTAATTAACGTTTAGAGGGCTGTTCCAACCGCCCAAACCCTATCTTTGCCCCTTTAATTTTTTACTGTGAAGTTGCGTTCTGCTATACTTATTATTGCTGTTGTAATTATTGTTGACCAGGCACTGAAGCTTTGGATAAAAACCAATTATCCTTTAGGCGAAGTGACGCATATATTAGGTCTGCCATGGGCCAAATTATATTTCATTGAGAATGAGGGAATGGCCTGGGGATGGAAATTAGGCGGTGAATGGGGTAAAATGCTCTTGACTTTATTTCGTCTGGCTGCTGTTATTTTTGGAAGTTGGTACCTTACCAGGATTGTAAAACAAAAATATTCCCGGGGTTTTATTATTTGTGCGTCCTTAATTTATGCGGGAGCTTTAGGCAACCTGATTGACAGTTTATTTTATGGGTTGATCTTTGAAGAAAGCACCTACTCACATGTTGCGAAAATTTTTCCTGCAGACGGTTACGGTAGCTTTTTACATGGAAAGGTGGTAGATATGCTTTACTTTCCAATGGTGCATTCCAATTTTCCTGATTGGATTCCTTTTATCGGAGGGAAGGAGTTTGAATTTTTTAGTCCGATCTTTAATATTGCAGATGCCTCCATTTCTGTTGGTGTGATCGCTTTGTTGCTCTTCCAGAGAACGTTGCTAAAAAAGCATCATACAGAACATCATCACACTGTTACAACCAGCACTGAAATAAGTGATCAGGCACAGGTAATGTAATCATTCATCATTCATAGTTACCAAACCAGCTAATATCCCAATTCTTCGGATTATTAGCAATATCGTTTCTGATAGAAGTTCTTTTGGGTGATTTTAAAACGGAAAGGCCAGATTTGGTTCCCCTTGTTTTTTCATTATGTTCATTGGCAACCCTGAGAGGGTAACCGCTAAAATGGAGCAAGGCGCCGGATAAATTTTTCATAATGGTTTGGATTTAGGATCATGGATGATGTTTATATAAGCACTGTTAAATTAAAGTTTCTCTTTTTTAAAAGCAATAGTTGTTTAAGACTGGCTTGAGATGACGTTTGACAAGAAAATAAGATGCAATAAAGCCGTTCGAATGAAAATGAAATGTTTTTAGCAATTAATGATCGTGTGAGTTATACTTTGGGTAGTTCGCCTACCATTTTTCCCGGCACTACCCACTCGTCAAATTCTTCAGGTGTTAGGTAACCCAGTTTCACAGCCATCTCTTTTAAAGTAGCTCCTTCTTTATGCGCTTTCTGTGCAATTTCTGCTGCCTTATAATATCCAATCTTGGTATTTAACGAGGTAACCAGCATTAGAGAATTGTCAACATGCTTTTTAATATTGGCTTCTATAGGTTCTATTCCAACAGCGCATTTATCATTGAAGCTCATACATCCTTCTCCAATTAATCTGGCACTATGTAAGAAATTATAAATCATCATTGGTTTAAAAACATTCAATTCAAAATGGCCCATAGAGCCGCCTACATTAATAGCTACATCATTACCTAATACCTGCGCAGCTATCATGGTTAAAGCTTCAGACTGCGTGGGGTTTACTTTGCCTGGCATAATTGAAGAACCTGGTTCGTTGTCAGGAATAAAAATCTCCCCAATACCGCTACGCGGGCCAGATGACAAGATACGAATGTCGTTAGCAATTTTCATGAGGCTGACTGCTACGGTTTTTAAAGCGCCATGAGATTCTACAATAGCATCATGAGCTGCCAGCGATTCGAATTTATTTTCAGCAGTTACAAAGGGTAAACCTGTTAATTGGGCTATATGTTTGGCTACGTTTTCCGAATAGTTGGGCGGTGTATTAATCCCGGTTCCTACAGCGGTTCCTCCCAGCGCTAATTCAGATAAATGTTGCAGTGTATTTTTAATGGCTTTTATCCCATGATCGAGTTGAGAAACATACCCGCTAAACTCCTGGCCAAGAGTAAGTGGCGTAGCGTCCATGAAGTGAGTTCTTCCAATTTTTACCACATTCATGAATTGCTTGCTTTTCTGAGCCAATGTGTTGCGTAATTTCTCAACACCTGGTATCGTTACTTCAAACAACATTTTATAAGCCGCAATATGCATAGCTGTTGGAAAAGTATCATTAGAAGACTGTGATTTATTTACATCATCATTAGGATGTAAGATTTTGTCTTTGTCGGATAACTGGCCTCCGCTTAGTACATGAGCCCGGTAAGCCACAACCTCATTTACATTCATATTGCTTTGCGTGCCACTGCCCGTTTGCCACACTACTAATGGAAAGGACTCATCGAGTTTTGATTCCAGGATTTCATCACACACTTTAGAGATCAGGTCCATTTTTTCCCTTGTTAAAACACCGGCCTCGAAATTGGTAATGGCAGCCGCTTTTTTCAGGTAAGCAAAGGCACGAATGATTTCTATGGGCATTTTATTAATATCCTGTGCAATCCTGAAGTTTTCAATACTACGTTGCGTTTGGGCGCCGTACAAAGCATTTGCAGGCACTTTCACCTCCCCCATGGTATCTTTTTCTATGCGGTAGTCCATGTATATAGATTTTTGCGGTGCAAAGATAAGAGCACTTCAAAGAAGCATCTTGGTTTTGTTTTTGATATATATACCTTATGGGGCTTATCAAATTTTTTTTTATAGCTATTGTTTGCACAGCCTGCAACTGGCATCCAAAGACCAGTAATGAAGGTTTAGTTGATACCCTGGCTAATAACGATACTTTACTTGCAAAAACAGACAGCTCGCCTGCAAAAAATCAAAACCTGCCGCCGGATAGTGTAACCGTCAGTTTGAAAGTTGACAGTATTAGGAACTATGATACAATTTCTTTGATTCCATCCAGAACCGTGGACACAAAAAAAGTTGCTCCGGGTGCATTGGTGAACTTTGCAGAAACTTTGGTTGGTACACCTTATAAATATGCCTCTACAAATCCACAGGTTGGCTTTGACTGCTCAGGGTTCATTACTTATGTGTTTAACCATTTTGGAATAAACGTACCCAGGTCTTCCATTGATTTTACTGGGGTTGGAAAGGAAATCAGTATTGCCAATGCAAAACGGGGAGACATCATTTTGTTTACTGGAACTAATCCAGCCGAACGATTTGTAGGGCATATGGGAATCGTAGTATCTAATTCAGACACCTTGCGGTTTATTCATTCTTCCTCTGGTAAGGCGATGGGTGTAACTATTACACCTTTGAACAAATATTACCTTAACCGGTTTGTGAAAACAATCCGCGTTTTTCCACAGAATGATGCGCTGAAACCATAGTATATTTAATTGTGAAAAATTTTATTAGCGTACTTTTTGTTCTAAGCTTTTCATTTTCGTATGCACAATCATCAAAAGATACAACAGCAACAAAGCTGGCGGTTGACTCTATAAACCGGTTGTTGGATCATGCGGTAGTGCAAAAGAATTTACCTGTGCTGCAAAAACATTATGCAGAGGACTTTTTTTTTCAACATGCTACCGGGATAATAGATTCCAAAGAAACATGGATAAAGAGCATTCAAACCAGGAAGAATCCATACGCGTCAAGAGAACATGATTCTATTGTAGTAGAACTTCATTCAAATGTTGCCATTGTCAGCGGCAGCTTAAGCGTTAGAGTAAAGGAGCCCGACAAATTATCTGGCTATGCGTTACGCTATATCCGTGTTTTTGTTTATAAAAACAGTAACTGGCAATTGATTTCTCACCATAGTACTGCTGAATGGAATTTAAAAGACGAGTGAAAATTAATGCTGGACTACTTCCCCTTGAAATTGGCCTTTCTTTTTTCTAAAAAAGCTGCAGCGCCTTCTTTCATATCTTCTGTCTCAAAACAATCGCCGAAAGCTTCTAACTCTACTTCGTAACCATCTTTTGCACTATACACGGTATTAACTGCTGCAATACACCGGCTAAGAGCCAGCGGTGCTTTTGAAACAATGACTTCTAAAATCGATCTTGTTTTAGTCAACAAATCTTCCTGCGGTACCACATAATTTACTAATCCATACTGCAACGCAGTTTGGGCATCAATCATGTTGCCCGTCATCAACAATTCTAATGCCCTTCCCTTGCCAATTAGTTGTACCAGGCGCTGTGTGCCTCCGTAACCCGGGATCAAGCCAAGATTTACTTCCGGCTGCCCAAATTTTGCATTGTCACTGGCTATTCTAAAATGGCATGCCATAGCCAGTTCACATCCACCTCCTAAGGCAAATCCATTAACTGCAGCAACAACTGGTTTGCTGCAATTTTCAATTTTGAAAAAGATTTCCTGGCCTCTTCTTGCAAGGTCCATTCCTTCACCACCCGACAAGCCAAGGAACTCGCTGATGTCTGCGCCTGCTACAAATCCTTTTTGGCCAGAGCCGGTAAGAATTACACCACGGATGTTTTTATTGTCTTCTATTTCTCTTGTTACTATATCCAAATCGTTCATTACATCTGTATTCAGTGCATTTAGTTTATCGGGCCGGTTAATGGTAATGATGAAAATTCCATTTTCTAAAGAGGTTAGTAAAGTCTTAAACATACCAAAGATTAAAATGAACGATGTTGTTGAACCCAGCTCGTAATATAGCCAGCGATTTCATTTGTAGGCGTGCCGGGTGCAAATAGTTTTCCTACACCTTTTGTTTGCAACTGTTGCATGTCTTCATCAGGAATAATTCCGCCGCCTGTAAGCAACACGTCTTCCATTCCTTTTTCTTTCATAAGTACAGCTACTTTTGGAAACACAGTCATATGTGCACCAGACAAAATGCTGATACCAATAGCATCGACGTCTTCCTGTAACGCTGCATTCACTACCATCTCAGGCGTTTGGCGAAGACCCGTATAAATTACTTCCATACCTGCATCACGTAAAGCTGTTGCAATTACTTTAGCACCCCTGTCGTGGCCGTCTAACCCTACTTTGGCGACTAAAATCCTTATGGGCCTGTTTATTTTTTTATCCATACGAGATGGTCAAAAATAACTTAGTTTACTATACAATAAACAAATGGGATTCGGCAAAGGAAGTTTGAAATTGAAGCCCTATTAGTAAGTGATGAATGTAGCTGAGAAGCAACAGTAAGTTGACTTACAATTTATCAAATTCATCCAAAGCGAAATGGATTCTTGAAACAGTTTCTTCCTTCCCTAAAATAGCCGCGATCTCAAATACAGGAGGACCAAACTTTTCGCCAACTAACATTAACCGTAAAGGCAGTTGCAATTCACCCGGTTTTATATTTGCCTGCTCTGCCAGTTGCTTGAATAAATTTTCTAAAGAAACAGCCGTCCAGTCGCTAATACTGGTCAATGACTTTGAAAAAGTTTTAAAAAAGTCTGATTTATCAGTATTCCATTTTGCTTTTACAGCTGTTGTGTCAATTTTTTCAGGAGCTTTAAAAAAGAAATAAGACTGCGACCAGAAATCGCTAAGTAAAGTGCACCGTTCTTTCACGGCTGATATCACTTTTTCTAAATATTCATCATCTGTTATTTGCAAACCATTGTTTTTAAAAACTTTCTTTACTTCAGCTTTATAGTTAGCAACGGGCAACTTCTTTATCCATTCATGGTTGAACCATTTAGCCTTTTCAAAATCAAACCTGGCACCTCCTTTATGCACTTTTTCAATCGAAAAAGTTTGAATCAAGTCATCCAGTGAAAAAAGCTCCTGCTCTGTTCCATCATTCCATCCCAACATGGCCAGCATATTCACGAAAGCCTGTGGTAAAAAACCTCTTTCTCTAAAACCTTCTATTGTCTCGCCTGTCTTTGGGTCCTTCCAGTTCCTAGCAAAAACAGGAAAGCCATATTTAGCGCCATCACGCTTACTCAATTTTCCATTAGGGCCGAGTATCAATGGAAGGTGCGCCCATTGCGGCATCGCTTCTTCTCCAAATAAATAGCGCCACAATAAAATATGAACAGGAGAACTCGGTAACCATTCTTCGCCCCGAAAGGCATGAGTTATCTGCATTAAATGATCATCTACTACCACTGCTAAATGGTAGGTGGGCATACCATCTCCTTTCAGTAAAACTTTGTCGTCTATAACAGATGTGTCAAAGCTTACTTCACCACGAATCATGTCGGTAAAAGAAATGGTTTCGTTTTCAGGCATCCTGATGCGGATGACGTGGGGAATGTTTTGATTTAATAAGTTAGTTGTTTCTTCCCGTGAAAGTGAAAGCGAGTTGCGCATTTGCATACGTACGGTATGATCGTATTGAGGGTTTGAATTAGCGTCTGTGCGTAAGCGGTTTCGCATCTCGTCCAATTCCTGCGTTGTATCAAATGCATAATAGGCAAGGTCTTTCTGAACCAGTTCCTCTGCATATTTTTTATACAATTCTTTTCGTTCACTCTGGCGGTAAGGTCCAAAGCTGCCTCTTTTAACCGGACTTTCATCCGGTTCCAGCCCGCACCATTTCAACGTTTCAAAAATATACTCTTCCGCCCCTGCCACGTACCTGCTCTGATCCGTATCCTCTATTCGAACTATAAAATCACCCTTATGTTGTTTTGCAAACAGGTAGTTGTATAATACGGTGCGAACACCACCCATATGTAATCCACCTGTTGGGCTTGGGGCAAAGCGTACTCTAACCTTTTTTGTCATAAGCGACAAATTTAAATTTTATTATGTTGCTAATTTGACAGGCAAGCCTGTTGACTGGTAAGATGATAAAAGTTGTTGCCGCTAAAGAGTGCGACGCAGGGGACGTTTCATTAAGATTAGAACCCTGGCTACATAAATGACATAGCACGTTAAGTATCTTTGGCAGAATGTACCAGTATTTTATAAAAACTCCATGGATAGCCAAACGTTTTTTTCCTAATTACGTGTGGAATATTGCTACTAACAAAAAAGAAGTATATCTAACTTTTGATGATGGGCCTCACCCTGTAATTACTCCCTGGGTTTTGGATCAGTTAAGAAGTTATAATGCTAAGGCTAGTTTTTTCTGCATAGGTGATAATGTAAAAAAATTTCCCGGGGTATATAACCAAATAGTAGAGGAAGGCCATGCAGTAGGGAACCATACTTATCATCATTTGAATGGCTGGAAAGTAAATACAAAAACATATTTGGATGATATTATAGCTGCCTCGGCCTTGGTAAAAACAAATTTATTTCGTCCACCTTATGGGAGAATCAGGTCAACACAGGCGAGGCAAATGGCAACAGCCTTAAAACATGAAAATGCAAAAGTGATTATGTGGGATGTTTTAAGTGCTGACTTTGACCCAGCCATCACCAAAGAAAAATGCCTGCAAAACGTGGTAAGAAATTATACTGCGGGGTCAATTATTGTTTTTCATGATAGTGAAAAAGCGTTTGCACATTTGCAATTTGTTCTACCACAAGTATTGGATCACCTGCATAAAGAAAATTATATATGCAGAAAGATCGAATGTATAACAGGAGAGCCTATAAATAATTAGGGCCTGGGTAGAAACCCTGGCCCGTTTTTAATCCGTACCCTATG
>DAIQPL010000265.1:0-5859 GCA_036787395.1 Flavisolibacter sp. | reverse complement strand
AACTCGTCATATGAAACGACTGCTTTTTATATTTAGCCTTATTTTTTTTAATGTTGAACGCTACTGCTCAAAAGAAGAAAATTTTTCTAATAAATCCGGGCGAAAAAGTTGCAGATGCTATTCCTAAAAATGAAATCTATTCTTCGCCCGAATTCAAAGCAGGTACTGTTTATTTTAAAAACGGAGATCACATTGCCGCGAGGCTTAGTTACAATTATCTCTTTGATGAAATGCAATTTATAGATGTTAAAGGCGACACGTTGTCTCTTGCTAATGAAGAAACTATCAGGCTGATCGCAGTTGGGAAAGACACATTTTGTTTTGATAAAGTCTATCTGAAGCTTATTGCCGATTACGGGGAGATGAAACTAGCTGTCAAACAGTTTTTTGCCTTAGTTAACCGGCAAAAATTAGGTAGCGTGGGCGAAACGTCTTCGGCAGCTATAGACACTTATGAGGTTAGAAGCTCCAGCAATCATTTTAAGGACATGATAGCTCAGGAAGTGATTACATTAGCTATCGATAACCGGTTTTATGTAGGTGATAAATTCAACGATTTTAAGATCATTAATAAAAAGAATTTGCTGGAAGCTTATGATAGAAAAAAGCTGGAACTTCAAACCTACCTCAAAGAAAACAAGGTTGATTTTTCGAATGAAGAAGACCTGCGTAAATTAATGGCGTTTTTAAAGGAATAGCCAAAACGGCACTGCCTTTACAGTGCGACAAGCGACATAATTTACCCCTCGTTATAACAAACGCGGATCAGCCAAACAAAGAAATTCTATTTTTGCCTCCTTATGTACAACCTTCCTCACTATAAAGAAAAAGATACTCAAGTTATATTGGATTTTATTCATCAACATCCATTTGCTTTTATTGCAGGTTGCAGCGATCAAGGAAAGCCGGTGGCAACACAAATTCCGGTTTTTATAGAAGAACGTAATGAAAAGCTTTACCTGACCGGACACATGATGAAGCAAACCGACCATCATAAAGCGTTTGAACAAAATGCTCATGTGCTTTGCGTGTTTACGGGTCATCATACCTATGTGAGCGCAAGCTGGTATAGTAACCCCAGCCAGGCTTCCACCTGGAATTATATGTCTGTACATGTAAAAGGACAATTACGTTTTTTGGACCAACAGGGTCTAATAGATGTTTTAAAAAAGACAAGCCTGCATTTTGAAAATAACAATCGACAATCACCAACTGCTTTTGATAATCTTTCGCCTGAGTACACAAGCCGGTTAATGAAAGCGATTATTGCTTTTGAAGTGGAAGTGGAAGAAATTGATCATGTTTTTAAGTTAAGCCAGGACAGGGACAAAGAAAGCTACCAGCATATCATCCGGAAGTTAGAACTGCAGGATGATGACGGGAAAACCATTGCAAGGGAGATGAAAAAGAGAGAAAACCAGTTATTCAGTTGACCAAGCTTGAGGTACTTTTAGAGATTGTTAGACGGCAAAAGGCTTCTATCATCACCTTTTGTGTCACTCCTCTCCATGTTCGATAACCCTTTGCGACTAACATAAATTCCGGGCAACCCGCTAATCACTATTTTGATTGATCGGTTACATTAAAATCTCATTAAGTTTGACTTCATGAATCTATCACTGGAAGGAAAGAATGCCATCATTTGCGGAAGTAGCCAGGGAATTGGCTATGCTATTGCAGAAGAACTGGCACTGATGGGAGCCAATTGTATTTTATTAGCCAGGAATGAAGAAACCTTAAAGCTAGCTGTTTTCCAATTGGATATTTCCATACGTCAATCACATGCTTATCATGTTATTGATTTTAATGACCAGGATGCAACAGGGCTTTTAATTCAAAAAATTACCTCAGAACATAAAATTCATATTCTTGTTAATAATACCGGCGGCCCTCCCGCAGGACCTGTTGTGGATGCTACAGAAGATCAGTTTCTCCTGGCATTTAAGCAGCATTTGATCGTTAATCATATTCTAACCAAGGCCGTAATGGATGGAATGAAGCAGGAGCGTTATGGTCGCGTTATTAATATCATTTCAACATCAGTAAAAGTTCCGTTGAAGAATTTAGGCGTTTCCAACACTATCAGGGGAGCAGTTGCTTCCTGGGCAAAAACCATGGCAAATGAATTGGGCGAATTTGGAATAACGGTTAATAACATTTTGCCCGGGTATACAACCACCCGGCGTTTAACTTCTTTGATAGAAAATACAGCTAAAAAAGGAAATGTTGTAATAGAAGTGGTACAAAAGAATATGATGGATGAAATTCCGGCTAAACGTTTTGGTGATCCATCGGAGATTGCTGCCGTAGCAGCTTTTCTTGCCTCTCCCGCCGCTTCCTATGTAAACGGTACCAGCATACCGGTTGATGGAGGCCGTACAGGATCCATTTAAGTAAAACACGTATGCAATTTCAAAACACACTTTCTTTTGCCCGGCAACTTGATGAGCAGGATGCTTTAAAGTCTTACAGAAAAGAATTTGTTGTTCCCCAACATAATAACAAAGAAGCTATTTATTTTTTAGGAAATTCTTTGGGCTTACGTCCTGTAAGAACAAGTTCTTATGTTGAAAAAATTATTAAACAGTGGGACCATTTAGGCGTTGAAAGTTTTTTTAATGGTGATGAGCCATGGATGGAATACCATGATAAGCTGGTACAGCCCTTATCAAATATAGTAGGAGCGCTGCCGCATGAGATTGTGGTAATGAATAGCCTTACAGTTAATCTTCATTTGATGTTCGTTAGCTTTTACCAGCCACAAGGCCAACGTAGAAAAATTCTTTGTGAAGGGAAAGCGTTTTGCAGCGACCAATATATGTTAGAGACGCATATCCGGCAAAGAGGCCTGGACCCTGAAGAAATTATTATTGAAATTCATCCACGGGAAAACGAATTCACCATTAATGAAGAAGATATACAGGCAGCTATTGAGCAGCATAGGGACGAACTTGCTCTTGTATTTTTTGGAGGTGTAAACTATTACACCGGACAAGTATTGAATATGCCGGTAATAACCAAAGCAGCCCATAAAGCAGGAGCTAAGGCCGGCTTTGACCTGGCTCATGCTGCTGGAAATATTTTATTGAATCTTCATAGTTGGGATGTTGATTTTGCCTGCTGGTGTAGTTATAAATATTTAAACTCAGGGCCGGGGGCAATTGGAGGAGTTTATATTCATGAAAGATATCACAATGACCTTACGCTAAACCGTTTTGCTGGTTGGTGGGGATATAACAAGACCAACCGTTTTAAAATGGAAAAAGGATTTGATCCTATGCGCTCTGCGGAAGGTTGGGGTTTAAGTACACCTTCGCCCATCCTCTATGCTTCGCATAAAGCGGCGTTAGATATTTTTGAAGAAGCCGGTATGAAAGCAATACAAGAGAAAGGAAAATTGTTAAGTGATTACCTTTTGTACTTATTGAATGAAATAAACGCATCTCTTAATGAAAAACTTATTCGTGTGTTAACACCTGAAGTGTCAAAGGGATGCCAGATTTCGCTTTTAATGATAAAAGATGGTAACTCCGTCTTTAGGTACATTTCAGATAAAGGTGTTTTTGCTGATTGGAGGGAACCTAATGTAATTCGTGTGGCGCCTGTACCATTATATAATACATTTGAAGAAGTATGGCAGTTTAGTCAACTGTTACAAAAGGCCTGTTTGCACAACTAAATTTAATCTGCTTAATGACCCGTCAGCAGCTTATTGAACAAATATTTTCTAAAAGAACCTACCTGTGCGTAGGACTGGATACAGACATCTCAAAAATTCCAAAACATCTTCAATCCCATCCTGATGCCATCTTTGAATTTAACAGGCAAATTATTGATGCCACCAAAAATTATTGTGTCAGCTATAAGATCAATACAGCTTTTTACGAGGCAGAAGGAGTTAGGGGTTGGCAAGCTTTGGAAAAAACAGTAAGCTATATTCCTGCCACCCATTTTAAAATTGCTGACGCTAAAAGAGGAGACATAGGCAATACATCTTCCCAGTATGCAAAGGCCTTTTTTGAAACATTGAATTTTGACGCCATCACTATAGCTCCTTATATGGGGGAAGATAGTGTTAAGCCTTTTTTGGAATACAAAAATAAATGGACAATTCTCTTAGGGCTGACCTCTAACAGTGGTTCGAAAGATTTTGAATTACAAAAGATAGTTCGTGCAACGACATCGGGTGTTGAATCTGCTGAATTAGCACTAGATGTAGCATCGCATAAAACAGAATATTTGTATGAAAGAGTTTTAAGAACTGCATTACAATGGGGCTCAGAAGAAAACATGATGTTTGTAATTGGAGCTACGCAGGCGCATGAATTTGAAAATGCCAGGAATATCGTACCTGGTCATTTCTTCCTGGTACCTGGTGTAGGCGCACAAGGTGGAAGCCTGAAAGATATTTCAGAAAGAGCCATGACAAAAGATTGCGGATTACTGGTAAATGCCAGTCGCGCCATTATTTATGCATCTTCCAAAGAAGATTTTGCTGAAGAAGCAAAGGCTATCACCCAGCAATATCAGTACGAGATGAATGGTTACTTAAAATAGAGCCCTTATAATATTTTTGATCAACTGAATAAATGTTATAACGACAATCGCAACATTTCTTATTTTCCCCCTTAAATTTTACAAACACACATGAGAAAATCCGTCTTTTTTTTGGCGTGTGTTGTGCTTTTCATAGCTGGGAAGGCACAACAAGTTCCAATTGCTAAAGCAAACTATCAACTGGCGTCCCGCTTTTCTCCTAAGAAGCTTGACAAATTGGTCTTTAGTACTTCTGTGGACCCGCACTGGTTAAAGAAGTCTGATCGTTTCTGGTACACTTATGAAACACCTAATGGAAAGAACTGGTATATTGTCGATCCCGTAAAAAGGGAGAAGCGGTTGATGTTTAATAATGAAAAACTGGCAGCACAACTAACCGCTTTGGTTAAAGACCCAATGGATGCACAGCATTTAACCATTGACAGTCTCCGCTTTATTAAAGATGAGAACTGGATACAGTTTGAAGTAAAGAGTTCAGAAGAGATTGAGAAAAAGGATACTACAGCCAAAAAAGGCGCGCCTCCGGTTAAAGAAAAGAAGGTTTACTTTTTTGAATACAATATCACCAGTGGTCAATTAGTGCAACTTCCGGATTTTAAAAAGCCTAAGCGCAATCCACGCTGGGCTTCTATTTCACCCGATGGTCAAACCGTTCTTTTTGCCCGTAATTATAATCTCTATTGGATGGATAAGCCTAATTATGAAAAGGCTTTGCAAAACGAAGATGACAGTACTATCAAAGAGCATAAGATTACCAATGATGGAGTGGAGTTTTTCAGTTATAGTACAGAAGGATTTTTAGGTGGTGGCGGTGAGAATAATGTAGACAAAGAAAAAAATAAGGACAAACGTAAAACCGCTTTTGTATACTGGGCCCCGGATTCCAAACATTTTGCGATGGTTAGAAGTGATGCAAGGAAAGTGAAGGACCTGTGGGTGATCAATAGTATAGCTGAACCTCGCCCAACAATTGAAACTTATAAATACTGGATGCCGGGAGAAAAAGAGGGACCCATAGAATATGTATTGCTATTTGATAATGCTAGCAAATCATATAAAGAACTTGATATTAAACAGTTTAAAGACCAGGGCCTCAGTATATGGAGCACACCCAATTTGCAAAATACGAGAGACGACGACTGGCGTCCCTTAGTATGGCTGGGGGCAAATGATAAGTTCTATTTTAACCGTACCAGTCGCGACTTAAAAAGAATTGACCTTTGCACCGTTGATATAAATAACGGAACGATAAAAACATTGATTCCAGAAAGATTGAACACCTATGTAGAAACAAGAAGGCCT
>DAIQPL010000264.1:0-5865 GCA_036787395.1 Flavisolibacter sp. | reverse complement strand
CGCCACAACAATCTTCCCCATGCTGATTCCAGATCCACCTCTTCCTCTTTGACTGTATCCTTCGTGTGCTTTATATTCTCCCGCTGCAGCTTTAATAATAGACGTGGTAGCATCGTCAAAACCCCTATAGTAATTACCACCCCGGAAATTTGGAAGGATGTCATGGTCAATAATAGATTGTGCAGTGATATCCGGTATTGCGCCCTCCAATCCATATCCTGTTGCAATCCACATTTTCCTGTCGGCTATTGCCGCCAGGATAACAATACCATTATCTTTTTCTTTAGTACCAACACCCCATTTTCTTAGTATTCCCAATGCCACTTCGTCAATGGCATAATCTCCTAGAGACTGCGTGGTTACTACAACTACCTGGTTAGAGGTGCTGTCGTCATAAGCTACCAGTTTTCTTTCCAGTGCATCTACCTGTTCAATGGTGAGAACATTTGCAAGATCATTAACAAGCTTTGGAGGGTTAGGCCTGGCAGGAATAACCTTATCTATCTGTGCGAAGCAACAAACAGAAAAAAAGAGAAATATAATCAGTGATAATTTCTTCATTCGTTATCTGCCAAAAACAATTTCATCGGGCAGTTCATTTTTATCCGTGTCTTTATTATAAGGAAAGTAAAACTGGAGTGCATGCCCCAGATCAGTAATAGCCTGGCAAATGCCATCAGCTAAGTGATCTTTCTTAAAATGTATGAGCATTTTGGTAACTTCTTCCTGCCAGTATTTTGCCCCAACTTTCTGATGTATGCCTTCATCTCCAAAAACAGCAAACTGGTGGTCTTTTATTGCTATGTAAACCAATGTAGCATTTCGCTCTTCGGTTTCATTCATTTTTAGCTGGAAAAAGATTTCCCTGGCACGATCCAGAGCATCTACAAACCTGCATTTAGATTCTATAAATACCCTAACCTCGCCGCTTGTTTTTTGTTCAGCCATCTGGATAGCGTTCACAAGCTGTTGCTTTTCTTCCTCAGTGAAGAAGTCTTTTTTCTTTTGCCAGGGAAAAATTCTCACTATTTTCTTGTTGTATCAAGATTCACAGATGGAGCTCTCTGATCGTCAAAATTTACGTTGGGCGCCCTGTCAGAACCAGGATCTGCTGTAAAACCCTGACGGGGATGAAACCCCATGATACCTGCCACCATATTTGTTGGAAACCTCCGAACCCTGGTATTATACGTTTGAACAGCATCGTTGAAATCATTTCGGGAAACTTTTATCCGGTTCTCTGTTCCTTCCAGCTGTGTTTGAAGGTTTCGGAAGGCGTCATTGGCCCGAAGATTAGGATATTGCTCCACAGTGACCAGTAACCTGCTTAATGAACCAGACAATTGGGCTTGCGCCTGTTGAAATTTTTCTATGTTCTCAGGAGTAAGATTATCAGGACTTACCTGCATCGATGTTGCTCGTGCTCTTGCATTTATTACATCATTCAGTGTACCCCGTTCAAAATTTGCCTCGCCTTTTACTGTATTGACAAGATTAGGTATCAGGTCGGCACGGCGCTGATAATCACTTTGCACTTTATTCCATGCATTTTTTACCGTCTCATCCTGACCTACCAAACCATTATAACTACCACATCCTACAAATACGAGAATCAAAACAAGGGCTAATATCACCCACAGAATTGGACTACTACGTCTCATTTTTTTGATTTTAGATTTTTATGTACCAAAAGTACAGATGAGTATTATCAAATTACACACCATGATTTAAAAGTGCAATTATGACATTATTTGAGTGCTGCAATGCCGGGGAGTTCTTTCCCTTCAAAATACTCCAGCATAGCACCACCGCCGGTAGATACATAACTTATCTTGTCAGCAAAGCCAAACTGGTTAACTGCAGCTACACTGTCCCCTCCACCAACTAATGTAAATGCACCGTGCTGGGTAGCATCGGCAACAGCATGTGCAACGGTTTTTGTTCCATGCTGAAACTTTTCCATTTCAAAAACGCCCATAGGGCCATTCCATAAAATGGTTTTCGAGTTGTGAATCACTTTGGTGAACATTTCACAAGCTAAAGCGCCAATATCCAGCCCCATCCAGCCATCAGGAATGGTATTGCTAAGCGCCGAAGAGATGTTGGCATCCTCTGCAAATTTGTCTGCTATTATTGAATCGGAAGGTAAGTGAATACATACACCTTTTTCTTCTGCTTTGGTTAATAAATCTGCTGCTGTATCCAAACGGTCTTCTTCTACCAACGATTTACCTACGTGTCCTCCCATGGCTTTGTAAAATGTATAGGCCATGCCGCCACCAATAATTATATCCGTTGCTTTTTCCAAAAGATTTTCAATAATTAATATTTTATCCGAAACCTTGGCGCCACCTATAATAGCAGTGAACGGTTTTTCTGAGCTGTGTAATACTTTTTCTGCGCTGGCCACTTCGCCTTCCATCACCAGGCCAAACATTTTATTTCCAGGTGAAAAGAATTTTGCAATTACGGCCGTAGAAGCATGTGCCCGGTGTGCAGTACCAAAAGCATCGTTAATGTATACGTCTCCAAGTTTAGATAGTTTCTCGGCAAAAGCTTCATCACCTTTTTCCTCCTCTTTATAAAAACGAAGGTTCTCTAATAATAATACTTCGCCCGCCTTTAGTGCTCTTGCTTTTTGAGTGGCTTCTTCTCCAATGCAATCATTTGCAAATTGCACCTCCGTTCCAAGCAAACTGTTTATGTGTTTAACTAAATGCTTTAGGGAATACTTTTCAGATGGGCCTTCTTTTGGCCGGCCCAAATGAGACATTAAAATAACACTGCCGCCATCCTTTACTATCTTTTTGATGGTTGGCATGGTAGCCTTGATCCTTGTATCATCTGTAATATTGTAACGCTCATCTAACGGCACGTTAAAATCCACGCGAATGATTGCTTTCCTTCCCGCAAAGTTATAGTCCTGGAACTTGCTCATGATTCTCTGGTTTGAAATAGGGCTAAAGGTAAATGCAAAATAAATGGCAATAAAAAAAGCCGGCCCCACATAAGCAGGACCGGCTTTGATATCGTTGGTTATTTTTTAATCAACGTGGCAAAGTGATGAACCGTACGCACTAACTGGGACACATAGCTCATTTCATTATCGTACCAGCTAACTGTCTTAACCAGTTGCTGGTCGCCTACACTTACTATTTTGGTTTGGGTGGCATCGAATAAAGACCCAAAGTGAATACCAATTATATCTGTACTTACAATTTCATCTTCATTATAACCAAAGCTTTCATTGCTTGCGGCTTTCATAGCAGCATTCACTTCCTCAACTGTTACTTTCTGTTCAAGAATTGTAGTCAATTCGGTTAATGAACCCGTGATAGTAGGAACCCGCTGCGCAGTTCCATCCAGTTTTCCTTTTAATTCCGGCAATACCAAACCAATTGCTTTTGCTGCCCCCGTGCTGTTAGGAACTATATTTTGTGCTGCCGCTCTTGCCCGGCGAAGGTCGCCCTTAGGATGAGGAGCATCCAAGGTATTTTGATCATTAGTATAAGCGTGAATGGTTGTCATTAAGCCCATCTTGATTTTGTATTTGTCGTTCAACACTTTTGCCATTGGCGCCAGGCAGTTGGTTGTGCAGGAAGCACAACTGATAACTGTTTCAGAGCCGTCCAGTATTTCATGGTTTACGTTAAATACAACTGTCTTTAATTCACCGGTGGCGGGAGCAGATATTACCACACGCTTTGCACCAGCCTTTATATGCGCTTCCGCTTTTGCTTTGTCTGTAAAAAACCCCGTGCATTCCAATACTACATCAACCTGGTGCTGCCCCCATGGAATTTGTGCAGGATCTTTTTGTGCATATATCTTTATTTCGTTACCGTTTACAATAATTGCATTTTCAGTAGCTTTTACATCTTCATTGAATCGTCCCTGTGCTGAATCATATTTTAATAAATGGGCTAATACTGCCGGACTTGTAAGGTCATTGATGGCCACCACATCAATTCCTTCCTTGTTAAAAATCTGGCGATATGCCAGACGTCCTATTCTTCCAAAACCGTTGATGGCAACTTTTACAGAACTCATATTACTAGGTTTAAAATTTTAAATGCGGGGCGAAGTTACAATAATGAAGGAAACAAAAATGTATCAGATATAGATGGGACGGCAGTATCAGTACGTCTTACTAATGTCATGTTTTCAATTTGTCCTGTCTTTAAATAGCTGATTTCAATTGTGGAAGTACAAGTGAGTGACACAACTAAAGCTGAAAGAAGTGCTTAGGCTAGTCCATAAATTATTCGGTTATTGGCTCTGTAAGAACTTTTGCATGGGTATGTTTACCTTCTACTACTTTTTTGTATACAGACATATCTACTGCTTTCTCGCTTTTAGCAATTACAACCGTGGCAACTGTATTTCCAATCATGTTAGTAATAGCTCTTGCCTCGCTCATAAAACGATCAACTCCAATTAACAAAGCCAACCCTTCTACAGGTACTACCTTCATGGCTGTTAAAGTGGAAGTTAAGACCAGGAAACCACTGCCTGTTACACCTGCAGCCCCCTTGCTGGTGATAATTAAAATACCAATAATGGTTAATTGGTGCCCAATGGAAAGCGGCACATTAAATACCTGTGCCAGGAAAATAACGCACATGCTTAAATAAATGGTTGTACCATCAAGGTTAAAGCTATATCCTGTAGGAATAATTAATCCTACAACGCTTTTATTACAGCCAGCTACTTCCAGTTTTTGAATGAGATTTGGCAGTACTGTTTCACTGCTGCTTGATCCAAATACAATCAATATCTCAGCCTTAATATATCCAAGCAGTTTCCAAAGACTAAAACCATAAAACCTGGCGATGAGATTTAGCACAACAAATATGAAGAGCAATGAAGTGAGATAAAATGTGGCCATGAGTTTCCCGAGTACGGCCAGGCTTGCGAATCCAAATTTTCCAATAGTATAAGCCATCCCGCCAAAGGCGCCAATTGGGCTCACTTTCATAATAATGCGGAGAATATTGAAGAGAACTTTATTGATCTTTTCAAATGTATTCACCAAGCCGTGGCCAGCTGCGCCTAACTGTTTAAGTCCTATGCTAAAAAGAATTCCAAAGAAAAGGATCTGTATGATATCACCTTTAGCAAAAGCTTCAATGATATTTGAAGGAACTATGTGAGAAACAAATTCTCCCCAATTCATTTCAGTTCCACCGGAGGTGTATTTGGAAAGATCGGCCTGCGGCAAATGTTCTGAAGGAATGCCATGTCCCGGTTTTACAACATTAGCTACCACTAATCCAAGGATTAAGGCAAGCGTAGTCACTGCTTCAAAATAGATCAATCCTTTGCCACCTACCCTGCCCACTTTTTTTAAATCACCAGCGCCGGTAATTCCCGCCACTACGGTAAAAAAGATGACTGGTGCAATCACCATTTTAATCATATTGATGAAAGTGTCGCTGATTAGCTTTGCTGCCGGTGCAAAAGAGGGGAAATTATAGCCAACGAGTATGCCGGCTATAATACCAATTATCACCTGAACGTAAAGAATTTTTAAAAACTTCATCCATGTCAATATTAGTGAATTCAGGTAGGAATTTTACAAATACAGAGTGGATAAACCTTTTAATGAGTGGAATAAAAAAGAGTGTTATTGCAAAGACCCTTTCTCGTGCATGGTTTCTGACGAGGTATGTGAGTGAAGGAATACAAATGATGGCAAACAGAATAAGGTTTCTTTGTCAGTTATACTAATTGTAAATTGACAGTGAAATAACGGATATCTATCTAACGGTTGGTTCACTTCAAAACAAATAAACTATGAATGTAGAAGCAAGTAAAACTGTTGACACATCTTTGGGAACAAATAAGGCCCAGACTTCTGGTTAT
>DAIQPL010000263.1:0-5868 GCA_036787395.1 Flavisolibacter sp. | reverse complement strand
AAGAAAACTTTATGAAACGCGGCCAAAAGCAGACTCATGGCTGGTTTTGTTGGAATTTCAACAGACAAAAAATTGCTGGTAAATCTGGAGGTTAAGGCAATATTTTTTGATTGAAAGAAGGCATGAAATCAAGGCAATTGTTGTGGGACTGGTGGCTTTTGCAGCGACTTTAATTACATGTTGCTAAACGTACAAAACAAAGAAAATTCTATTCAATTAGAACAGGGTGTAACCTGGCGGATATTTATCTGGCGAAGGACCTCATTAAAAAAATAAAAAAAGGAGCATTTTATTGCTCCTTGAGTCTAGTTTTCAATAGGCTAATATCTTAATTGATAATAGTTGAATAATCGATACGACCATCTTTTTTATCCATTGTGCGACCAATTCCATATCCTCCAGCTGCACCAACAACTCCACCAATAACGGCACCCACTACACGATTCTTTTTATTTAACACTGCACCACCAGCTGCGCCGGCTACACCACCAATTACAGCACCTTTAGCGGCTTTACTCCAACCTTCCTTCTTTTCTACAGTAGGGGTTTCAGTAGATCCGGTACTTGCAGAACCGCTTCCGGTATCGGCTGAACTACCCGAACTACTTTGTTCTGTTGAAGTAGAAGTGGATGTGGTTGAATTTGTGCTGGTAGTAGCTACAGGCGTTGACTTAACAGATTTTGAAACAGGTACATATTTAACAATAGTTCTTGTCTTTTCGGGGGACGCCTGTACTTGTGCTTGCGCCTGGTATGCACTGGCACTAACCAATTCGTTCTGTGCTTTCCAGGCATTGAACGCTGCCATGCCAACTGTGTCGGGCTGCGAAATGTTTTGCTTTGCAGACTGAGCCGTCTCATTCTTTTGCTCTGGCATGGTATTACAAGCTGTCACAAAAAATGCAAATCCTAAAATGGGTAAAAGTTTTTTCATGTTTATTGATTTAAGATCCTGCTCCGCAATTTTTCAGAGCCCATATGAGACCGGGCGATGGAATAAAAGTTTTAATACAGTTTGTTAACTGTTTTTAAAATAATTTGGGACTATTACAAAAAAAAGGAATGGTAATCATTCCTTTTTATTAGGGTCTATAAAAATCTTAGCCTAATTGCTATTTCCGTTTTTTCTCCTGATGTTTCTTTTTACATCATCTGAACAATGCTCGATAATCTCATCAATTATTAAGTGAACCTGGTTTGTATGAAGTGGCTTTGTCACAAATCCAGCATTGAAATTTTTTGCAAACGCCGCATCGGCTGGCAAACTCGAAGTTGAGAACAATACTACAGGAACATCGGCAAAACTGTCGAGTCTTCTTAAGCGTCGTAGTGTTTCCTTTCCATTCAAAAGCGGCATATTAATATCCAGGATAAACAGGCAGGGTGCTACATGGAAAGGATCAACGGTTTCAATAAATCTCAATAGTTCAATTCCATCTGTAAAAGTCATTAACTCCAGGTCATTTGAATAAACCTCGAAAGCCTCGCTCAGGAGTTGAATATCGTCCGGATCATCATCTGCATAAAGTACTAAGCTTTTAGGCGGAAGGGATTGAGTCATGTGTGGCAGCTTATGTTACAAAAATCAATAAAATGCAGTTACAAATAGAAAAATAAAATCTACATACCTTTTTCACCCTTTTTTTTCTGGTCTAATTCTCCAATGTTAATTTGTTGGAGGTATGGTTGAAGAATGTCAGTGTTAGCTGTAGTAACTATATAATCTATGTTTTTGCGATATTTCTCATAGTAAACTTCTACGTAAAAGCCATGAAGCTGAAATAACAACACTTGTTGCTTTCCTTCTTTTCGCTTACCTACATATACACCATGTTTGTGTAACGTTTCAAATTGCAGTTCCTGTTGTAAAGCGATAAATTCTGTTAGCGAAAGCGCTTTCTTGGTCATGGCTTAAAAAATGCAAAGTTGGGATTCAGCATAAATATAAACAATGTCTGAGTCTGCTAAAACGATAATTTTTTCAGCGAGAATTCAACCCCGGCAATTACAGACTGAACTTTTTTTATAAGAGATTTTAGGAACCATTTAATGTGTGATCAAACCTAATTATTGATATTTTATTCTGAGCCGTTTTGCACTGTGCTAAGCATAATACTCACCGCGACCATTTAACAATTAAGGTAAAGGGCGCAGGCTCTTAAATTAATCACTACAAACTACCAGCGATTTTGTTTTCATTAACCGATACTTGAGAGCATTTGATAATAACTTGTCATCACTATACCAATTACATATTGCTTCTTTCTTTTGCCTTTTTGGACGGCAATGGAATCGTTTTTTCTACTGTGTCAAAAGCTCTGGAGTTTTGTTTGATTGTTTTCACTTCGTTGAACGATACCCGGATAACTGCGCCATCTGGTGTTTCGCCTATGTAGGTAGTTGATGTTACTGCTAACGGTATTACCATTGTATTTGCAGCAATTAATTTATCGCCGGCTTTTTTTGGTTTAATAAGCTTTAATGAAACGGCTAAACTTTTATTCGGAACCTCAGAAGGTGCCCTTACATTTTGATTAACAAAAGGCAACGGATCAATAGCACCGCGAAGGGTATAAACGCCAAAATGGAGATGTGGAGCAGTGTATTTCGCATTACCAGTATTTCCTACGAGCCCAATCACTTCTCCTTTTTTCACAAACTGTCCTTCATTAACCAGTTGTTTATCCAGGTGGGCATAATAAAGAGTGTAGTTTTTTCCTTCTGGCCTTAACCAGACCGTTTTGCCGCCGATGCCTTCCTGCTTTACACCTACAACATAACCGTCCGCAACAGCAATAGCGGGAGAATATTTTGGCGCAAATATGTCAATGCCTTCATGGCTGCGTTTACCGCCGTCACGATCATCACCCCAAAAACTTGCCACTTTTGCCTTAGCATGTGACAAAGGAAACCCTAGGGAAGGCCCGGTTGAAATAGAAAGACTATACTCGCCGCTTTGAAATAATTGTGGTTGTAATCTTAAGATATAATCGCCCGGTTCGTCTACATCATAATTAAACTGGAGCAAACTGGTGTCCGCAGACAAAACAGCCGCACCAGTGATTCCATTCGCTTTGAACAGATCGGCAAACAGAGTAAATTTCGACGCGTTCTTTTTACTTAATGTAAACGTTAACCGTTCTCCCTGCCTTGCACGGAACTTCAGGCCAAGCGAACGTGGCCTGTCAGTTTGGAAGAAACCGTTTTGCCGGTACGGAAGTCCAATAGTTTGCGGATTTTCCAACGCTTTTTTTGAAGCAGCTATCCAAGCCCGCCCCTCCGGCGTATTGTCGAGGTTTCTGTCTTCAAGTTTATCGGCATATTGCTCGTGTGGTGTTTTATTCCTTCCAAAGATTTTATGTAAGGTGGATCTGCAGGAAAAATTGATTAACGCAATCAATAGTATGATGGATATTCTTTTCATGGACATTGCGTCGCAGGTTGAACAAAGACAACGCCGGAAAAGGTGAACAAATTATTAAGTAATGGGGACCCGTTTATTTTGTTCGCTGTTGTTAACCATCAGTCTGCTTGTGTTATTTATTTCCTCTTGATTGCTAACAAGAATTTTATATTTCGAAAGGTTATGATAATTAGTTATCAACATTTTATGGTTCTGGCATTTTTAGTGCTGTTGTGGCCGGGGTATCCATCTAGTCACCTTATTAAATCCAAAACAATGACCAACCATCCTGTGCAACAGCGTCCCCTAATTCAAGAAAAGTCCGTTGAGTTAGGTATTTCTTCCGAAATTATTGCCTGTGCTTTAAACATTCTGTCTCAAAGCCGCAACCTGGTAAATGCTATCGATAACGGAGTGGAAATCGATGACTATATCTACAGGGCCATTTTAAAACAAGCCTTTGATAAGCGAATGGCCGGAGCAGAAAATGATGTTTATTCTCCTGATGAAATCCGGCAACGGGCTGCCGAACGCGACCTTAGAATCCTGGAAAGAGAAGAATTAACTTCCGATGCTTTTTATAGGGCTGTGCTTCCGCTTATGGTAAAAACTTTACATCATCAACCCATACGTAGGCTACATGCCGAAGAAGCTTCCACAATTGTAATGCAGCTCGCCGATTGCAAAAGACGTTTCAGGGCAGCTACCCTTACTGAACTTATTGTGAAGAAGTGCAGTGCCGAAATTGAAGCTTTTCAAACAGCTTAACTGATTTTTCATGGTAAACTGCTATTGCTCCTGTTTCAATAAAACCATACAGGATTACTGGGGTATGGAAGCAGTTGGAAGTGCGTAAACGTCTTGCACAGACTGCTTTAAGTCCGTAAATATTATGGCACAGCTTTTACATTAATGATGTAAAGGCATTCATGATCGCTTTAGAATTCAAAGACCCAATTGAAGTAGTAACACCCAAGGGAGATGGCTACATATGGTACATGATTGATTATGGCCCCCATTCAGATACTCTTTATACCATCATCATAAAAGACACGGGAGAATGCTGGCAAATGAGTCACAAAGATTTTCGTGTAAAAACAAATGTTTCATTAGGAGTGAAAGAAGATTATCAAAAAGATAATTTGCTAAATAAAAAACGGGGTCAACAAAACTAATAACCAAAGCCCCTACAGCTTCATCAAACAATCATTATCGATCTGCCCCACTATACTTGTTCCGATTTAAGTTTCACTAATAAAATTCAAGATTAGATAAATTATACAAACGCGTAAATAAAATTTTGACAAGCGATACAAACAATGATCTAATGTAGCCGAATACTTTTTATGTCTTGTCAACACAGTTCATTCATTAAATTGTTCATTCCAGTTCATCTGCACTTTACTTAGGGTTTGTTGGTAACTATTCTTGCAATTCATTTTAAAACCTTTAACCAACAATCATGAAACAAGTTGAACTGAGTATTGCAAATCAAAATGGCAGTCAGGCTATCAGAGTTTTTTCAATCCCCGTTCTTTCACTGCTGGTCAGTTTGCTTTTTTTAGCATCGTGCAAAAAAGATCCGGTGGACCCGAAACCACAACCTGAAACTACTTATCATCTAAGTGTGTCACAGTCCTCGATACAGTCGCCGGCAAATGCAGGCACTGCAACTAATATTTCAATTGATGCCAATGCCGACTGGAAGGTAACCATACCTGCAGGCATCGACTGGATAGAAGTGAACAAAGCCGCTGGCACAGGCAATGATGCTATTCAGGTGAAACTGTCAAAAGAGAATACTACAGGCGCTAAAAGAACAACGATTCTAACAGTCTCTTTAATAAATGGTAAAGCTCCTGCCAGGGAAATTTCAATAGAACAGGATTTTACTGTATTGAGTTCTGTTACGCTTGCATGGCAAAAAGTACTTGGGGGCAATGGTAGCGACTATGGATATTCGATCATTAAAACTTCTGATGGTGGTTATCTGCTTTCAGGCCGAACTACAAGTGACTATGGTGATATAACTTCCACGAAGGGTGGTATTGATATGTGGGTTGTAAAACTGGATGCCACCGGTGCCATCAGCTGGCAAAAATCTTATGGTGGAAACGCTGATGAATACAGTGTAGCAGCTGCAGCAACACCGGATGGTGGTTATGTACTCACTGGTTATACGCTTACCAACAACAATGGCGATGTTGGCCCTAATCATGGGTATACCGATTTCTGGGTAATTAAGATCAACAGCACCGGAACATTGCAATGGCAGAAAACATTGGGTGGTACCGGCGATGATCGCCCTTCGGCAGTTGCTGTTACTACAGAAGGCAAAATCGGAGTAGCTGGTTTTACCATGTCCAATAACGGTGACGTTAGCGGCAATCACGGAAGCCAGGACATGTGGGTAATGCTGCTTGATAATGGTACTGGTAATTTTATATCGAAAAAAACTTTTGGTG
>DAIQPL010000051.1:12114-18239 GCA_036787395.1 Flavisolibacter sp. | reverse complement strand
TCTGCTCTTTTCTTTGGTTACTTTCTTTTGAGCAAGCAAAAGAAAGTGACAAAAAGAAAGTGACAAAAAGAATGTCACAACAAACAAAAAGCGTAACCACCTCTTTGCCACTTCATGTAAACGAATCCCTTTAGGAAAACTCGCCGCAGAAGGAGATATGGCTTGAACTTTGAGGGTTTGAATGTCTTGAAAAGAATCAATTATTTTTCATAAGCTTAAAACCAACGAAACATGAAACAATTATTCTGTCTTTTATTTCTTTTAACGGCTATTGTTGCCTGTAATAGTAACTCAGATACCACCGCAACTACCGATTCCACTAATATCAACAGAGATACCGTTACAAAAGTATCCTCGGCGCCTCTGGACACGGCTACTACTCTCACGAACGAAAGTGCCAACACGGCTAAAGAAGGTACTATGATGATGAAGGATCGTAAAATGATGATAATGAAAAACGGTAGCTGGGAGGAAATGAAAGAGACGATGACCTGTACTGACGGTTGCAAGGTTATGACCAATGGTGATGTAAAAATGAAGGATCACACAATGAAGCTTAAAGAAGGTGAAATGATTGATAAAGATGGTCACATGATGGATAAAGACGGCAAGATGATGGACATGAAATAAAATGTAAATGGTAGATCTCATAAACAAAACCCTGTCGATTTAGACAGGGTTTTGTTTTGAATGGCCATCGATTACACAAGGACTGCGGAGCAAACAAAGCCAATATAAGACCATCGGAAGCCGGATGTTTAATTTCCTTTTGTTTTGTTGATCACGTCTACCAATCCGCCCTTGTGCAAATCATTTGTGATTTCCCAGAACATAATACCCCCAAGCCCTTTATCAATGGCATACTGTGTTTTTAATTTTATAGACCGTTCGTCATCGTACGTCGCAAATTTTTTCTCTTTTGCATTATAAGAATAAGGCGCCTTGGCGATATCGTCCCAATAAGATTGATACCCGGTGTTAGCGGAGAGGCGTTCAGCAAAATTGCGGTAAGATATTGCCTGCTTAAACTTTCCATTTTGATAAAGACCATTATCTGTAGGGGGTACATTTTCCCAAACCCTTGCATAAAATGCAGCGCCGATAATTATTTTTTTTGGATCTACACCAATCTTCAAAAGATATTGAACAGCATTGTCAGTTGACTCCCTTTGCTTTGGTGTAGAATACAAAGCTGTGTGGTGGCCGGTTTCTGTGGCATAGCCATTAATCAGGTCGTAGCTCATGAGGTTTACATAATCTACTTCTTTCATTACTTGTTTCCAGTCCACGGATTTTTGTAAAAATGTATTGAAGCCACCGGCCGCAAACGTAACAATCGCCGACGGGCCCAATATTTTTCTTAATTGCCGAACCAGGTCGGTGAAATTATTATAATCTTCCGGTACTGTTTTATGTACCGGGTTCTTATCAATATCATTATCTAACCGTATGGTAGGATATTCCCAGTCCAGGTCAATGCCATCCGTTTGGAAATAGTTGGTAAGTTCTTTCACAGAGCGGGCAAACGCTGTTCTTCCTTCCCTGGTAAAAAAAGCATCGGAACAGGTTTCACAACCGCCCCATCCGCCAAGGGAAAGAAGCACTTTGAGGGCGGGATTTTTCGCTTTTAAACTCACCATTTTTTTAATAATGGCTGTGTCCTTTGCATTATCCACTTTGTAACGCTGGTGATCTAAATGACCGAAACAAAAAATAATATGTGTGATCTTATTCACATCAATGCTGTCCAGTTCAGCTATAGGTCCACTGTAATAAGCAATCACTTTTAAGTCTTTGTTTTTTTGCGCAACAGCAGTGGTAACAATAGACAAACAAAAAAATAACAGCACTTCTAATCTTAATGGCTTCATTCGTTTACATTATTAAATCAAAACACAAATAGGACATAAAAGAGGACACGGGGCTTACAGGTGAAAACAAAACGGATCATCTTTTAATAGGGGATGGATCATTAGCTGCTTGCGCTGGTTAAATATAAGCATCTCAGTTATTAGCCTAACCTTGTTATAGTACAAATATACCATTGCCCAATTTTCAGTCTTCATGGAAGTTTGCTATGCAAAACAGATAGGTGTAGTTGATAACCTTTAAAAAAATTAATTATGAAAATTTTGTTTTTTATGTCTGTCATTTTTTATGCTTTTCCTTCAAAAGATAGCCTGACAGGAAGATGGGAAAGCAAACCATCAGAAAAAGGAAATGTTACCGGCGTTGTATTTAAGCCGGACTATAGCATGGAAGGTTACATTAATAAAAAGCCATTTGTAAGCGGTACCTATAGTTTTAATCCTGCGGACAGCGTACTTTCTTTTGTTGACAATGGATGTAATGGAGTACGTGCGGTTTATAAAGTTCTGTTTTTTTCTAATTCAGATTCTATTCGATTTCAGACAATCAGTGATAGCTGTCAAGATCGGGAAAAAGGCATGCTACGGTTAACGATGGGCAGGACCAAATAATTTTTAGCATGAAAAAGCATGTTCTTATCTGTGGTACCATCACAGCCTTTGTTTTCATACAATCAACAACGGCACATAACACAGTAACTAAAGAAACATTGGGGGAATTACTGTTTTCTGACCCCATTCTCTCCAAAGACTATAAGATAAGTTGTAAAACCTGTCATAAACCCCAATACGCTTTTGCAGATAATTCTGCTGTAAGCAGGGGTGTAGGAGGAAAGAAGGGGGTTAGAAATACGCCTACGGCAATGAACCTCTCGCTGTCCAGGTCCTTTTTCTGGGATGGACGTGCAAAAACCCTTGAACAGCAGGCATTGGCACCAATTGAAAATCCTGACGAAATGAATTTGCCCATTGGGGAAGCCTTGCATCGTCTAAAAAATGACAAGAAGTACAATGACTATTTTAAAGACGTATTCAATAGCGAACCATCAAAGGAAAACCTTGCTATAGCAATTGCAGCATTTGAGCGAATATTGGAAACAAGTGACAGCCCCTTTGATAACTGGAAGTTTTCAGATGATCCGGCTGCTGTAAGTAGCGGGGTAAAAAGAGGCTTTGCAATCTTTAATGGAAAAGGGAAATGTGTCAAATGTCATTTCGGTGCTGACCTTACGGCCAATGAATTCCGCAATATTGGATTGTTCAATGGCAGGAATTTAAATGACAGTGGAAGGTCTGTTATCTCTGGAAACGCAGAGGACATCGGTAAATTTAAAACTTCCTCCTTACGAAATATTGCTGTCACTGGGCCTTACATGCACAATGGCATGTTTAAAACACTGGACCAGGTAATTGATTTTTATAACGACACAAAAAAGACGGTTCCAAATGCCATCAACAAAGACAGCCTGTTGAAAAAACCACTGCATTTAACAAAGCAGGAGAAGAAAGATTTAAAAGCCTTTTTGGTTTCATTGACAGATAAAAGATTTAAAAACTAAACGCATATGGATTCTTAACCTGTCATGTTTAATAATTCTATCACATTGTTTACATTATACTTTGCAAACATTTTGCTTTTTATATTCCGTACCGTATTATGGCTGATGCTTAGCTGGCAGGCAATTTCTTTTGTAGTAAGTCCCTGCTTTATAAGGCGTACGAGGTCTTTTTCCCTGTTGGACAATTTATTGTTTGATAAGGAGGGTTTGTATTCAACTATTTTCTTCAATCCTTTTTCGTCTTTATATATTTCCATTTTCACGCCTGCAAAAAATATCTCGTCAGGCATGGTGCGGATAATTGAATAATGAACAACGTTTTTCCCTTCTGTCACCAGGGTTGCTTTTTCATCCTGGAGGTAAATATATTTTCCTTCAGCATTCCTGAAACGGTAGTGAAAAATGCTTCTGAACCGATGGTGGTCTCCGGGCGATTCATTTTTCATAAACGATGCAAGAAATTCCATGCAATCCTTCATATCGCTCATATCGGCTGCATGTATTTGTGAAAAGTAGTTCTGTATCTCTTTGAAATGTTCTGCCATATACCGGGCATCATATCCAAAAACCGTTTTGCAGTTTTCGCTGATGTAAAAAAAATTTCTATGGTGTATCGGGCAGGTGATTACGGCATGTGTTGGAGATAATTTATGCATATTATATAATGCCATTAAAATATCGTCCGCCCCGCCATCGTCTTCCGGCTGCATGGAATTGTTTATGTAGGTTAAGATCCGGATAGTTTGATTTGCTATGGATGCTGCAGTGGCCATAATTGTATCTATTAACTGATAAATATCCGGGCCGGACCTGCAAAAATAGGCTGAAAACACGTTCGTCAATTCATAAGTTTGCTACATGATTACTGAATTTGCCAAAGTTTATGACCGGGATATAAACCGGCTTAAACAGGAAATAGAAAGTTTTAAACAAGAGAAGAACCTTTGGGTAATTACTGGTGCAATAAAAAATTCTTCCGGAAACCTATGCTTACACCTTATTGGCAATCTCAGAACATACATAGGTAAAAATATGGGCAACCAGGATTATGTCCGGGACAGAGATGCCGAATTCAATTTAAAAGGGATAGAACGACAAGAACTGCTTCAACAAATTGATATGACAAGAGCTGTGGTTGGTTCTACATTCGCAAACTTAAAAGAAACAAGTTTGAAAGAGTTTCACATTGAAGAGGTTTTAGGTTACCCAATGACCAATGCCTTTTTTTTAATTCATTTGACAGCACATTTTTCTTACCACTTAGGACAAATAAATTATTTGCGGCGGGCCCTGGAAAGCTAATTGGTAATGTCGCTGGTTTTGGAGACGCCATGCTTTCTTACGAGCGTTTCATCATTTAAACGGTAGCCTTCATTTTAAGTAAAGCTTACTTACTTATTTTGAGGAATTCCGTTACCTGTTGCCCAATTTCATTAATCGTCATTAGTACCGCTTCATTTTGTATCCTGTTTCTTGCTTCAGTGTTGTTAATCTCCTCTTTCCCCTTATGAGCCAGGAAGTCTTTGGTAACAATGGTTGAAAAAGGAACCAGGCCTGTTCTTACATCCAATATAATAAGCTGGGTGGTGGCAAAAGCTTTTATATCCGGCTTTGATAAAAATTTATACTTTGAATAAATATCGCCTGATATGGAATAAACTACCACAATATCTGCCTGCATCCTTACTGCTGCTTCGCGGATATTGGTGAACGAAGGTGTCTTTGAAATAAGAAGGTCGGGGATGACAGATAATTTTATTACCCTTGAAGATTGCCTGAACCTTTCGGCGAAAAGGTCCAGATAAGATTGTTGTGTTTTTAGATATTCCTCGTCGCTCCAATAACTCCAGTAATTCCGTCGCACCTGTGAATTTTCCAATTTTACTATCGCAACTCTTAGTTGTGTCGGCAATTTAAAACTACCGTCTAAAATTTTCTGAATGCCTTCTTCATTAATAGTGGAAGCCTTGTCATTAAACAAGGACTGCGTGATAAGCGAATCATTATAACCACCGTCTGCATACGGCGATGTCTGGCCTATTCTTGAACTTGCACAAGAGGCTATCACAAAAGCAATAACAATTATTAGCGTTATTTTCTTCATGGTTAAAGTTTTAGTTAATGATAAACCGTTTTATAAAGTACGAATAATTGAAAATTATTTCTCTTCAAACCCAAAAAAGCCATCCGTGGATGACGGTAATGCCAAAAATGATTGTTATGGGGGTTTATTTCTTTTCTTTTTTGCTGACAAATTCATCATGCGTTTCCATTGTTGCTGTAAAGCCTTCTTCAAACCCTGGTTCAATAATTTTTTTCAAATCGGCTTCACTGGCAAACAAGGAAAAAGGTTTTGAATTGTAATTAGCTGTTTTTCAGAAAAATGGTGTCAGCACTTACTAACCTGAACGAGGCTAGGGAACAGAAAGGGGATTTGTAACGATGACTCGTCCGGCGGCATTTTGTTTCAATTGTAAAAAAAATTATTTAGTTTAATGGACTACTAAAGCCGTATGACATTAACCCTGATGATAGGTGATACTGTAATTGACTCTATTCCCTACAATAGTGACAGGTTAAATGATGGCCCTTACCTGGAATCATTAAAGGAAAGTTTGCTTGAAAACAACCGCGATGAAATTGAAAGTTCATTTCAAAACCTTGTATTTTTTATAGATCACGTACCATCGAAGATGAA
>DAIQPL010000051.1:2164-12014 GCA_036787395.1 Flavisolibacter sp. | reverse complement strand
AAAGTTCATTTCAAAACCTTGTATTTTTTATAGATCACGTACCATCGAAGATGAACAGTTGAAAAGCGGATGATGAAGCCTGGAAGCATTGAAGTTGATCAACGAGTTATCTCAAAGACAGTATGGTTGGGTGGGGTGCTTCAGCGTAAATAACTCTTCTTCTTATCAATAATGAAGTATCACGGAATTTCGCTGATTAATATAAGGAACGACAACCTTGCTGTTCTGATATGTAAATTACACCCGAACAACAGTGCCCACATTATTCCTTAGTAATATTGAAACTATACTTTCTTTTAACCTTACGTGCTTTATTAGAACTGTCTACAACAGGGCTCAGTTGGGGAGGCGATAAAAGTATGCGTTGTTTAACCTGCTCCTGCAGGAATGTGTTTTCAGGAGAAGCGGTAACATTTGTAACACTTACCGCGCCAACTGTGTCAATCTCATACTCCACCATTAAATAATAGGTTTCCTTTTTTACCTTTTTTGATGACAATACTTCCGTTTTCAAACTTCCTGACAGGGAATCGGTATACTCTTTCCAGATCTTATTGTTATTCTTTACCGGGGCGGCAGTATTTTTTACCGGAGCTTCGGTCGTCACAGCTTCTGTTGTACCTACCGCCGCTGTTGTTCCTGCCACAGATGTTGTACCTGCTACAGCCGTTGTGCCTGCCACAGTAGACGCCTGTTCTACCGGCGGAGCCACTTTGGAACCTGGTGAATCAACGGGTATTGTTGCTACAATTTTCGGCTTTTCAGGCTCAGCCTGTTTTTTCCGGGCCGTATCAATTTTAGTACTGAGGTCGTCCGTTTTTCTTATTACAGTGTTTGAATCGTTTTTCAACTTTCCGCTATACAGCAAATCTTTTAAGGATTGCGCCTTTGCAGTAACGGTGACTATAACCAGTAAAAACAAAATGGCCTTTTTCATAAACGCATGTATTTAGAATGTCCCTTTTTTGGGGTTTTGACACTGAAAGTTAGGAGCAAACTTGTTAGAATCATCATAAGAATTAGTTGAGTGCAGTCTCGCAGGGCTTTCTCCTTAACGCGGCCCCAGGATATGTATTGTTTCTTATGAAAAACAAACGTCGGGCAGCTTCAACTGTTTTGCTGAATATAGAAGCCCTTTGTACAAGTGTGCGACGCAACAGAAACTCAATGCAGCAGTGTAGCCGGGTACATAAAATTTTTCCGTATTGCCTTGCGCTCCTTGCTTTTTTAGCGGGGCTGCCAATAGCGTAACAAACAACACTTCACAAATTAACTTATCTTGCCAGCCCAAAATTAATTGCCATGGTTTCCACTCCTGTTCAGCCAAACCAGCGTATTCATTACCTGGATGTGGTCAGGGGCTTTGCCATTACAGGAGTATTGTTTGCTTATGTGGCCTGGAACCTTGGCAATGCTCCGGCGGACACGTACTCAGCCTTCGACATTGTTTTAGATAAAACCACTTCTTTCATAATCGATTCCAAATGCTATACCCTGCTGGCTAATTTGTTTGCCATTGGCTTTGTGTTACACATGAGCAAGACAGGTAACCCGGCACGGAGTCTTTACATTTATCGTAAAAGGCTGGTGGGACTATTGATCATTGGGCTGTTGCATGCCATTCTTTTACGCAATGGTGATATTCTGGCGCCCTATGCTTTATTAATGTTAGTGGTAAGCTTCCTTTATACTTCTTCAAACCGAACCATAATCATTGTCATGGTGATTACTTTCTTCCTGTCAATTCTTATTCCCGAAACAGGCAGAATGCTGCAATTATCTTTTCCTCAAAGACCCGCCGCCGGCGATGCAAATTATTGGGTAGACAATTTTGAGTGGGTGAAATACTGGTACACCACGGCTATCTTCTACTGGGAAAGCACTTTATTTTTTTTACTCAGCGGTTTGCTTTTAGGAAGGGTTTTCATTCAAAATAAAAAACAGTTAACAAACACGCAATTGAAAACTGTGGCCGTTCTTGGATTGATTGCGGGCGCCGCCAGTTATTGTGTTTTGAAGTTTTACAATGATGAGCTATCCCGCTTGCCCGATTTAGGAAATACAAGGATCATAAGAGGAACATTGAATAGCATGTTATGGCTGATCCACAAGGTAGGATTAGCATCAGCGTATGCCAGTGTCCTTTTTTTATTATGTCAACGCTTTCGGTTTACTATATGGGCCAACCTGGGCCGCATGTCGCTCACGAATTATATTTTGCAGGCCATTATAGTAGTGCCGGTTTGTTTATTTTTCAACCTGTTTGAAAGGATCACTCCTTCTATTGCATTAATCATGGCTGCATCCATTTGGATAATACAGGTTTGGTTTAGCCAGTGGTGGTTAAGACGGCATCGCTTTGGACCTTTGGAGTGGGCACTGCGAAGATTTACTTATGGCAAAACTATAGATCGAAAAAAAGTCAGGGAAGAAGCGGAGATAGTGGCGTCCGGTTCAGCTGTGCTTTAAAAAATTTTACACTCCATAGCTATAAGCAGTATAGACATTTTGATTAGAAAGGCCGAAGTGATGAAAGATCTTTATCAAGTCCCCAATCATGTAAGGTTGGTGAATTAAATACCGACAGGGAAGAAGCTGGTAACAATTTATTTCTTGCAACAATCCATTTGTCCATATCGCCTCCGTACATGCGCTGTAATTTTGCCTGGGTGAGCTTGCCAATCTTTCCCCAATGTATAGTGTAGGGAATATTTCTTCTATCCAATTCGTTCCACACAATTTCATAAAACTTTTCTGTGATAGAAGACTGCACACCATCTAATTCTACAACACAGGTATGCTCATATTTAGTAAAAGCGAGCAGGGCTCCTGATTTTTTTACATAGCGATAAGAAAAGACGCCGGTAAACGGACCGTGCTTCTTATTCAACTGGATCAACAACTCATTTATTTCATTTACAAATTGGATAGGTACTCCCATGGCAGTACTTAATAGTTTGCCGCGGATATTGTTGTTTGTAAATATTTCCCCCGAGGTTCCTAAAACATTTGAATAAGGAGCATACTGCGTTTTAATAAGATTAGTTACCGCCACGGGTGTAAGGGCAGGAATAAGGTCAGTTAATTTACCCAGGAAGGCAGGCACATCATCTCCTGGTCCCGCTTTGTCAAAATCAACAATAGGAGGCTGGTACGGTTTCAATGGTCGTTTATACATTACCATCACATGAGCGCCTTTTTCCAGGTCGTATTGATTTACCACCGCCTGGAAATGAAAGGGCCGTTCACTGCCATGCGGTAAAAAATGGGTGTTGGAAAAATTAAGTGTTGCCATGGTGTGTTTTAAAGCATCATCTATAGGTATCCGAAGCCGATGACATTCCAGCAGGTATATATCTTCTGTTTCGAGCATGGCACCATGAATAAAGCCAAAGCTTCCAAAGCTTACCAAAGCAGCATTAAACAGGTCATCATCACGTACCAGTTTTGTTTGGAACCGTTGAATAAAAGAATCGGAAACAACAGGATAGGAAGCTCTTTCTAACCATACATGAAGGTTCGGACTTACTATAATGTGCAGGCCCACGACAAAGTCCTGTGTTGATCCAAAATCTATTGCAGAACCATGGGTTCCTGTTGATATAGCGCCAACAATAGTTTGTCCGTTACTGGCACCGGACGTTTTGAGTGATTTGTTGACGGTTTTCAAATAAGTATTTAATTCCTGTATAGAGTTACCGCACTGTGCAAAAATTAATTGGTCATGCCTGCCCCGGTAGTTTGCTGATGTGTTCTGGGGATTATTTATGGGAAAAAGCATGTTCAACTTTTTAGTATTCACCATCCATCCATCGGTGGTGGCAACTTTACTAAACGACCATCCTCCGCCCAAAGCCCTTAATGGTTTTCCCTGCTCAATGGCCTTGCCTATGAGCGCTTGTATGGAAGCGGTTGTTGCCAGGTAGCGGTCAACCATATTACCGGTATCGCCATTTGCCACATCAAATAAATTATTGATCGGTTGCTTAAATGTATCGTGCCGGTTGGTCCATACCTTAAGGTTGGTTTGTGTTATTTGGGGTTGTGCAGCCATATCTTGATTACAATATCTTTTATAACCCGCCACCTACAGGTTGGCAGGGCTTATGACATTTCCACTTTACTTCTACAGAATTTACAATGCCTAGTGTAATGAGCGTTACCAGCGTTTGCCCGAATTTTTGTGTGAAGTTCACTTCATCAATAGCATTGCTGTTTTTACAATTAGGAATATGAAAATCCTTTGGGTTATTAACGAGCCCCCACCAGTAGGACCGTAACACTTTTGTTTCATATTCTGTGGAAGGATCATTGTTTGTATTGACAACTCTATAGTGAAAACAACTTCCCAGGGACAAAATCATAAAAACTAAAAAAACGTTCCTGGCAAAACTGGCTAAAACAGCACATTTCATATTGCAGAATTTAATGTCTACTAAAGTAAAATACCTTTTACTTAAATGCCAGAGAATTTTCTCCTTGCGCAAACAAAAGCCCGTCCCTTGTAAAACAAAACTGAAATGTTTTAAAGACCGTCAACTTGAATTACAATTTCGGAAAGCCCCTTGCCGCCCGAACCCTGGAATAAAAAAAACAGCCTCTTTATTATAAGAGGCTGTAACGATATGATTCTACTTCTTTCGTTAGAACTGGAAATAAATAAAAGAATCGCTGCTCTTCTGACTTAGAACTAACAGAATGAGCATGGCAGCCCAGGCAAGGCCTGTCAGCCACCACTTAGCCTTTTGTGTTACCTGTAAAATACTTGTGTTACGCATCAGCCAATGTGTGGAAATTAGAATAACAGTGATGACCGAAACTTTGATAATATCTAAAGTAGATAGTAAAGCCGCCCCATTTTTTGCAAAGCCAAACATAGAAGCAAGGATGCGCCAGGCTGTGTCAAAATTGGCTGCTCTGAAAAACACCCAGGTAACATTCACCAGGAAAAATGTAAAAAGGGCTGCAAAGAATAGATGAACAGATCTTCTCCTCAGAAAAGCTGGTGCAAAAGAAGCGCTCATTACCACAGGTTTTTTTTGGCTTGTGATAATTGTTGGACGTATCTCCAGGGGTGAATCATCAATAGGTGTTTTCTTCGAACGCAACATCCTTTCTACACACAAATAAATACCATGTAAGGCGCCCCATACCACAAAAGTCCAGGAAGCACCATGCCATAGACCACCCAATACCATGGTAAGCATTAAGTTGATGTACGTCCTTTTTCCACCATGACGGTTGCCGCCTAAGGGTATATATAAATAATCACGTAACCAGGTAGACAAAGTAATGTGCCATCTTTTCCAAAAATCAGAAAAACCGATAGCGGCATACGGATAGCGGAAATTTTCAGGCAGTTTAAATCCAAGACACATAGCTACGCCGATCGCACAAGTGGAATAGCCGGCGAAGTCAAAAAATATCTGTCCGGAAAAGGCCAACACACCCATCCACGCATCTAAGGATAGTAAAAGATGGGGAAAAGTAAATACACTGTCCGCTGCACCGGCAAGCATGGTATCAGCCATTACTACTTTCATAAAAAGCCCTAAGGAAAGTAGGAACAGGCCTTGTATCAATTGGTCTCGTGTAGCCACTCTTGGCGATTGGAATTGAGGCACCAGTTGATGCGGCCTCACAATGGGACCGGCAACCAGGTGAGGAAAGAAGGTAACGAATAAAGAAAAGTCCAATAAGGATTTCACCGGCTTACTTTCCCTTTTATACATGTCTATGGTATAGCATAAAGTAGTGAACGTATAAAAAGAAATCCCTGCCGGCAATATAATATTAGGCTTTGCAGGATGATAATTAATACCCAGGGCGTTTACGAGTGTTACAAAATTTTCCAGCAGAAATCCTCCGTATTTAAAAAAGCAAAGCATGCCCAGGTTACCAATGAGACTGATGACCAACAATAGTTTTCTTTTGTTTTTGTTGGCCTCGTTATACAAGGAGCGACCAACAAAAAAATCGACCACAGTGGAAAGCCATAAAAGAAGAATAAATGGTGGGTTCCAAGCCGCATAAAAAATATAGCTGGCTATTAAAAGGTTTCTTTTTTTTACTTTCCAGGCAAAGGGCATATAATGCAAAGCCACCATGATGACAAAAAATACAATGAAGGAATAAGAGTTGAATAGCATAACAAAAAAGATTTAAGCAGATGAAGATTAAAGTGATGCAGAATGATTTGAAAACCACCCTCTTTGCCGAAGCTGGTTTACCAGGCGGTAGGTATAGTTAACAGCATCTTTAGGAGCTAAATGCGACCATTCGGGGCAGGTTAAATTCGCAGTTACGGGGTCATCGGTATAATGAATACCCTTTGTGCCGGTAAATGACAGAAGAGCATCCCAATAGGCAGCACGGGGATATGCTTTGCTTTCTCCTTCCGCCATAGGACCGCTCGAAGGTGTGCGGATAAAAATAACCTGGCCGCCGCGACTTTTAATTTTGTCAACAGCTGTTTTGATTTCAACAAATACAGCTTTTAAGGCATCGCCATTAAGCGGTGGTGTTTTATCAGCCATGATCAGTTTTTTCCAGATGGCTGTTTGCCTGTTCAACAAATTTGTATCTGCAAGAAAGCCCTCTGACATGTAGGTTTGCCTGTCAAATTTTGTCCACTCAAAACCCTTTGGAAAAGGAGGAACAGCAAACACTCCTGGCCTGTTGGGAATTTCCAGGTCGTTTAATAAACTAGTCAGGGCAAATCGTTTTTCTTCCAGGAAAACAAATTGGGATTCTAATGCAAAGTTGATTTTTGAGCTTAGGTATTCCGATGGAGTTTGTTTTTTGTAAAAGCTGATAGCTTCTTTGGCTGATTTATGAAACACCGGGTTTTGTGAAAAGAACAAGACTTCCGTAACGTCTACCACTAATTTGCCTTTAAAGTTTTCGTCATTGGCCAGGTCTTGTAACAACAACCTTGGCGAAGTTCCTACGAGCGAAAGCTGCACAGCGTTTTCGCCGGTCAGTGTTCTCCATGTAGGAATATCAAGATCGAATTTGATGCGGGAGGAACCAATAAACACTGTTGCTTTATTGGCTGGCTGATAGACTTCTGACCTTTTAGTAGCCCATAGTATTTTATCGTCGTTGTAGGTAGTTTTAAATCCCTTATTGCGCCAGTATTTTTCCCAACAAAGGATGAAAGCCATCACTAAAGCAAATGATAGCAGGCCGGACTTAATTAAATTTTTTGATTGCATGGTTAATGGTTTGATGTGAACGACTGCCTGAATGCATGATGCATGTCTTTACTAACAAAGTTGTAACACTGAATTCGCACAAGAAAGAGGCAATTAAATAACCTGTAATTTCTCTTTCATTAATTGAGTAACGCTTTGAATGAATTGCGATACAGGCTGTTCGGGCTAACGTTTATTTTTAAAGCTTATACGCACAACCTTACAATGCTTGCAACAAAGCAGTGTTCTGTCTACGCAGACGCACCAGAGTGGTTCAATGATTACTCGTTATTTTACTTACTTTGAACAAATTCCTTTCATGAAAAAGTGCTTTCTCTTTTTTCCCTCTTGTTTTTTAATGGCTTCATGTATTTGGGCGCAGTCGCCTCAAATTGCTAAGGTTAAGCAGTACGTTGCTGAAAACAGAAATGGTATTATTAAAGAGTTTGTAAGCTTTCTTTCATTGCCTAACGTTGCTAAAGACACGGTAAACATTCAAAAAAACGCTGCTTTCATCATGGACATGATGATAAAGCGGGGCATACAAAAAGTTCAGCTTTTAACGGCACAAACAGCAGGTGTACCTCCTGCCATATATGGAGAAGTGATGGTTCCCGGCGCGACCGAAACGCTTATTTTTTATGCACATTATGATGGGCAACCGGTTAACCCTGTTCAGTGGGCCAAAGGGCTTGCTCCCTTTGAACCAAAGTTATTTACGGCTGCCATAGATGAAAATGGCATCAACATTTCTTTTCCTGGTGACAACAGTTACAATAATGAATGGAGAATATATGCCCGAAGTTCTTCTGATGATAAGGCCGGTGTGACCGCTATTTTGAATGCTTATGATGCTATAAAAAAAACCGGTCTTCAACCTTCGTATAACCTGAAGTTCTTCTTCGAAGGAGAAGAGGAAGCGGGTTCTCCGCATCTCAATGAAATCTTAGAAAGGAACAAATCCTTATTATCATCAGACCTGTGGATCATTTGTGACGGACCTGTACACCAGTCAGGAAAGAAGCAAATTGTATTTGGCGTTCGGGGCGACGCACATCTTGATCTTACCATATATGCTTCTAAAAGACCTTTACATAGCGGCCATTACGGCAACTGGGCTCCTAACCCTGCCATGATGTTGGCAAAATTATTAGCCTCTATGAAAGATGAAAAAGGAAGAGTGACGGTAAAAGGTTTTTATGATGATGTTATTCCATTAACACCCACCGAAAAAAAAGCTTTGCAGGCAGTGCCCTCAGTTGATGAGCAAATGAAAACTGAACTGGGCATTAATGAAATTGAAATGACGGGATTGACGTTAAGTGAGGCAATTAACCAGCCCTCGTTAAACATCAATGGCATGCAAAGTGGTAATGTGGGGAAGTTAGCATCGAACCAGATACCCACTTTTGCAACTGCCGTTATCGATCTCAGGTTGGTGTTAGGTAATGATTGGAAAAGGCAGCAACAAAAATTAATTGATCATGTAAAGACGCAGGGATATTTTGTAACAGACCACGAGCCTACGGAAGAGGAAAGAAAAAACCATGGAAAGCTCATAAAGGTAATTTCGGTTGACGATGGTTATAATGCACAACGAACATCAATGGATCTTCCGATTATTAAAAAGGTTATAGAAGCTGTTAAAGCCACTACTAAAGAACAGGTTGTATTGCAGCCAACTATGGGCGGAAGTCTTCCCCTGTTTTTGTTTGAAAAACATTTAAATGCTAAAACCATTACGGTTCCCATAGCCAACCACGATAACAATCAGCATGCTGAAAATGAAAACATCCGGCTGCAGAATTTGTGGGATGGCATTGAAACCATGGCTTCGCTGATGATGCTGAAATGATATATGCGTTTAAGTGCCTTTTTATAGAAGTTGTAAAAATGTAAGAATCACCCTCACTTTTATGGTACTCAATCCTAGCCGATGGGCCCTGTTGCATCTCCTTTTATAATGAAAACAAAAACCGGCTTCAAAAACTTAATTATTTTTAAGCCTGTTATCATTTCGTTTAAGCAACCTAATAACTAAGCGTATGAACAGAGTAGTACACTTCGAAATTCACGCAAAAGACCTTGACAAAATGCAGCAATTTTACGGCGATGTGTTTGGCTGGAAAATTACCAACCTGGGGGAGCAAATGGGAAATTATCGCATGGTGGAAACAGGAGAAAATGCGCCGGGTGACAAGTGGCCTGGTATCAATGGAGGGATTACACCCCGTATGGGAAATGCCCCTGCAAGTGGACAACCGGTTAATGCTTATGTGTGCACCATCAGCGTAGATAACCTGGATACTTACATTGACAAAGTGAAAAAAGCTGGTGGCACTATGGCACTTGACAAGATGGACGTACCTGGCGTTGGCTGGCTTGCCTATTGTAAGGACCTTGAGGAAAACATCTTTGGTATTTTACAACCACATTAAACAACCTTCAATCCTTTTCTATGCCAAAACTTAAGTGTTTCCCTGATGGCCCTATACAGGTATGAGTAACCATAAATACAATATAAGGAACGCAAAGCCTGACGAATTTGAAGAGCTCGGAAAATTAATGGTCGAGGTTTATTCAGCATTAGAAGGTTTTCCAAAAGAAAAAGAACAACCAGCTTATTATGAGATGCTTTTGAATATCGGGGAGTT
>DAIQPL010000051.1:0-2064 GCA_036787395.1 Flavisolibacter sp. | reverse complement strand
ATGACCTCATTTTACTTTCTTTAATTCATAGTGTTCTCCTTCATCATCTAAGATCACTTTTTCAATCTTTCCGTCAGCACCCTTTATAAACTGCAGTTCTGCTTCCATCACTTTCAGGAAAAAATGAGTTTCGCTTACAGCGTACAAATTTGTTTTAGGTAAACCTACCGTTTCGGATTCCACTTTTAACTGCCCGTTTACAAGCGATACAGTCGCTCTTAGCTTTCCATCATATACACCTGTGTATTGCTGCAATATCTTCTCCGGTAGTTTAACAGTAGGGCGGTAAGGAGTATATCCTTCCCATTTATACGGTATGGTAACACCGGTTAAATTTTCTACTAACTCTTTAAACATACTTTCCCCGTTATCGCTATTTGTCATTATTATGACTGCGTAATTTTTACCAGGAAAACTGATAGTGTAATGCTGCCAGCCATTACCATGACCTTCTTTAAAAAAAGCTTTTCCATACCGGCTTTTAAAAAGACCCCAGCCCAGTCCATAGCATAATGCAATGGATTTATTTTCATCAGTACTGTCTGTGTTTAAAGAAGGAAATTGCCGTTTAGTATAAATTTTTACCTGGGATGAAAGCATATCTTCCTTTGATCTTTTAGAAAGCCCTTTCCCCTGCATAACTCCGGAAACAAAACGGGCATAATCTGAAATAGTCGTTTCCATTGACCCGGCTGCGTTAGCTTTTGTTCGTTTATCTTTTGCAATAGTATCCTCGTTCATGGTATGTCCAACAGCATAATTGTTTTCAAAGGAAGGCTGCCATAAAAAACTCGTTCTCTTCATGCCGAAAGGTCTGAAGATTCTTTCCTGCGCCAGGTCTTCCAGTGTTTGCCCGGTAATTCTTTCCACTACCATTTGAAGCAGGTACAAGCCCTCACCTGAATAAGCATATCGTTGCCCTGGTGTAAAAAAAATTTCAAGCTTTTCGTTATTGCGGGGATTAAACTGGCGCCAATTGGGAAATCCGGTTGTATGACTTAGGCAGTGCCTTGCGGTAATGGCTTTCCAACGTTCATCACCTGCCAGGTCTTTGTAAGCAGCATATTCCGGTATAGGCTTTGGTAAATACGTGTATAAGGGTTGATCGAGACTTATTTTACCTTCTTCCACTAACTGCATTACCAAAAAAGCAAAAAGCGGTTTGGCAAGAGAGGCTCCGTAAAAACAAGTAGAAGTATCATTCTTTTCGCCTTTTACTTTGTTCTTATACCCGTAGGCTTTCACATACGCAACGCGGTTATCACCAATAATTCCCAAGCAAAGCCCCGTTACCTCGGCTTCATTCATTAATTTTTTTACAATGGTATCAATTGAAGAGGAAGCCCATATTTTACCATCAGGCCTTTTTAATTGTTTTTGTTGCGACTGTACCGTGCCGAAAATGATTGCAAAGGCTTGTAGGAGAATCAGTTTTTTCATTCCGCAATATTTCTATAAGTGCATGAGTAGAGAATAACTAAGGTAAAATTTCTTTGTTGATAGGCCCTTAATGCTTTGCCCGACTCAAAAAAAACATGCTAATGTGAGATGGCGTCAAAATATTTAAGCTGGTTATCCGTTGATTCAATCTCTTATTTTAGTTTAAAAACTTTCATTTTTTCGTTATTGATGGCTGCCAATAACAAACGTTCTTTTTTAGCATTTGAGATAAGTTTTAAATCTTTAACATCGCCATCAATTACCAACCCACTTTGCATTGCCGATACTGCGGCAAACAAGCCTTTACCACTGCCTTTCAAAAACACTCCGTACGAAGCATCATAACGCCCTGTCATTACTTCTGTTTGATATTCGTTACCGGCAAGGATAAGGTCTGCTTTTCCATCCCTGTCTACATCGGTACAAACAATAGCGTTTATTGGCGCCAACTGTGCAGATAAGGGTAGTGCGTGCATTTCAAACTTTCCACCACCTTTGTTTTCAAGCCAGCAGCTACGCGTTTCTTCGCAGGTCAATTCCAGCAAGCCTTCTTTGTTATCTGCAAGAATGGTTTCTATATTTTCTTTAGCATAAGTTTCATGAAGCAAATATTTGTTTTTGATG
>DAIQPL010000262.1:0-5883 GCA_036787395.1 Flavisolibacter sp. | reverse complement strand
TAAACAAAAAATGCTACAAAGGCTGCAATGATGATAAAAAAGGAACTTAGAAAAAAAAGAAACTGTCCTTTTATAAAATCACTGCGCTTTACATGAACTAATTGCGTTTGCGACAATTCATTTAACTGGTGCCAGGTAGGGAAATGATGGCGGTATTGCCAAACGAGGTTGGGAAGAACGATAATTAAAGTGATGGCGACAGCGATGTATAACTCCTTCTTTTTAAAAATACTTCTTTGGTCTGTCAACAAAAAAGCGGGAACCAGGCCCACGAGTAAGAACAGGATGTTATACTTGCTTAAGAAACCAAAACCTGTTGCCAGTGCTGTTGCAAAGAGCCACCTGGTATCATTGGTATTGATGTAGCGAATAAGGGTATAATAGAGCAGTGTCCAGAAAAAGACATCCAGGGAATTGGGTTGAAACAAAATATTGATCCGCAGGATAGCCGAGAGTAAAACAGCCAATGAACCTAGAACTTGTGCAAACAAACTGCCGCCCATTTCTTCTATCATTTTCCATACAAGAAAGATGGTGAAGGCGCCAAAAAGAGCCGGGAAAAAATGCACCCAGAATACACCACCTCCCAGCAGATGAATGATGTACGAAATCCAGGAAGTAACAGGAGGAACAGAAATAAAACCCCAGGCTAAATGATTGCCCTGGTCCAGGTGCAGGTATTCATCGCGTTGCAGATCATACTCCGGGCTAATAAGTGTGTATTGAAGAATAAATTTGAGAAGGATAATGCCGTAGAGAACAAGTGTCTTTTTTTTCATTCAGCTATAGTTGTCTTTCCTCTTACTGTTGTTTTGTAGCGAAAGGTAAAGAGATAAATACTGAAATTCAAACGATAAAGCGAAGAGGAAGGTCTTCGCTCTTTCCTTCTCTACCTGTGTAAAAACAAGTACGCTGTGGTAGGTAAGAAGGAATATCTATTACTTTTTCTAATAGTGAAAAAATGGCAACGTTGACCTTACAATCTAGAAAAGACAATGACCTAATGCCATGCAGTTAATCAAACGTTCAAAAGCTTAGGAGCAATAGCATAGAAACGGTAGTGCCTACTTTGGCAGAGACTAACAGTTTACTCCGACACTAGAAAGCAGAAAATCGTCAGGATACTGCATCCATATTTATTTCCACCCTTATGGCTTTGAGGCCTTTTACTCCCTGCAGCTCCTCCAATTCAAGCATTTCCATTCCTTGCTTCAGACTGTTTTTCTTTTGCAGGAACCTGATGTACTCTTCGTATTCGGTCACATCTTTTTGATTGGAATAAACTATAGCAATTTTTCCCGGCTGTGTCAGCCGCTCCGCGGAGTCTTTGATGTGTACTTTATCCAGCCTTTTTTTTATGATCTCATAACGAATGTTGTAAGATCCTTCTACATCAAACTTTCTTTCATCTCTTCGAAAATTGATAGAGATTGGCTGGCTGTGAATAAGGATTAGCTGGGTGGTTTGTAAAGGCACTTTTAAAGAAGGCAGTAATCGTTGTGTGACCCTGGCTGCTCCAGCCATCGTTTTCAGCTGCCACAAACGAATGTTTTTTAAATAAAACAGGTCGAAAGGATTGGTCGGCGAAATAGACTGGCCAATATATATGTTGTATTCCACTCCATCCGTGCGGTACTTTTCAAAATAATGTGGATACGACTTTTGTATTATTTCTTCTTCTTCCTCTATATAAGTAAGAACAGCATTGTTGATGGCTGTCACTGATTGCTCATACTCCCGGCGATGTTGGAAAAGCATGCTATCATTTTTATTCACCATGTCAAAGTACGCGTCAATTATTTTCTGAGAAGCGATGTTTGTTTTTTGCAGGTGAAGGAAAAGCGGCTCTACTTCGCCAGTTAAAAATTCATTGATCCTGATCTCGTCTTCTGCGGTCATGTTTTCTTCAATGGATAGGCGTATGTTTTCATTTTTAAATTCCAGTCCTTCTAACAGTGGTAATTGAATGAGGGATTGCAACTGTTCAAGTATGCTAGCTATAAGCACCAGGTGCTCTTTTAGGTCTTTTTGAATAGCATGGGCTCTTTCCTGCGAGGAACTGCGAATATCTATGGCCCCATACAATGGATAAACATTTTCGAACGCTACATTTTTGGTCAGGTTGGTTTTGCCATTGTTGCGCAAATGATCCCAGGCAACTTCTGCAAACTTCCATTCAACAGACTGCTGAAGAGCAGTAAATTTTTCCTTGATTAGCTTCTCAATTCTATCGTGAAAACTATCGCGGCATTTTAACATCGCTAGTGAAATCAAAGGGATACCAGGTTCTAACCTCATAACAATTTCCTGCGTTAGTGAGTTCCTTGTTGGAGATGCAAGTTCCAGGTAACCAATTAGTCCATCACTGTTTTGCATAGGATAATAAACATAGCTTCTTATACCCCGTTCATAGGCAGGCCTCAGAAAGGGGGCAAAGTCAAGCAGTTCCTCACTCAAATTGCTGATGGGCATCGGGAAAGGCCTTTCTTTTATAAAATCAATAAGGCCACGAAACTGTGCCACACTTTCAGCATTTCCATTTAGCCACTGTTTTGAAACAAGACTGTTCCTGCTGCTTTCTTCATCCAGCACCACCTGCCCGTTGATGGTTACAAAAGGCATGATGCCTACTTCCACATCACTCAGGCCTACCAGTGCCTTGACGGCTGTCTTCAGTTCATCAATTACATCCGTACCGCAGGTTTCCCGTAGTAAGATTTTTTTAATAATCTCCAGCGACTCTGTTGTGGTAACGTCTTCTGCCACCCATACGCCAAATCCTTCTGCCTGGAAAAGATCGAGCGGCATTTTTACCAATTGTTTTTCAAGGTCAAGGATGCGGAAAGTGTTCATACACACGCCACAATCCTGTATCGGAGGCAGTTCGCCTTTCAAATGAAGATCAATAAACCGGCGATCATACCTTATCCGGTAATACCTTATCATCTTTGTTTCCAGGTCACATACGGGGTAAATAAGCTGTCGGTCCTCATTTAAGTGCATGCCATAAAATTTCTCCAGCGCATGGTCATAGATGGCAGCGCATTGTATGGCTTTTAATTGATCGGTGGGAATGCCATCAGGGAGAAGAAGGTATTGCTCTTCGTTGTCAAAAAATAATTTCCTGAAATTGTCGGAATAATAAAAGACCCGGAACTGGTAGGGCGAGGCCAGGGCGAAATTATTTTGTTCCTGTTTAGCCACTACCGGAAACAAGGACGTTGTCAGCAGTTCCATCAGGTCAACGTGTTCATTTATCAGGTCAATATCACTGATGGGCTCCAGCAATTGGGGTTCACTCTCAAACTTTCTTATCAGGTGATTATACAACCGATCTTTCATTTCTGACGTAACAGATCGTTTTTGTTTTACATAATCAACAAAAGGTTTGAATGAAATCTGGCTGTCAACAAACGGAAGCTTTTCGATAATGGTTGGTTGGGCAGCCAGGAATTTTGACTTTTGTAATGGCTTTAAAGCAGGCATTTCGTCCAGCATATAAAAAATTTTAGTGACGAAAAAAATGGAAAGGAGCAGTTTATTAAAGGTACAATTTCGCCGATAAGAAGGGCGAACTTTGACGCTAATTGCTTTTTGGCTGATTTAAGAGAGGCTGGTTGGAAGAGATAGGTCATAAAAAAAGCGCAGCCTTTTGGGCCACGCTCGTTTCAATTCGTTCTAATTATTAATGACGTCCGTCTTTTTTATCCATCTCGTTGCCAATTATAGCACCGGCACCTGCTCCAAGGACGCCGCCTATAACGGCACCCGCTGCGCGGTTCTTTTTGTTAACCACCGCTCCTGTACCAGCACCAACCACTCCGCCAATTACAGCACCTTTGGCTGTCTTGCTCCAGCCTTTTTTGGCTTTTGCGGTATTTCCGGATTCCGAAGATGTTGTGCCCGAAGTACCGGTTGAGCCATCGCCGTCAGAAGTTTTATTTGTTGTTGCTTTCTTTTTTTGAGTAGCAGAAGAGGAGGCCTTTTCTTCTTGCTCGCCTTCAGGATTTCCTAATTCATTTTGGGCCTTCCAGGCCTGGTATTCGGCTAAACCTGTAGTATCAGTAGCAAAACGAAGAGAATCGCCCAGGCTAAATTTACTTTCCGGGGTAGTTTTTGGCCCGCTATTACAAGCTGTTACCAAAAGTGTTGCGCTTAAAACGAAAAAACTAATTTTCATGGTTTTTCTTTAGGGTTAATGATTAATGGGTGAAAGCTAATACCGACGGATTTAAAAATGGAAGAAGCAATGCACGAGGTAGCGATCGTAAGAGTATGCACCCATTGCACAATAAGCATAAACTCTTATATACTTACCGAATTACTTGTATATAAATGGTTGTCCAATTCCACGAATTAGTCTTTACCCGATTCCTTTACCCGGTACCCCAATATAAAATTGGAGAAAATAATGGAATCACCATACATCGTTTAAGCTGGTTCGTCACAGCTTGCAAGAAAGAAATTTGAATTGCTTTTTTTTGATTTTAAACAGATTGCAATTCCCCGGATCGAACTGCTTTTCGAACCGCAAATCCTTTCACCGCATAATACATGATGTAGATATAAGAAGGCAAAGTACATATAAGAAAGGCCACATCATTAGAAAAAATTCCTTTGTCCTTTAAGGTAGTGTATAACAAAGGCAGCAAGGCGCCGCCGGCTATACTCATGATCAACAAAGCAGCGCCGATGTTTGTAAACTTTCCAAGGCCCTTGATGGCTAAGGGAAAAATAGCAGGCCACATCAGGGCATTGGCTAAGCCCAGCAAAGCAATGAAGGTAATGGCCATATAGCCCTCGCTAACAAACACGCCTATACTGAATACGACGCCGAGTAAACCAGATATGGCCAATGCTTTTTGCTGCGAGATATACTTTGGAATAGTAAGGATGCCGGCTACATAACCTGCCAGCATGGCAAATAAAGTAAATGTTGTAAAGTACTTTGTTTCATCAAGCGGCATTCCTAATTCTTTACCATAAGTGCCAATGGCGTCACCAGCCAATACTTCAACTCCCACATATAAGAAAAGGCAAAGCACACCCAACATTAAATGTGGAAATTGAAAGATGTTCTTTTTCTCAAAACCAGGGGCTTTATCACTTTCTTCCTGATCTGTATTTATTTCGGGCAATGAAGATCTTTTTATCATAAAAGCCAGGATCACCAGTACAAAAGCAATAATAATGTAGGGTGTAATGACTCTTGCGGCCAGTTGGTTTAATAATTCTTCTTTTGCCGAACCACTTGTTGCCGCTTCCAGTTTTTGCTGTATATCGCTCGCATTTTTTAATACTAAGGCACCCAGAATTATAGGACTAAGCATGCCCGCAACTTTATTGCAAATGCCCATGATGCTGATGCGCTGCGCAGCGCTTTCTATGGGTCCAACAATACTGATGTATGGATTACTGGCCGTTTGCAGCAAAGCCAGGCCAGTGCCCTGTACAAACAAACCGGTAAGGAACAACCCAAAACTTCTTGCATTGGCTGCTGGTATAAAAATCAGCGATCCAATAGCCATAATTAACAAACCAAAGGCCATTCCATTTTTAAACCCTGTCTTCTTTAAAATGATAGAGGAAGGAATGGCTAAAAAGAAATAAGCCATGTAAAAAGCAAAAGTGACCAGGAAAGCCTGGATATCATTTTCTAATTGACAGGCTAGCTTTAAAAAAGGAATGAGTGTTCCATTAAGCCAGGTAACAAATCCAAAAACAAAAAATAAAATGCCAATGATCACAATAGCGTAACGGCTGTTCTTCGGGGTGTGCATGCAGGACAGTTTTCAATGAAAATAAGAAATGGTTGGTTGCCATTGATATCACCGATCCACCTGCGGCGTTAAAAACTTGAACAGGCGATTTCATAAACATATC
>DAIQPL010000261.1:2890-5945 GCA_036787395.1 Flavisolibacter sp. | reverse complement strand
ATTACTATGAAAATTTATACATAATAATTCTCTCAAGTCCTGTGCCAGTCGTTATTGCAGTGGCATAATGCGGGGCATATATGAGAATGGCGGTTATAAAAAACCGGCAGGTGGCAACTATCGTATTCGTAGGTTTTTATTACTTGTAACCAGCAGGCAGCCAACCTTTGATTACTAATCCCATTAAACTTTGTTTGCAGACGCCGTTGCATTTTGTTACTGAAAGGGCGGGAGCAGCACCCTATTTTATTAGAAACACTTGCCATTTCTCTATCAAAAGGCTACTATAATGCACTCCGGTGTTGCGCTCCATTTATCCACAGCGTCATTTTGATGGACTGCTGAGCTGGTTAAAATCCTTGTTGAAAACTAGGGGTTGAAGTTGAAAGGTTTTCCTTCGTTATTTGCAACAGGTGTATGCAACTGTTGTAAGCCGGCAGCGTCATTTAGAGTAAACACCTATTAGAATGGCGGTTTTTATTTACCATTTTTAATTATGGTCATAGTATCCGTTGATAAAGCAGAGGAATTTCTTCACAAATACCATGGGTTATTGCCTGAACATATCTTCAGCGGAGTGGAAGATGTGGTTTTAGGTTTGCGGAGGTCCACTGAAATACCTGATAAGGAAATAGAGAAGTGGGAAACCGAAGTAAAGAAACGAAAAGAGAAAGGACAGCTCGTGGCTAAAACTGCTGAAAGAAATAATGCCGGCATAAAAGCCGAAGAAAGGGGCCAGATACAAACAGCTATAAAATATTACGAAGAAAATATAAAACAAGGGTACCCTTCTACGCTTTCTTTTGAACGGTTATTGAAACTTTATCGCAAGTCAAAAAATTACGCCGATGAAATGCGTGTTATCAACCGCGGCCTTGAGGTATTTGCTGGTGTCAAATACAAAAACGTGAGATTAAAGCTTGCCGAAAGAAAAGAAAAATTAGACTCACTGTTACAGAAGTCTTGTCTCACGGAAAAACAAAAACAAGACCTGCATGACCTTACCCCGGATCAATGCAGGGAAGCCATACAACTACTACAAACAAGGCTAAACGAACCCGGTCAAAAACAGCCATAGTATACGCACGCGAAAATAATTATTGAACAAGCTCCTTGTAAAAAAACAGGCTTAATTCTTGCTGTTGGCATGCCCGCTGCTATTTTTTTATTTACCAGTAGAATGCTTGCCTTTATGAACAAAGTGGTCATGACATTTCCAGATACTGTATGTATGGCCGAATTCATTTTAATGGTAAAACCTTCACGTGTTGAAACACTGGACCGGCAGCTAAAAGGCAAGCTTACGGACCAGCAAATAGAATACGCCCGGAAACACTACAGGGCTGTACTAAAATCTTCCCTGAAAATAAATAGCCGGAAATAAAATAAGGCAACCATATACCAGCTGGGACAAACTCTGCGTCTTGCTTCTGAAAATAGGATAAATTAGAGAATGGAATACATAAAGAAAGAGAACGATGGCAAGTGCAACTAACAAAACTATTGAGGAAATATTAAACGATAAAATCATTACCGCCAAAGAAAAAGTTTCTTCAATCAGCCAACTTCTACTTGATGGCAAAGTATCCATTCAGCACTTAATAAGTTCGGCAAAAAATCAAACTGACACAAATAAAGCCTCCATCATTGAATCTATGGAATACGCTTCAAAGATGAAAGCGGATATTATTAATGAACAGGGATTTGAATTTGCAATAGAAAGCCTGAAATCCGATGCTCCAAGGATAAAATGGGAATCGGCCAGGGTAATTGCCAATTCAGCCCATTTGTTCCCTAAAATCCTGAAAAAAGCAGTTGTGAATTTATTAGCCAATACAGAACATTCGGGGACCGTAGTCAGATGGAGTGCTGCAAAGGCATTGAGTAGAATTATTCAATGTAAAACCAATTTAAACAAGGAATTAATTCCAACTATTGAGGCCATTGAAAAAAGAGAGGAAGACAAGGCTATTAAAAAAATATATCAACAAGGACTGAACAAGGCAGCGAAATAAATTATTTTAAGATTTTTGTCCCAACAGGTATATTGTTACCTAAATAAAAAAAGCCCCGCGGTCCACATAGGGCAAGGCAGAGCTCTTATTTTGTTTGATTATAGGGTGAGCACAAGTTATTAAATCGTTTGTTCACAAAAAAGCTCAGCGATAATAATAATGCTTATTAGTTGAGGATAATACAGCAATTGGTACAATACAGATGGCATATAGTTGGTGCACCTATTATAACAGCACAACTTCAGGCTTTTGTCCAAACGCCTTCTGTTTGATTTGATAGGGTAGCTAACGGCTAACCTTTTTAAAAAATAGTTGCCGGAAAAACTTTAGCAATGCTCATTCGTTTTCGATGGCTGTTTCATCCTTATCCTTTGATCTGAAAAAGGTGTTTGATTGAACATTAACCTCTATAACTTCCCCGAGGCTGTCAATCAAAGGCTGGTTAAATGTGCTGCCAATCCAACGGCGTATTCCCATTGTGATAATAACGGAAGAAGGAGGCCTATCATGAACGCTCCCAGTATAGCGTTCCAATACGGCATTATAGATGCCTTTGCTTTCCTCGCTTATCCTGTATTCCGCATAGTGGTCTCTATATTTTACAATTGCTTTAATCTCCATGGGGTTCATCCGGTGTATAGTTATTCTAATATTCCAAAGGCCATTTATACAGTCTGAAATTTAACAGCAACAATTATTCCTTATCCTTTATAATTATTTGCCGATATGTAAGGCAAAGAGGCCGGGCGTGTTAGTTGTTGCTTGAGCGATACAACTCTTTCTCTTGCCCAACTCAGCATCAATAACAAGTTATTTCTCCAACCATTTTCTATGAGTAAGCATGACCAAAATGATGAGATCGTCTTATAAAGTTTTGCTTAGTTTTTGTGGCACTAATTGATAAATAGTTTTGTTCACCTTTAAAACCAGTCATATGAATAATCTAACAAGAAGAGATCAGACAAGAGGAATGGAACCATGGAGAGATTTTTTTGATCTTGATCTTTTTGACTCCCGTTTTCCTTCCGCCGGAGGCCGCA
>DAIQPL010000261.1:0-2790 GCA_036787395.1 Flavisolibacter sp. | reverse complement strand
GATTTTTTTGATCTTGATCTTTTTGACTCCCGTTTTCCTTCCGCCGGAGGCCGCATGCCTGCCGTAAACCTGGCAGAAGACGACAACGCGTACACCGTAGATGTGGTAGCCCCGGGTTATAAGAAAGACGATTTTAAACTGAAGGTTGACGATGATATATTAACGATCAGTGCCGAATCGAAGAACGAGAGAACAGAAGGAAGTGACGGCAGGGAATATAGCAGGAGAGAATATAGTTGCAGTTCTTTCACCAGGTCTTTCCGGCTTCCGGATAATGCGAAAGACGACCAGGTTAAAGCAGTTTATAACGATGGCATTTTGCAGATTACCATTCCTAAAAGTGAAAAACAACAAAAAGCCTCAAAGCAAATCAACATTGACTAAAGGGTAGTGCAAGCTACCCTTCCCGTGTTGCGGCCAAACGCCAAAAAGGGAATATATGGATGCCAGGCAAAGAAATAATTCATTTTCGATCTCCTTTGTTAATCGCCCGCATATTTGATAGTGCAGTATGGCCGGGCCTTGCTCTCTATTCCTGCTTTCGGATAAGTTATTTTAATTTAGGGGGACTAACAGAGAAATGAAAATAATTGGTTACATACTTTGCATTGCAGGTTTTCTTATGCTCATTCTAAAAGGCATTGATTACACTACAAAAGAAAAACTAGTTGACGCAGGGCCTTTAGAAATAAGCGTGAAAGAAAAGAAAACCCTAACCTGGCCCCTTTATGCAGGTGCTATTGCTTTGGTAGCAGGTATCGCCCTGGTTATAATAGATCGGGGATCAAGAAAATAATAAACGGTGGCATTTTGTTTCTCTATCCTTGGAACGAACAGAGTTCTCTGCTTTACCATGATGGAATTTAAAGAGCTCAACATGTTGAGCTCTTTAAACAAATGGTGCTATTTATTTTTTTCTTTCAAAACATTTCCGGCTTCGTCTACTAACAGCTTCACTTTATTGTCGCCGCCTTTAAGCTTTATTTCATAGGCCACGTGGTCTTTCCATATTTCCCTTTGTACTTTATCAATGCTATAACCCGGGTAACGATTGGTTACCGTTGTGTTGACTGCAGCAGGCAGGGAACTATTGTTGGTAAGGGCATAAGAAGAACCGACCCAGTTGCCATTGGCATCGTACCAGGAGTAATACTTGTTTCCATCCATATCAAATGTTACTGCATAATCGGTTGGCGTAAGAGCTGTCCAGCTGGTTAATTCCCAGTCAATGGGAACGGTTGCTACGTCGTAGGCGCCCCAAACCACATTGGAGGCCGTTGGGTATTGTGTGCTAAAGCTTGTCTGAATGGTGGGTGGTACAGCATAGGCATTACCAGTAGATGTGGAAGTAGTGGTTTTGCTGCTGCCGCAGGAGAGCAACAACAGGGCTGCTGCTACCAGGCTCAGGATTCTAGATTTCATGATGAAAGGAGTTTAGTTTAAAAATAAGGATATACTTATTCCATCAGAAACCCCCAAACATACTGCCAGAATAGACGAGCTCATTCAATAATGAAATAACCGGAGTCCTTCTTTTTGCTGAGTCTTGATTATCAAAACAAAAGAACTGTATCTAATTTTTTTGGCCTTGCTATCACATGCAAAATCAAACTTGCGCCTGGTAACAGATTACCCAAACAAAACCGGGTGGAAATTTTTTTCTCCCCTGTTTTGTCCATTTTGATTACTTACTTGCCGGTGGCGGCACACGAAAACAAAAAAGCGAGTATTATTATAGATGTCGTGATTGTACAAACGGCCGATAGTAGTTGAAGAAACATTCAAACAAACCTACGATGACATGTTCTTCTTACGAAGCACACCTTGATAATAGCAGGTGCTGTACGGCTGATTTTAGTTCTTTAATGCGATTAGGCTTTGTGATGATTTCTGCACCATGTCTTTCACAAAACACCTGGTCTTCTTTACTGGCAGAGGTGGTTAAGACAACAACTGGTATTTCTTTCAGTGCGGGGTCTTTTTTGATTAGAGTAAGCGTTTGCTTTCCATCCATTACGGGCATGTTGATGTCGAGCAGGATGAGGCAAGGCAGGTAGTTTTGCTCCTTCTGTTTGTCTAAAAATTGCATCGCTGCTTTTCCATTATGCTTTGCTACAAAAACCAGTTGGGGGTCAACTTCTGCGGTGGCTTCCTCAATCCAGGCGCAATCATCTTCATCATCTTCAACACATAAAAGCAGTTTGGGAGTATCTGACATGGTGGAAAGGTTAGATTTTAAATATAATCTTTTTATTACGTCAGATAGAAAAAAATACGTAGGAAATAAGAAGCTGACAAACATGTGATATCGTAATTGCAGAGCTGGCACAGCAATTGAATAAGCTTCCTTAGTACTTTTTTAATCTTGGCGTTTTTTAATCCTACCTTGTTGTTTTATCATAATTGGTAGCCGGTAACACGGCTACCTTTTTGTAATACACAGTAATCGAAAAAAATAACGACTGCTTATTGAGGTTAGTTCCACACCACTTCAGGAATATGCAATGCGTTATAACCTTACTTTAGAGGTTTGTTTTTGCAGTTATAATCTAATGCTTGCTTTGGAATACCTTATGCTAACTGGTTAGAAGGAATAAAAATCCACCGACTCAGTTTCGATGCGTTTACTTCCAATTTTATGTTGCCAATTGTCAAATCGCCATAAAGTATGGTCTTATATTCGGGGTTACCATTTGTTATTAAAACAAATTTTTCTCCTTCTTCAAGAGTGGGTTCCTTGTTTAGCATATAGCTGGCTATGGTATGAACCAGCCTGTGGAGATTTACGTC
>DAIQPL010000260.1:0-5957 GCA_036787395.1 Flavisolibacter sp. | reverse complement strand
ATAGCAATTTCCAAAAGCACCAAAAAGTTACCGCGAATTTTATATTTAACAAAAATTTTTTATAAAGAACTGGTAAGTTTTTCACTGTTAATATAGACAAGCCTTGCCTGTTTAATGATGCACAGGGGAGAATCAATATTCAAAATAAAACGCAAGCACACCTTTTGACTTTGGTCGATAATATAATTAACCATCACATTATCTTATTTTATTCAACCGGTTAATGAGATCAGCCACAGGCGTTTCTTTCTGATAGGAATATAATAACTCTTCTTTTTTATTGAATAGAGCTATAAAGGGGGTATTAGACAAGTTATAATAATGCCTGATAAAATATGCTGGAGATTCTGTGCCTACCGTGATGCTTGTATACTGATTTATGCTGTACTCGTTAATGAAGGCGACTACCTCCTTCAAGGGTTTATAGGTTATCATCACTACTTCTGCTTTAACGAACTCTGTTACTCTTTCAAAGAACTCTTTCATCAATGTTTTACAGTGATCACAGTCCGGTGCAAAATAAATGAGAATGACAGGCTTGTTCTTCTTTATATTATTTGCCGAATACATTACACCATTAGGCAGCACCATTTTGAAAGGCGGCATTTTAGTCGGTTGCTGTGCAGCACTATTGATATATAAGAAAGCACAAAAAACAAGAAGAAAGGTTTTTATCATCTGTCTAAATTACGGCTATGTCCGTTCTTGTTAAGATAGCGGCAACAACTTGTTTTCTAGCAAACTATATTAAGGATGTAAAGAATTAGCCTGGAAAAATTCGGAGATCTCTCTAAATAACGGCAACAGCGCTTGCCTTAACGCCCGGATCCCGTTAAACTCACCTTTGAAGACAAAGCTCGCGGTGTTTTTAAATAGCGGCTTGTGTTTCTTTTTAGAAGACTCCACTGCAACAGCAAAACTGCGCCAATTTATCAACTGCAGAGTACTATTGTAACAATTTAAATTGTTTACCAGCTGGTAATTTTAAAAAGTGAAAACGTATTCTAAAAGAAGTCAGTAATTTACCGCACATAATATACGTCTCAATTAAACAACTTCATTCTTATGCAACGAATTGCTATGCTGGGCTCAGGTTTCATCGGCCGTTTTTATGCAGATTCCTTACAAGGTTATCGTAGTAAGGACAAGATTGTATCCATTTACTCACGCCGGGAAGAAAGCATCAAAAAATTTGCTGAAGATTATAAAGTGCCCCATCGTACAACTATTATGGAAGAAGCCATCGCTCATCCCGACGTTGATATTGTTTGTATTTCGCTTCCTAATAATCTTCATGAAGAGGCTGTAATGCTCTGCTGCAAACACAAAAAAGCGGTTATGACAACCAAACCACTGGGGCGCAATGCGGCTGAGGCCAAACGCATGCTGGAAGCAGTAGAACAAGCAGGCATCTTCAATGGATATCTTGAAGATCTTGTTTATACTCCTAAATTTTTAAAGGCTCATGAAAGCGTAAAAAACGGGGCTCTTGGCAGAATACTTTGGGCTAAGTCCAGGGAGACGCATCCTGGTCCGCATAGTGAATGGTTTTGGGACCTTGAGCAGGCGGGCGGTGGCTGTATTCTTGACCTGGGATGTCATTGCGTAGAAATTGCCCGTAGCTATATAGGGAAAGATATTAAACCAATAGAAGTGATGTGTTGGGCCGATACGCAGGTAAAACCCATTGACGCAGAAGACCATGCTATTGGTTTAGTAAAGTATGAAAATGGCGCTATAGGACAATTTGAAGTAAGCTGGACTTTTCGCGGAGGTTTAGACCTGCGTGATGAAGTGATGGGAACAGAAGGTACTATATGGATCAACAATTTTTTACGCACAGGCTTTGAAATGTTCACTACCGGAAAAGAAGCCGATTATGTTGCGGAAAAAGCAGAATCAAATTCCGGCTGGTTGTTCCCTGTAGGTGATGAACTCAACGAACTGGGCTATAACCATATGTTCATGGATATGTTTAATGCACTGGAAAATGGTATAGCCCCTAAAGAAACGTTTTATGACGGCTATGTAGTGAACTCGGTATTAGACGCAGCGTACCGGTCAGCCAAAAGCAAATTATGGGAGCCGGTACAATTAGATATCTGGAGAGGAAAAACCGGCGTTGGCAAGGAAAGTCATTTAACTGAATTTGATAAAGATCATTATTTGATAAAAGAAGAACTGACACATTACGGTGCCAAAAAACTCATTCTAAAAAATAAACAATCAGGTAAAATTTTGGAAAAAGTGGTAGAATAGAATTCGCAATGGGGCGTACCATTTCAATGTTCTAAATAAGTAAAGACTTCTTTAAGTAAAGACTTTTTTACAAGAGTCGCGGTTAAAGAAATATGTTCTAAATTTAGAGTTTTGAAAGTAGAGAGCTAAGAGAAAGATGCTGAAATGCATCAGCATGACAGTCACGGTCATTACTTCTCTTGCATGCTTTCAAGCAGCAATCACAACATCTTTCTACTCTCATAAAAGGATCTGAGATGAACTAAATTCTACTCTGTCCAAGGGAAGAGTTATTAATTCAAAGCCGCAATTTATTTAAGCTTTATTAATGAAGAATTATATAAAGCAGAGTGAATCATTTTTAAACTGTCAACTGGCATTTTAATCACTTGCCTGTCGTAGGTCATCAATCCATTTGTCTCTACTTCAACGTCAGAAGTTTGAGTATATACAGCAGCAGATAAGCCTTTTTCAATAAGCGGTTTCAACCTCGCAACAAACGATGCATATCGCTGATATAGTTCTTCTTTAGTTTTAAAGCTCTGGTAACCCCAGTTATTTTTTTGTTGCCAGGTATGGCCCTCCAATGGCAGACCCAGACCACCAAACTCCCCTAAAACAAGCACTTGTTTGTTTCCAAATAAAGACGGCGCAGGCATAGCGGGAGAAGGGTAGTTATGCAAATCCATTATGTGCCCAACAGAATAAAAGTTTCCCCCGCTGGCACTGTTTACTAACCGTGACGGATCGTTTTTCATCGTCCACTCTGTGATCTCTTTAGTTTTAAACTGCCCCCAGGCCTCATTGAAAGGAACCCATACTATAATGCTTGGAAAATTGTACAAGGCATTCATGACAGAAGCCCACTCGGTACGATAAATGGTTTCAGACGTGTCGGTGCGTTTTGTATCTTCTGCAATTCCTTCAATACCTGGTCTTGAATCCCATCTGCCGGTTTTAAGATCGCCGCTGGGCATATCCTGCCAAACCAGCATTCCTAATTTATCGCAGTAGTTATACCAACGGGCAGGTTCTACTTTCACATGTTTGCGAATCATATTAAAACCCATCTCTTTCGTCTTTTCAATGTCGAACTTAAGCGCTTCGTCTGTAGGTGCTGTGTATAAGCCATCGGGCCACCATCCCTGGTCCAGCGGTCCGTATTGAAAAACATTCTCATTGTTCAATAACATTCGCAAAATGCCGGTTTCATCAGCCTTAACTGAAATCTTTCGCATCGCAAAATAGCTTTGAACTTCGTCAATTATTTTTCCACCACGAAGAAGAGCAATCTTTAAATTATAGAGAAAAGGATTTTGGGGCGACCACAATCTTGGGTTCTTTATTGGAATCAAGGCGTCTGCACTTTCTGTTTGTTGTTCAGCAATTTTTTGTGCTCCGTCCCATACTGTTACTATTATTTTATCACCTGGCAACTTATTTTGGACCTCTGTTTTTATGGATAGGTTTTGTCTATCTATATCAGGCGTTTGCTTAGTGCTTAGGATATATGTTTTAGGTACCGCTTCCAACCACACCGTTTGCCAGATGCCTGTTACAGGTGTATACCAAATACTTTGAGGTTTATTAACTTGCTTGCCTCTTGGTTGTGGACCATCATCGGTGGGGTCCCAGACTTTTACAGTAACTGATTGGTCTCCGCTCTTCTGGAGATAGGATGTAATATCAAAATTAAAAGGATCATAACCTCCCTGGTGCACTCCAACTTTTTTTCCATTTACATATACATCACATTGCCAGTCTACTGCTCCAAAATGAAGGAGTACATTTTTATTTTTAAATGAACCAGGAATGTTTACAGTTGTGTTATACCATAAAATACTATCCTTCCCTACTCTTTTAGCAACTCCTGACAAAGCTGATTCAACCGCGAACGGTACTAAGATTTTCCCATCAAACACACCAGGAACATTTTCTTTTTCTTTGGCATCTATTTTATAGTTCCATAATCCATTCAGGTTTTGCCACAGGCTTCGCACCATTTGTGGCCTTGGATACTCCGGCAATGGCTGGTTTGGATTAATGTTTTTTGCCCAGGGCGACACAATATGTTCTTCTACCAAATGCCATGACTGTTGTGCAGAAACCCATGCTGTTTGAATCAATAGCAGAATAAAAAAAACAATCTTCTTCATATTCAATTTTAAAAAAGAAGGATAATAAAACTATGTTCCGATTAGAGGTTTGGATTTATTTTTTATTGTGGTACAAATCGTACCGTTTTCAACAAAGGCCTGCCTGTATCTTCTGCCTTAGCTTTTCGAACAACGATAAAAAGATCCTGTGTACCTTCATTTTTTGAAACCTGTATTGGAACGGCTATTGTTGCACTTTGCTTGTTTCCGGCAAACAACATTTCTGCTTCTCCTATTTTAGTTCCCTCCTTGGCGCCTTTTCTAATTTCAATTTTATAATTGACCGGCAAGCCGTTTCCAAACCCTGAAAGTTCTAAACTTTTAATAGCTGTTAAATCAACCTGGTTCAAATTCAGCCAACCTTCCATAGCAGGCATTTGTAAATATTTGTTACCAGCAGAATCTTTGGTTGCTAATCCGTTTCTTAGATTTAGTTGCGCTGCATCGAATGTATTGCTTCGTAGAAAAACCGATTGTGAACCGGTTAAGGGTCTTACATTCATCCCACCAACATCGGTGTATGACGCCGTTAACACAAAAGCTTTTCCTTTCTCTGCGAGGTCTGTTTTTGGAACGACAGAGCCAGTGATAGGCAACGACCTTATTTTCTTGTTACTGCCAAGCGATAAAATCCATGTGGTAATCAATTTGGCATCGCCTTCTTTAAGTGTAGGGTGAGCCGGCATGGCTACTTCTCCCCAATTGCCCGCACCTCCTTTAATAATTTTGTTGATCAAAAAACTGCTTGCGTCTGTTTTGGTTTGGTAGCGTCGTGCTACTAAAGCATATGATGGGCCAATAGACTTTTCATCCATCTTGTGACAGGATTTACAATCTAAGCTTAGCATAATATTTTTGCCAAGAATAGTTTCGGGAACTACCTGGTGTCCCTGCCCTGCAAGATCTTCATTGCTTTCAATAAAATCAGTGGCAATATATAAATTGGCCGTATCTATTTTTTGCCCTTCATCATTCACCTTCACAGTATACCTAACCGGCCGGCCTGGAAAATAAAAACTACTGTTGCCCTGTAAAACAACATCTACAACAGGTTGTTCATTACCGGCGAATACAGTAACCTCGGCACTCTTCGCTACAGATTTATTTTCATCCAATACTTCTACACTTACCAGGTATTCGCCACCCTTATTGATAGTGTATTGAAACGTTGGTTCTTTCGTCTCTTTGACAACTTCTCCAACTTTCCATCTATAGGTCAACGCATCTCCCTCCGGATCTTTTGCCTGTATTGATGCGTTCATTGTAAATGGTAAGCCACCACTCTCTTTGGCAATTTTTAAACTATCCACTTTTGGCGGACGATTGCCTGGTATATAATCAATCCTGGAAATGGCTGCATCGGGGTTTTTAGAAAACCAACCGCTACCATATTCCAACACATAAATTTTTCCATCCGGACCAACTTCCATATCTATCGGTGAATTGAATTTGGTCCCCTCCATAAATCCGTCCATTTTATCAAAATCACCATTCGGTTTCATTTGCACTAATTTGATCCAACCACGCATCCATTCATAAATAAAGAATTTACCATTGAAGTAG
>DAIQPL010000259.1:0-5971 GCA_036787395.1 Flavisolibacter sp. | reverse complement strand
CCCCCTTATGTACTTCGACAGCCCTGATGCAAAACATTTCTCCAGCCCAATCATGTCAGAACATGAATTTGAACAACGTCTTGAATCAATTGCCGACTGCACTTTATTGATGAATATCATCAACGACAAAGAGTATAAAACAGAAGAAGATGAGCAACAGTGGCTACTTTTAAAAGCTAAAGCTGAAAACCTGCTTCAATCAGTGAATATTTATATGGAGGAGCATATGGAAAAAGTCTTCGGCATGGCCACAGAGATGTTTCGCAGGGCCAAGGAAGGAGCTACTGCTGGTGACCCTGACGGATTAAAAGCCTGGGAGGTTTTAAAACCATTAAAGGAGCAGATGCTGCAGCTACAGATCAGGCAAAGAGGAGTGAACTAAGTGTAAACTTAATAGGAACTTTTTCTATTTAGATTTCAACCCTAACATGTATATAAATAATGTCAGGCCCATTACAAAACCTGTGCTAGGTAGGACGTTGCATATACTGCAATTCCTATAAATTCAATAGTTTACACGGATGGACTCATTGCTTTTTATTTACCTTCTTCTCTTATTCCCTTAAACAAAGCAAACAATGCCATAGCATGACCATGCCCCAATTCAAAATCACTTTTCAACCATTGAACAATCTCGCCTGCTTTCACACCTTCGGCAAGTTGGCCCTTCTTTAAAAACCCTTTCTTCTCCGCCAGCTTTTTAAACTCTGTTGGAGTTTTACCTGTTTTGGATTCTATATTGTCCATATAAGCCTGGAATGACATAAACTTTTTTTTGCGTTGAATGATTGATAGTTATTTAATCATAGGAGTGCGAAATTTTCACTTTAAAATTCTACGGCTTTTTCGTAATCTAATATTGATTGCCCAACCGAATGGCTGTCTTTGCCGCTGTTATTGTCCACAAGCAATAGACAATAAGTAAGATCCTGTTTATCCAACCATGAAAAGCAATAACGCCATCTGGCAATTCAGTTATCGGCGTGCCTGTTTTTACACCTGCATTTTGTAATCCTCCCATAAAGATCATCACCGCCGCCGCCATCAACAAAAAGGATATCCATGTAAAGTTTGCTATCCATAATAACCTTCGGGATTTTAATTGCTCCTTACGTTCTAGGCTATAACTAATTAGCATGGCGGCGATAGGTAATGTAGGCAAACCAAGAAGACCCGCAACTCCGTGCATTGCTTCGTCTTTAACGCTAAAGATTGAAGCCATAAACTGGCCAAGACCTACAATTAAAAGAATAATGAGACCAACTTTGCCTGCCTTTGTTTTTATATGAGGCCTTAAAGCAAAATATATAGCCCAGGAGCTTATTGCCCAGCTAATAAACATAAGCGATAATAGCCAGCTATACTTTCCCAATGCGTATTCGCTGACCATGCGCCAGGAAGGATTAAATTCAGGACTGAGTATATGCAAGATTAACATAAAGAAGATAGCAGCAATTGCTGTGACCAACGCAAGTCTTGCCGCCGTTACTGTGGACGGCGCAGCAGATCGTGATCTGCTAAGATTGATTGTCTGTTCCATAAAATTGTTTTTAATTTTTTAATGGATTAAGCGTTTTGCTCTTTATCACATTCCAGCATCCAGTGTTTGCCGAATTTATCTGTTAGGGTTCCGATCCAACCAAAAAACATTTCGTTTAATGGTTGATTTACTTTGCCGCCTGCCGACAGTTTGTCAAATAGTGCCCGGAGCTCATCTTCTGTTTTGCAGACCAGGCATAAATGAACCGTATTGCCCTCGGTGAATCCACCAGGGACCATGTCGGTAGCCATAATTTCAAAATTGTCTGTTTTTAACTGAGAATGCAGGACCTGCTGATGAAAAGCTGCAGGCATTTGACTGGCCACAGGAGAATCTCCTGCTAACATGATGGAAAGCTCACCACCCAGGATTTCTCTGTAAAAATTCATGGCCTCTTTACAATTGCCTTTGAATGTGAGATAAGGATTTAGTCGTGCCATTTTTTAAATTTTAGCTGTTAGCAAATCGTTTTAAGTGATAACACAAAGTTATTTTGGAGCAAAAATATTTTTGGAGTGTCAATGCGACAAAATGAGTGGGCAGTTGCGACTTTTTAAAAACAGTAGCCATTTTCAACCATTGTTTCTATTTATAAAGAAGGCGTTGAGCAATAAACAGTTTTTCCTTTTAAACTTACTTAATAAAAAAATTTGTTCTACAAAAATGGCAGCAAATAATACCCTTGAAAACAGCCATTCGGTTGTTGAAAATAGCTTTCTGTATAATTGTAATTGCAATTTGTTGAAATTTAGCGGCAAAGGCAATTACCTGCAAGACCAGGAAGGTCAAAAGGTGAGTTGATTTGGTTTTGCTGGTAGATAAATTATTTGGTCAATTTTCTGTCATAAATACGCCAACTTATATCATAGATCCCTGGCTGCTTGATTGGGCAAGGGCCTGCATCTTATTAGAAGTTAACTTCCTTCGTTGTTTCTTTAATTCGCTTAAATAGTCACATCTTGCTTTCTATACAATCATTCATGCTTTCCGTAATGAAGTTTCAATAGACCATAAAGGTGAAGTAATTTCCATCTGATTAAATTGTTTTGTATGGAGGTTATTGCTTCTACTAATAAACTCTCCGCCGAAAGAACTTCTTCAGTAAAAAGAATTCAGTCAATTGATATAGTGAGAGGGTTCGTCATGATCATCATGGCACTGGATCATGTCAGAGATTTGCTTCACAGCACATCTGTGACACAGAGCCCAACTGATTTAAACACTACCTCACCTGTATTATTTTTTACCCGCTGGATCACCTATTTATGTGCCCCTACATTTGTCTTTCTATCAGGCACTTCAGCCTATCTATCTTTTCAATCAACAGATAATGTAAAAGCATTTAGAAATTTTTTGCTGAAGCGGGGAATCTGGCTCATCGTTCTGGAGTTTACACTTATCAATTTTGCTTTGTGGTTTGACATTCAGTTTCGAATACTGATGTTACAGGTCATTGCGGCAATTGGGTTTGGCTTTGTACTGCTTTCCCTGCTTTTGAAAGTAAACACTAAAATTCTGGCCATCATAGCGCTCCTTATTATAGGAGGGCACAATATGATCCAGCCATTCTTGAAAACTGAAACTGCAACCTGGAATACCATTTTTGCCGTACTGTTTCAACAGAAAATGATTGTTGCTTCTTCGAATTTCATGTTTTTAGTAGCATATCCTTTAATTCCCTGGTTTGGTATTATGCTTTTAGGATTTGCCTGCGGACAATTATTCCTAAGAGATAAAAGGAGACAAAAAACGTTGTTGACTTTTGGAGTAATAGCATTGCTATTATTTTTCATGCTCCGATTAATGAATGGCTATGGTGACCCAGGGCCATGGTCTCAACAAAAGGATACGATTTTTACCGTCTTATCTTTTTTCAATGTAACTAAATACCCTCCTTCACTGCAGTTTGATTTGTTGTTTTTAGGAATTATGTTTTTGATATTGGCAATTGCCGACAAAGCAGCAGGAAAATTTTCAAACATTCTTTCGGTATATGGAAAAGTGCCTTTGTTTTATTACTTGCTTCATTTGTACGTGATCCGGATAGCTGTTTTCATAATGGTGTTTGCTCAAGGTTTTTATTGGAAAGATTTATCCTTTGCTCCTTTTCAATTTGGAAGACCGGCATCGCCATCAGGTATTAGTCTTGCTGCCGTATATATTGTGTGGCTAACTATCGTAATTATGCTCTATCCATTGTGTAAATGGTATTCAGATTATAAGATGAATAATAAAGAGAAAAATTGGCTGCGGTATTTATGAGAGCAGGTTTTTTCTGCGAAAGTTATCAATTGAAATTTTCCCTGCACCAAAAAATAAAAGGCTGATTGAAATGGCTAATAGGGCCCATGCAGCAAATGATGTTGTAACAGCATCGTTCAAATGAGCTGCAAGAATGGCTACGATAAAATTGATGATCATTAACAATGCAGCAGGTCTTATCCATAAGCCAATAGCAAACAAAACTCCGCAAACCAATTGGGCATAAACAGAAATGTAAGCACTTGCAAAAGGAAACGGAATGCCAAGGTGCTGAAAAAAACCTTTCACTTCGGTAATGGGTTTGACAAAAAAAGCATAGGCCCATACACCTGCAATCAATCGCCAGGCAGCCACAAGCCGAAGAGCTAAAGGCCCGTATTCTTTGTTCCCTGCAAAGAACTTTTTGAATTTAATCATGGTCTTTATGTTAAGGCCAAACTAGGCAAAACTTCAACCGGCAAAACTTTGTAGAAGGTTATTAAAGAGAAAAAGGAATTAAAGTTTTATATACTGCTGTTAACTCCATTTGAAAGAGAAGTTATTACCAACCAAAGCCTTTTGAAGCCTGATTTTGTTTGTTGGTTGATTTTTCATCAGGAAGGAACTGGAAATAAATATTTTCGAAATATAAAATTCATTAAAAAAATATTTCTTTTATTATTCAACAAAAAACTCTCTAGCCTCATGATGACACCATCTGCTGTTATAGAAGAAAAAAAGATAGTGGAAATTTTTAAAACTGATGTTTCTACTATCTCTGATGCAAATTTTATTATCAAGGAGCTTCGCATGCATTTCCCTTCCTTTAGAATCAATTTTGATTTGAACGATTGTGACAAGATACTGAGACTTGAAGCGAAAGCATGTGAGATTGAAGTTCATCAAATTGTAAAAATTGTAAGCGAGCTGAATTTTAAAATCGAGCTCATAAAGTAGAGGACATTTTAAAAAAGAATTATGAGCAATAAATCCAGGATGCTGGCAGGCATACTTTTAATTATTATCCCCGTATTATATGGCGGCATCAGCCTATTGCAGTTTTTGATAAATGATCCTGCTTATTCAGCCAATCAACTAAGGCAGGATTTGTTTAGAGCCGGGAATGCCCATGCAGGCGTTTTACTGGTTTTATCTTTGACATCTCTTAAATATGTTGATGAAACTAACCTGACGGACAGCTTAAAGGCGATTGTCCGTAGCTTCATACCTGCCTCTGCTATTTTGTTGCCGGCCGGCTTTTTCTTTTCTGTTTTCGATGCCAACGCCACAAAACCCAATGGTTTCATCAACCTTGCTTATGCAGGTGCTGTTTTGCTGGCTGCAGGTTTGGTAATTTTAGGCATTGGGTTAGTGCGAAGTCCAGATAGAGAGGAAAAACATTAAAAAATTTTCATGGGCAGGAGCGATGCATTTTCCGTCAGAGAAGCTACGTCAGCAGACTTATTGCAATTATCAGTTTTATTTGACGGCTACCGGGTTTTTTACCAATGTGGAACCGATATTGATAGTGCCATTATTTTTTTGAAGCAGCGGCTGGAAAATGAGGAATCGAAAATTTATGTCGCTGAATCAATAAATGGAAAGCTTGTTGGATTTGTTCAACTCTATCCTGTTTTTTCTTCCACCCGTATGAAAAAACTATGGCTACTGAATGACTTATTTGTTTTACCGGAATACCGTGGACAGGGCATTTCAAAAACATTGATCGAAAAGGCAAAAGGGCTTTGCTTTTCAACCGATGCCTGCGGGTTGATATTGGAAACGGCTAAATCAAATGACATTGGCAATATGCTATACCCGGCAACAGGATTTACTTTGGACGAAGAGCACAATTATTATTACTGGAATAGTAAAGACCCAATATGAGAAGATCTGAGATAGTACCGGAACCCGAATATTACAGCAGGTATATCAACCTGGTGGAAGATGAAGACCTGATGGCTGCTTTTGAAAGAAGTTTCAAACAAATCACCTGCCTGGATACTAAAGCCCTCAATGAGATTGGCGATAAGATATATGCACCTGGCAAGTGGACTGTTAAACAGATACTGCAGCACATTACAGACTGGGAACGGATACTTAGTTACAGAGCCCTGCTGATAGCAAGAAAAGATACCACTGCGCCCGCCGGACATGACCAGGATCTACTGGCTATCTATTCCAGCGTTT
>DAIQPL010000258.1:0-5982 GCA_036787395.1 Flavisolibacter sp. | reverse complement strand
TTTGTTTCCCTACCGTAAGCCATGAAGCCTGGATATTCTTTACATTCGGCAGCATAATACGGCTGATAGCGATCATGCGGATGTATTCCTCAGGGGTAGTGAGGTTATGAACGCCGCGTATTTTCATAAGCAGGGTATCTACGTCCTGGAAAGTCCAGGGAATAAATGCAAGAAACCCTTTTGCGCCTTGCGGCTTTTTTGCTTGTACTTCCCTGATTTTTACCAAATGTTCAAAACGTTCCCGTACCGTTTCCACATGCCCAAACATCATAGTGGCAGACGTAGTGATATTTAGCTTATGGGCCTCGTGCATAATTGTAAGCCATTCATCGGCCCCGCATTTGCCTTTAGAGATAAGTCGTCTTACCCTGTCCACTAATATCTCTGCGCCGGCACCGGGCAGCGAATCCATGCCAGCCTCTTTCAATGCTTTTAATACATCGTGATGGGTTATTTTTTCCAGCTTGGCAATATGCGCCACTTCGGGTGGACCAAGTGTATGAAGCCTGATAGTTGGAAACTCCTCTTTGATCTGGCGAAAAGTACTGGTGTAAAAATCTAATCCAAGTTCCGGATGATGACCACCTTGAAGTAATAACTGGTCGCCACCATACTTAATGGTTTCAACGATCTTTTTCCTATAGGTGGGCATATCAGTAATATAGGCTTCTGCATGCCCGGGTATGCGATAGAAATTACAGAACTTACAATTAGCAATGCAAACATTAGTGGTATTTACGTTCCGGTCTATTTGCCAGGTAACTTTTTGGTGTGGCACCTGTTTCTTCCTTAATTCATTTGCCACATACATGAGCTCTGTCAAAGGGGCCTTCTCAAAAAGATGCATGCCTTCTTCTATACTTAGAAATTCAAAATTCAAAGCGTTATCGTACAAATTGGAGAGATGCATAGCGCCGCAAATTTACGATGGAACTACAGGATTATTGACGAAAGGTTTGGCAACGACGAAAGCTTAGAATAATTTTAATGGTTGTGCTTATTGCAACTTTCACACTTTATATCTTGTCCTAACTAAAGCTGCTAGCTACTGAATGAAAAAACTGCTTTTTCTAATATTGCTTGCTTCCCTTGCCCGTGCTTCGCGTGCACAGGAAGAGTTTATTGAGCCTTCGCGGTTTTTAACCAGCTTCGATTTTATACAGCTTACCGGGGGTGTAGTGATTCTACAAGCAAGGGTTGATTCTTTTCCGGACACCTTGAACTTTATCCTGGATAGCGGCAGTGGAGGTATTTCCTTAGATTCAACGACTGTTGACTATTTCGGGTTAAAAGGCATTCCGTCAAACAGAACTATCCGCGGCATCGCAGGGATAAAACAGGTGAGCTTTCTAAACAATCTTAAACTTCATCTACCCCGTCTTACTATCGATAGCCTGAATTTTCACATTAACGACTACAGTATTTTAACAAGCGTGTACGGCGAAAAAATTGATGGCATTATCGGATATTCGGTCTTAAGCAGGTACATACTTAAAATTAATTACGACAGCTCTAAAATTGAATTCTGGACAAAAGGTTCATTGCGCTACCCGCGTGGTGGTTATTTGCTTCGACCTATCATTAACACCCTTCCGGTTCAAACAGCCAGGGTAAAAGATGGTATAACCATCAACAGTCGGTTTTTGTTTGACATGGGGGCGGGCCTCAATATGATGCTTACAACCGATTTTATTAAAGACAGTTCTTTATTACATAAAAAACGAAAATTTTTTAATAAGCAGGCGGAGGGGCTGGGCGGTAAAATTGATATGACAATGACGGTAATAAAGGAAGTCAAACTGGGCCCTTACCGGTTTAGAAATGTACCAATTTATGTTTTTGAGGACAAGTATAATATAACCTCTTATCCCTATCTGGGGGGCTTAATTGGAAACGACCTTCTTCGCCGTTTTAATGTAATCTTAAACTATGACAGGCGTGATATATATCTTATCCCAAATAGCCATTACAACGAACCCTTTGATTATTCTTACACAGGCATAGAATTATACCTGGAGAATGGCCAGATCATTTTAGGGGACGTAGCCGAAGATTCTCCTGCCGCAGCTGTAGGCCTGCAGGAAGGTGATGTAGTTATAGCTATCAACAGAAATTTCACTCAAAGCCTCCAGCAATTTAAAGCGGCCCTACAGAACGCGGGAGACAGGTTGAAAATTATAATACGCAGGAACGAAGAGCTGCTGGAGTTCAATTTTAAAGTAAAAAGTATTCTTTAATATTCGACAATCCGTCTATATATGTATGTAAATAGTCTGGCTACTGTAGAATTACATTATTTTTCCTTTCTCTGTCAGCCCGGATAACCTCATCGGTTGCATTTCCTCCATTTGAAATACTTTTACACCCTTTTGTAAACAGAACTGTTGTTTATACAAAAGGATATAACCCTATCAAATAAACACTAAAACAGAATATTCGTGGTTCAATTTGAAAAGTTTACGTTATCAAACGGCTTAAGAGTAATCGTTCACCAGGATACTTCAACTCCTATGGCTGTAGTAAATGTGCTCTATGATGTTGGCGCAAAAGATGAGGACCCTGATAAAACTGGCTTTGCCCATTTATTTGAGCATTTAATGTTTGGCGGCTCTGTTAATATTCCCGTTTACGACGAACCTCTGCAAATGGCAGGTGGTGAAAACAATGCCTTTACCACTAATGACCTCACCAACTATTATATACAGTTGCCCGCAGAAAATTTAGAAACTGCTTTTTGGCTGGAAAGTGATCGCATGTTGTCCCTTGCCTTTACCGATAACAGCCTGGAAGTACAACGGAAAGTTGTGTGCGAGGAATTTAAAGAGCACTACCTGAATAAACCTTACGGAGATGCGTGGCTAAAACTACGGGAATTGGCTTACCAGGTGCATCCGTATCGCTGGATGACCATAGGGAAAGAGTTATCTCATATTGAAAATGCCCGACTTCAGGATGTAAAAAACTTCTTTTTCAAACACTATCGTCCGGTAAATGCCATATTGGTTGTAGCCGGTAATGTTACTGTAGAACAAGTAAGAACCCTGGCAGAAAAATGGTTTGGTCCTATTGAGCCCGGTGAAAAATATATACGCCGGTTGCCTGGGGAACCAGCGCAAACCGCTGCTAAAAAATTGGAATTACATGCCAACGTTCCCCTTGATGCTTTATATAAATGCTGGCATATTTATCCCCGTATGGATCATCGCTATTATGTAGCTGATTTAATTACCGAGATATTAAGCGGGGGTGGCTCTTCGCGTTTATTTCAATCGCTTGTAAAAGAGAAAAAACTTTTTAGCAATATTGAATGTTACCATTTCGGAACAACTGATGCTGGTCTTTTGGCTATAGAAGGTAAGCTGGTAAAAGGCGTAAAAATGGAAGAAGCAGAAACAGCTATTAACGAAGAGCTCAGTAAACTAAAAGCCGAAAAAGTTACCGAAGCTGAATTACAAAAAGTAAAGAATAAGACCGAAAGCATGATTGCTTTTGAAGATATGGCTATAATGAACCGTGCCAACAGCCTTGCTATGTATGAATTACTGGGTGATGCTTCTCTTATGAATTCTGAACTGGAGCGGTATAACCAGGTAAGCATCGATGATGTTCAGGAACAAAGCCGGCAGATATTCAGAGAGGAGAACAGTAGCACACTTTGGTATTTATCTAATTAAAACACACTATGCAAACTCTTGTAAAAGATATTAACCGCAAACACGCTCCTACTATAAAAGATGCTGTAGAATTCAACCTCACATTAAAACCGTACGAAAAGCATGTATTAAATAATGGGGTAGAAGTATACGCTATAAACGCCGGTGCTGAAGAGGTACTACAATTGGAGTGGGTATTTTATGGCGGTAACTGGTTTGAGAGCCAAAACCTCGTTGCTGCCAGCACCAACTTTTTATTGAAGAATGGTACCAATACAAAAACGGCGTTCCAGCTTAATGAGCATTTTGAATATTATGGCTCATATTTAAACCGAAACTGTTACAATGAAACATCCGTTCTTACACTTCACTGTTTAAACAAACACCTGGAAGTTTTGCTGCCGGTTGTTAGAGAGATATTGACCGACTCCATTTTTCCTGAAGAAGAGATTAGTGTGTATAAACAAAACATGAAGCAGCGGCTGAACGTAAATCTGAAAAAAAGTGATTTTGTTGCTGGCCGCCTTATAGATACCTACCTGTATGGTGAAGAACATCCTTATGGACGATTTAGCCGCTTTGAAGATTTTGATAATTTAAGTAGGGAACAGGTGGTTGATTTTTATAAACAATATTATCAGAATGGAAAATTCATTCTGTTTGTAGCAGGCAAAATTCCTTCTAATTTATTTCCCTTGCTGAACCGGTATTTTGGTGATTTAAAAAACTCGCTGGTTAAAGTGCCAGCTCTTCCTTCTCACCAGGCGGAGGAAAAAAAGTACCGTGTTGTTAATGATCCGCAGGGTGTTCAGGGAGCTATACGAATGGCAGCCAATTTTCCTAACCGTCATCATCCTGACTTTGTAAAAGCACAGGTATTAAATAATATATTTGGCGGCTTCTTTGGCTCAAGGCTGATGAGCAACATCCGCGAAGAAAAAGGCTATACTTATGGCATCCACAGCTACCTGGAAAATCACGTACAGGAAAGTGCATGGGTAGTAAGTACAGAAGCTGGTCGTGACGTATGCGAAGCTACGATTACAGAAGTGTACAAAGAGATGGACGAACTGCGCAATAAGCCTGTGGATGAGGACGATCTGTTGTTAGTACGCAATTACATGATGGGTTCTATTCTTGGCGATTTGGATGGACCGTTCCATATTATCAATCGCTGGAAAACTATTATATTGAATGACCTTCCGCACGATTATTTCTATAAACAAATAGATACTATTAAGAAAGTAACGGCATCAGAATTACAACAGTTAGCTAACAAGTATTTACTGCCTGAAAAGTTTTATGAGTTAGTGGTTGTGTAAATCCCTCCAACAAGTGAAAAGAGTCCCGTCAATTCCGGCTTATTTAACCATAGCGAATTGGTTAACCACCATTTGTAGCGGCTATTCATTCCCCGTTTGATAAAGAGGGTAACAAGTGAGGGACTTATATTTGCTTAAAATGAATTTTTATGGGCTTCATCATCAAAGTACTCATTACTGCTGTAGCGGTATATGTTGCAGCCTATCTTTTGCCTGGTGTAACTATCAGTGATGCAAAAACAACAATAATTGTGGCGCTGGTATTAGCCCTGCTCAATACATTTATCAAACCTATACTTGTCATTCTCACTATTCCCATAACGCTTATTACATTGGGCTTGTTTCTTTTGATCATTAATGCCCTCATGGTAAAATGGACAGCCAGCCTGGTAGATGGTTTCCAGGTAGCCGGCTGGTGGCCTGCTCTTTTGGTAAGCCTGATCGTAACCGTAGTAAGTTATATTTTGAACGCACTAATTGGAGATAGGGATTAACTCAACTTTTATTCATGCAGTTTCACAAAAAGGGTCTTTCCAACGAAGAACTGGTACATATTTACAAACAATTATTGTGGCCGCGGTTAATTGAAGAAAAAATGTTGGTGCTTTTGCGCCAGGGAAGAATTTCAAAATGGTTTAGCGGCATTGGGCAGGAAGCAATTTCCGTGGGTGCCACCCTTGCGTTGGAACAAGATGAATGGATCATGCCTTTGCACAGGAACCTTGGTGTTTTTACTTCACGTAACATGCCTTTGCATAAATTAATTAAACAATGGCAAGGAAGCCAGGACGGATATTCCAAAGGACGCGAAAGAAGTTTTCATTTTGGGAGCAAAGGACACTATATCTGCGGAATGATATCTCACCTGGGACCGCAATTAGCTATAGCTGATGGAACCGCCCTGGCGCATAAACTCAAAGGCGAAAGCAAAGTGTCAGTTGCATTTACCGGCGATGGAGGGACCAGCGAAGGTGATTTTCATGAGGCGCTTAACACAGCCGCTGTAT
>DAIQPL010000257.1:0-6035 GCA_036787395.1 Flavisolibacter sp. | reverse complement strand
ACATCATAGATACGGGTTGCCACCCGCTCATGAAAGATATAATGCTTATTATGTGCGTTACTGTTCATTTATTATTGTTTGCAAATTTACAAGTAATTCAGCTTTATACCCAAGTTATATTTTGATTTATAAAGTTATGGTTTATGCAATATAAACTACGTTAAAAAAACAAGGGTACTCTCGTACCAGATTTTACGTATTTCTAGAAACCAGCATTGGGAAATAGTTACGTAATCAGGCATGATATTTTGATATTTGTTTTTATGATTTCTTTATGTCAATTAATGCCCTATGCTTACGTATGAAGAATATGTATCCCTCGATGAAGAACTGCAAACGCAGATTTTGTCTCTCGATGGCGTGTACTTAAACCTGATCCGCACGAGCCGCAATTTGAATGTAGAACTTTATGCCCTATACCGGTTCTACGTGGAAATTTTCTTTGATAAAACAACCGAAGAGCCTTTATATTGAGCCGTACCTTAAGTTAATTGAGATTCCCGAGGTTCTTGGAATCAGGGCACAAGGATTTTAAAGTGCTTATAAACAAAAACCGATGGCATTTTGCCACCGGTTTTGTTGACCCATAAGGATTCGAACCTTAACAGACAGAACCAAAATCTGTAGTGCTACCGTTACACCATGGGTCAAACTCAACCCTACGAAAGCGGGCTTCCTGAAAGGAGTGCAAAAATAAAGGCACAGGAAAGATGAACCAAATTTTTTAGGAGCTCTCTACATTTTAATGTGTTCTAAGAGTGGTAATTTAACACTAAGCGTGTTTATATAATCCGTTCTACTAACGTTTTGCCACAGCAATGACATCTTCTTAGATGGGCTAGAAACTTTCTTCCTACATTTATACAAACACATCTGCATGTCCTTTTTTGACCGCCGGTCTTTTTTGCATAAGGCCGGAATTGTATCCTCAACAACGTTTTTCACTTCAATAACGAAACCTGTCTGGAGTAAAAATTTGGAAAGGGTTATACGGGAGGCAGAAAGTGTTTCTCCGAATGACCTCGCAAGTGAAGAGGATTTTTGGTACTACATTCAACAAGCTTTCACTGTTTCACCAGCTATTATTAACTTAAATAATGGCGGTGTTTCTCCCGCTCCAAAATCGGTGCAGGATGCTATGAAGCGATATTATGATTATTGCAATGAAGCTCCCAGTTATTACATGTGGCGTATTCTTGACCAGGGGAGAGAAACACTTAGAGACAACCTGGCAAAGCTAGCGGGCTGCAGTGCGGAAGAAATTGCTATCAACCGCAACTCATCGGAAGGCCTTGAAACCATCATTTTTGGCTTGTCATTAAAAGCAGGAGACGAGGTGGTAGTTGCTAAACAGGATTACCCTAACGTGGTAAATGCATGGAAGCAAAGGGAAATAAGGGATGGAATAAAGATTAATTGGGTTAACCTTGAATTACCTACAGAAGATGAATCTTACTTAATAAAGCAATACGTCACCGCTTTCACACCCAGAACAAAAGCAGTTAATGTTACACACATCATCAACTGGAACGGCCAAATTATTCCTGTTAGAAAAATAGCAGATGAAGCACATAAAAGAGGTATTGATGTTTTGGTGGATGGGGCCCATAGCTTTGCTCATTTCAATTTTAAGATTCCCGAGCTTTCTGCTGATTATTTTGCCAGCAGTTTGCACAAGTGGCTCTACGCTCCTATAGGAAGTGGGATGTTGTATGTGAAAAAAGATAAGATCAAAAACCTCTTTCCCTTATTTGCCAGCGACGCTCCGCTAAAAGACGATATCAGGAAGTTTGAAAGTTTAGGCACGCGTCCTTTCTTTATTGAACAAGCCATTGGAAAAGCGCTGGAGTTTCATGAAATGATAGGAAGCGAACGAAAAGAAAAACGACTGCATTATCTAAAAAACTACTGGATGGAAAAGGTAAAAAATATTCCAAAAGTAAAGATTAGTACTTCCCTGCATCCGAAATGGGGTTGTGCCATTGGTATGGTTTCTATTGAGGGTAAAAAACCATCAGAGTTGGATGGTTATTTATTCAATAATCACAAGATTCATACAACCAGTATTGAATGGGAGAATATTAAAGGCGTTCGCGTTACGCCTAATGTATATACAACCACCAAAAATTTGGACGTGTTAATAGATGGTATTGGCAGTTTTGCAAAAGCTTAGTTGAAACTAATTCAGTACACATTGGGATACAAATTTTTATTATTCGGCTATTAATAAATAATAATTCTTTTTTCCTTTTTGAATCAATAGGTACTTAGCATGTAATAATTGGCTTTCATTAACTACATGTCCAATTTCTGACACTTTGTTCCGATTGATGCTTACCCCACCGTTTTGTATCATTTTTCTTGCCTCGCCTTTACTGGGAAATACATTGATTTCAGAAAGCAAGGTAATTACATCAACGCCACTTCCGAGCCTGGCCTTTTCATAGTCTATGCGAATAATTCCCTCCATTTCTTCAAGGTCGGCGATACTTAAAGACTCGGCCGAAGCATTTTGTTGAGTAAATAGTTTTTTAGTCGTTTCTAAGGCCTTTCTATATTCTTCCACACCATGAACAAAAATCGTTAACTCTTGTGCTAGTCTTTTCTGCAGTATTCTTTTTGATTGGTCCAGATGATGTGTTTCCAGCAAGTTATTTATTTCGTTGGTGGGTAAAAAAGTAAATATTTTAATCCACTTCTCAGCATCGCTATCTGCGGCGTTTAACCAAAATTGGTAAAATTGATAAGGTGTTGTTTTTTCGGCATCCAGCCAAATATTACCTTGTTCTGTTTTGCCAAATTTCCCACCATCGGTTTTTGTGATTAAAGGACAGGTAAAGGCAAAGGCCTCGCCGCCCGCCTTTCTGCGAATAAGTTCTGTACCTGTTGTTATGTTTCCCCATTGGTCGCTTCCGCCCATTTGCAGTTTGCAGTTCTTATGTTGATATAACCAGTAAAAATCAAATCCTTGAATAAGTTGGTAAGTGAATTCCGTAAAACTGATCCCCGTTTCATTATCAATCCTTTTACGCACGCTATCCTTACTCATCATATAATTAACCGTTATGTGTTTGCCAACATCGCGAATAAATTGAAGAAAGTTCATATCTCTAAACCAGTCATAATTATTTACCATTTCGGCGGCATTGGGTTTGTCAGGGCTAAAGTCGAGGAATTTAATTAATTGCTTTCTTACACCTTCCTGGTTTTTTTGCAGCGTTTCTTCGCTAAGTAAGTTTCGTTCCTGGCTCTTCCCACTAGGATCTCCTACCATTCCAGTTGCACCCCCCACCAAGGCAAAAGGCTTGTGACCAGCCCTTTGCATATGAACTAAGATCAATATCGGCACCAGGCTGCCAATATGCAAAGAGTCTGCGGTAGGATCAAACCCAATATAACCAGATGTCATTTCTTTGTTTAATTGCTCTTCAGTACCCGGCGTTATGTCCTGTATTAGCCCCCGCCAACGAAGTTCTTCAATCAAATTCATGTTTAAACCAGCTTTAAAACGGCAAAAGTAGGCAGCAAAAGGCAATTTCAGTTTAAGTCATTCGTTTACAATGGCTAATTTACATTAAGAGTACTATGAATTTGAGGTTTTAAGAATTACATTTGTCACGCATCTACAACTTGTGAAAAATCCAATACTAATCCACTTCTTGTTTGAAAATTGAAGAAATGAAAATCAACCATCTGGCTCTTACTTTGGTAGTCCTTACCACTATAAATACAGCTTCTGCTCAATTCCGTAAATATTCCAACGAGTTTTTAAACATTGGTGCCGGAGCACGGGGTTTAGCTATGGGAAGTGCCCAGGTAGCGTCCGTAAACGACGGGACAGCTGGTTACTGGAATCCCGCGGGCTTAGTTGGTGTAAAAAATAATCCCAATGTAAACGTGATGCATGCAGAGTATTTTGCCGGTATTGGTAAATATGACTTTGCCAACATTGCATTGCCTTTATCAGGCAACAAAAGAACAATTGCTATCTCTGCTTTGCGGTTTGCTGTGGATGATATTATGAATACTTTGTTTTTAGTAGAACCCGATGGATCGATCAATTACAATAATATCCAGGCCTTTTCTTCTGCCGATTATGCTTTCTTATTTTCATTTGCGCAAAAACTAAAGGAAACGACCAACAAAAACATAAACTTCGGATTAAATGCTAAGGTAATTCACAGGAGTGTAGGAAAATTTGCCAAAGCATGGGGATTCGGGTTGGATGCAGGGCTGCAAATCCATGCTAATAAATGGCGTTTTGGCTTTGCTGGTAGAGACATAACTACAACATTCAATGCATGGTCGTTCAACTTTACTGAAAAAGAAAAAGAAGCCTTATATCTCACCAATAATGAAATACCGGTAAAATCTACAGAGCTGACAGCGCCCCGATTAATAGTGGGGGTAGCCCGTGACTTTAAATTGGGTAAGAAATCATCCCTTGTTGCAGAAGCAAATTTTGATTTGACCTTCGATGGTCAGCGAAATACAGTTATAAGTGCCAACCCAATAAGTGCTGATCCTAAACTTGGACTGGAATGTAATATCAATAACGTATTCTTTATCAGGGCAGGCATAAATAATTTCCAAAGGGCTTTAGCCGATGGAGACACTTTAAACCAGAAAAAAGTATGGATTTACCAGCCCGGCGCCGGCGCAGGATTTAAAATTCAGAATGTCAAGATCGATTATGCTTTTACTAATCTTGCCAATCAATCAAGCCCTTTGTTCACTCACGTATTTTCTTTGCAGGTAGACCTTGTTAATGATAAAAAGAAAAAGAAATAAAAATCCGTATTCCTAAAACCACTCTCATGAAAAAACTTCTGTTTAGCTTATTGATCACTTGCAGCTTTATAGCCAAAGGGCAGGTGTACAATAACGAATGGATTGATTATTCGAAAACCTATTATAAGTTCAAACTTGGGCAGGATGGCCTTTATCGTATTTCCAAATCTCTGCTTGACAGTGCAGGATTAGGAACTATTCCTGCTGAACATTTCCAGCTTTGGCGTAATGGAAACCAGGTTCACGTTTATACTTCTGTTGCTACAGGCGCTTTACCTGCTAATGGATACATCGAGTTTTGGGGACAAATGAATGACGGCAAACCTGACAAACAATTATATAGAAATCCTTCTTACCAGATGGATGATAAATGGAACTTGCTGACAGATACAGCTACCTATTTCCTTACTGTTAACACAACAATAGCAGCTAACTTAAGGATTCAAGATGGTGCCAACAATGTGGTTGGCAATGTTCTTCCCGCAGAGCCTTTTTTCATGTATACTGCTTCCGTGCATTTTCGAGATAAGATCAACAAGGGAAAGTCAGTGTATGTGGGAGAATATCTTTACTCTTCTTCGTATGACAAAGGTGAAGGTTGGTCTTCAGCCGACATCCAAACAAGTGCTGTTGATTCGGTCACAATTAATTACGGAACACATATCTCTTCTTTAAATAACCTGTTTGTTTACAACGGTGGCCCCGCACCTTCGTTTAAAATTGTTGTTTCGGGAAACGCTAACTATTCACGTCGATACAAGGTTGCGATCAATGGAGATTCTGTACTTGGCAGCAATCCATTTATTGAATTTAATCCTTCAATTGACTCTGCCAGTTTTCCTTTAGCTACCATAACTTCTAATAATGCTGCGGTGACGGTAACAAACATGGCTTATGTGGGATGTCCGCCTCAAGGTTGCCAAATCGATCGTATTGTTATTAACAAGTATGAATTAACTTATCCAAGGCAATTTAATTTTGGGGGAGCCAGCAATTTCGAGTTTGCTCTCCCTGCAAGCCCTACAGGTAAATACCTGCAGATAACAAACTTTGCTTATGGGGCTGTAGCTCCCGTACTATATGACATTACTAACCATATTAGATATTTGGCGGACATAGGAGGCTCAGTGCCAAAATTTGTTCTTCCGCCTTCAACCGAATCCCGAAACCTTGTACTGATTAGCGAAGATTTGCCAAACATCAAGGCTGTAACTGCCTTGCAAACCCGCAATTTTATTGATTAT
>DAIQPL010000002.1:22945-44402 GCA_036787395.1 Flavisolibacter sp. | reverse complement strand
TGCCAGCTTAATAAATAAGAATCAGCAATTTCTTCTATCTGCGCTTCATGAGGAAGATTAATAGTTTTAGAAATGGCGCCGGATATGAAAGGTTGCGTAGCGGCCATCATACGAATATGGCCGTGCGCATGAATATAACGTTCGCCTTTTTTACCACATTTGTTAGCGCAATCAAATACAGGCAGGTGTTCCTCTTTTAAATAAGGCGCTCCTTCTACTGTCATAGTACCGCATACATAATCATTCGCTGCTTCTATTTGTTCATCGGTAAAGCCTAACGCTTCCAGCAAGCTCCATTCAAAGTTGAAATATTGTTCGGGCTTAAAACCTAAACGTTGCAAACATTCTTCGCCTAAGGCATATACGTTGAACACAAAACCAACTTCAAATGCACTGCCCACAGCGGCATCCAGCTTTTTAATTTCTTCAGCAATAAATCCTTTTTCACTTAAGCTTTGATGATTAATGTGTGGCGCACCGGAAAAACTTCCTGAACCCACTGCATACTTTATAATGCCATCCACTTCTTTTTCGTTGTAGCCTAAATTTTTCAAAGCAACAGGAACGGATTGGTTGATGATCTTGAAATATCCTCCGCCAGAAAGTTTTTTAAACTTTACCAAAGCAAAATCAGGTTCTACGCCAGTAGTATCACAATCCATTACCAAACCGATTGTACCAGTTGGTGCAATCACAGTGGCTTGTGCATTTCTATAACCATGTTTCTCCCCGAGTTCTACTGCATCGTCCCAGGCTTTGCAAGCGGCCTTTAATAAATAGTCAGGACAATATTGTGCTTTCAAACCTTGCGGCTTCACGCTCAATTTTTCATAACTGTCTGCATCATAAGCAGCCAGCCGGTGATTGCGCATAACACGAAGCATATGCACTTTATTCTCTTCGTAGCGAGGAAAAGCACCCATCACCTGCGCCATCTCTGCCGATGTTTTGTAAGAAGTACCGGTCATGATAGCTGTGATAGCGCCGGCAATCGCTCTTGCTTTCTCACTGTCGTAAGGAATGCCACTAACCATAAGCAAGGTACCAAGGTTAGCATAACCTAATCCTAATGTTCTGTATTCATAGCTTAACTGCGCAACATCTTTTGATGGGAATTGCGCCATCAAAACAGAAACCTCCAATACCGTTGTCCACAGACGACAAGTGTATTCGAAACCTTCTACATCAAGGGTGCCTTTTTCAAAGTCATAGAACTTCATCAAATTGGCTGAAGCAAGATTACAGGCTGTGTTGTCCAGGAACATATATTCACTACAAGGGTTGGAAGCCCTGATCTCTCCACCTTCGGGACACGTATGCCACTCGTTGATGGTGGTGTTGTATTGTGTTCCAGGATCGGCGCAGCGCCATGCAGCATAAGCAATCTGGTTCCATAATTCTTTGGAGGGAACTCTTTTCATTACCCGGCCATCTGTACGTGCTGTTAACTCCCAGTCTTCTCCTTTTTCCAGTTTCTCAAAAAAAGAATTGGGAATACGGACAGAGTTGTTAGAGTTCTGACCACTTACAGTTTTATACGCGTCGCCTTCGTAATCACTTGCGTAACCAGCATCGATTAACGCCCCTACTTTCTTTTCTTCTTCAACTTTCCAGTTGATAAAACTTACAATCTCAGGATGATCGAGATCCAGGCACACCATCTTGGCAGCTCTTCTTGTAGTGCCACCACTTTTGATAGCGCCTGCAGCACGGTCACCAATTTTCAGGAAAGACATCAAACCACTGGACGTACCACCACCACTAAGTTTTTCTCCTTCGCCACGCAGATTAGAAAAATTAGTACCTACACCGGAACCGTATTTAAAGATCCGGGCTTCGCGTACCCAGAGATCCATGATACCACCATCGTTCACCAGGTCGTCATTGACGCTTAAAATAAAACAGGCGTGCGGTTGTGGGCGTTCATATGCCGATGTAGATTTTTTTAACTGGCCATCTGCCTGATCAACATAATAGTGACCCTGCGGTTTTCCTGTGATACCATAGCTTTCATGCAAACCTGTATTGAACCACTGTGGCGAATTAGGTACACACATCTGGTTTAAAATAGAATACACCAACTCTTCGTAAAAAATTTGTGCATCGTCAAAAGAAGCAAAGTAACCATACCTCTCTCCCCATATTCTCCAGCAGTTAGCCATACGGTGCGCTACCTGCTTTACAGATGTTTCCCTGCCCGATGAACCATCAGCCTGGGGAACGCCCGCCTTTCGAAAATACTTTTGGGCAAGAATGTCAGTTGCAATCTGGCTCCACTGCTTCGGCACTTCTACATTAGTCATTTCAAATACTACTTCTCCACTAGGGTTGCGGATCACGGATGTTCGGTAATCATACTCGAATTGTTCAAACACGTTCACATCGTCTCGCGTGTACTTGCGGCGGAACTGGAGTCCTTTTTTAGTTGCACTGTTTTCACTTACCATAAGCTTCGGTTTAATTATTCTACAATAGGTTTTTGGTGGTTGACGAAAAATTTTGTGGCAGGCGACGAAAATATCTTTATGAACTCAAAAAAACACGCCATAAATATTCACATGTACGTGAAAAAAAGTGGATAACTATTGTGACCTAAGCCTGTAGCATATTTGATGATTTATGCACATAATTTTATGAATGTGCAGAATTTTTATTTGGAGTTGTTATTGGAATCTTTATACTAATAAACAGCTTTAATCTTTAACAGATCAAACATGGAAGAGCTTGTCCCGCTTGGGTTTCAGCACAATTATATACAGAAAATGAAATTAAAATCTTCATTTTAAAAATCAATGCCAGATATTGCAATATGTCTTGTACAACCATTTTCACTGCCCTTATTTGTTTTGGCTTTTTTTCTGCAAAAGCACAAACGCAACGCAGTGGATGGATTGCTTCCTTTAATACCTTTCGTTTAGATAATAAATGGAGTATTTATTTTGATGCCCAGCTAAGAAGTACCGATAAGATCAAAAACGTTCAAACCTTTTTATTGCGACCCGGGATCAATTATCATTTTAATAAAAGTGTTTCTGCCACGCTTGGATATGCGTTTGTACACAACAGAAGGACCAGCGGCAGTGTAACAGATTATGTAACAGAGCACCGGGTATGGGAACAGCTTTTAGCATCCCACAAATGGAAAACGGTTAGTACTTCACATCGCTTGCGGCTGGAACAGCGTTTTCTTCCTGTTACAACTGTAAACAATAACGAACTGGAAGTAATAGACCGGGTAACAGCTCATCGTTTGCGCTATTTTATCCGGAATTTATTACCCTTTCAAAAAGGGAGTGCTTTTTCAAAAGGTTTTTTTGCAGCACTCCAGGATGAAGTATTCCTAAACATCGCCAACAAAGATGTAGTGAATGGTAAAACTTTTGACCAGAACCGGTTTTATGTAGCACTTGGATACAGGATCAGTAAAATTGACCTCGAACTCGGATACATGAATCAATACACTAAAACAGCCACTAGTTCGATAACTAATAATATTGGACAATTTGCTGTTTATAAGCGTTTATAAAATAGGAACCGAATTAGTCATAATCACTAATTACAAAATGCACCTGTAATGGTAAAAGTTTTGCATTTTTGTATATAGCTTTACGAATAATGATGCCTGTTTACCAATCGTTAGTAGATAAAAAAAGAAAAGGACATAAATCTTTTGCTGTTTTAATTGATCCGGATAAGATTACACCTCCTTTACTCCATGAAACAATCAGCCTGGCAACAGAAGCAAAGGTTGACTATTTTTTTGTGGGCGGCAGTCTTGTTATCACCGACCATCTTGATGCCTGCATTCAACAAATAAAAGCTGCTTGCTCTATTCCAGTTCTTTTGTTTCCCGGAAGTCCTTCTCAAATAAGCAGAGAAGCAGATGCCTTACTTTACCTGTCACTGATTTCGGGCCGCAATGCCGATTACCTGATTGGCCAGCATGTAATTTCAGCACCGTTTGTAAAACAAAGTGGATTGGAAATCATTCCTACAGGTTATATGGTGATTGACGGTGGTGCCGCCACTACTGTTTCTTACATCAGTAATGCCAGCCCCGTACCTGCTGATAAAGCGGATATTGCTATGTGCACCGCCATGGCCGGTGAGATGTTGGGAATGAAATTGATCTATATGGATGCAGGCAGTGGAGCTAAAAAGGCAATCACTGAAGATATGATTGGCGCAGTAGCCAAACATATTGATGTGCCTTTGATTGTAGGAGGCGGTATACGAGATGCAGAAAAGGCCTATCTCAATTGTAGAGCAGGCGCAGATGTGATTGTAGTTGGCAATGCGATTGAGAAAGATGCTTCATTGATTGGGGAAATTTCTTCGGCTATTCACCAGATGCAACGTGTGTCTTAGCAAAAAAAATCATTCAATAAAAAGACCCGGTTATTAATCCAAACTTTCCGGCTTTACTCTTGATGGAGTGTCTTTTCCACTAACGATTGTTTTACTACTTTCTGCAATGGCCTTTATTATCTGCACCATATTTTCCATATCCAGCGTTTTTATTTCATCACTTACCTTATGATAATTAGGCTCATTGTCCATTTTTGAAGTAGAAATAGTATGAGCTGGAACGCCTAAGCGAGCCAGTGTAGCATTATCGGAACGATAAAATAAAGCTTGCTGTGTATAGGGATCGGGGTAAAATGTGAATGACGTTCCTTTTAAATTTTGCTGAAGAATCTCCCCCATATTGCTCTTTTCAAAGCCAGTGATATAAGCTGAGTTTTTCCCCCATTTACTTTCTGTACCAATCATTTCAATGTTGAACATAGCCATTACCTGCGCGGGATTGTACTGCTGTGAAAAATACTGTGAACCAAATCCACCCAATTCTTCAGCTGTGAAAGCAGCAAAAACCAAGGTACGTTCATTGTTGTTCGACTTTTTGAAATAATCAGCAAGCATAATCACTGCTGTTGTTCCCGCAGCATCATCGTTGGCACCGTTGTAAATACTATCATTTGCAGAAGGCTTGCCAATACCCAGGTGATCATAATGAGCAGCAAAAATCACATATTCGTTTTTTTTGCTTTTGCCTGGTAATACGCCAACTACATTAGCAAACTTTGTTTCTTCAAAACTGTGATCTGCTTTTATTTTAAATTCTTTAGGTATAGTGTTGCCAAGCATGAAAACAATATTTGTGTTGGATTTTAAAACCTGTCTTTTTAAAAAAGTTAAACGGGGAAACTGCTTTGCAAAACTGGTATCAACCATGACTATTATATTCTTACCAGCCTGGTTGAGTCCTATTGCTTTGGTGAAAAGGTTATCACCAGCTTTTATGCTGGCAAACTCATAGCCTGATTTTTGGTCAATACTCAATTCAGGCTGACTGGTTATGACAATAATATTTTTCATGTCCACATCAGCACCTTCCAGCTTTAATTTTAAATCTTTTAGCTTGGGGCGAAGCATTATAAAATCCTGTAGGTAGCTGTCACCTTTTAAAGGCTGCAAGCCCGTTTTTTTAAATTCGTCAGCAATAAAATTGGCTGCTTTGTCAATATCAGGTGTACCGGCTTTTCGGCCTCTCATTTCATCTGATGCTAAAGTGGTTTCAATTCGCTCCACTTCTTTTACGCTGGTAGCGGAATTTATGCTTTGGGCGCAGGCAGCTATGTTTGCAATGATTGCAAGTAACAACAGGACTCTTTTCATGTTAAAGGGATAAATCAGTTATGTGAATGAAAGTAGTTTATAAACTCATCATTTCTTTAAACTTCACCGTCTGGCGGCGGCTTACTTCTATTTTTTCACCGCCTTTTAATTCAAGCAATAAACCGCCATTGAAATAAGGTTCAATTTTATCAATCATACGAAGGTTGACAATATGTTTGCGGTTGGCACGGAAAAAAACTTTTTCATCCAGTCTTTCTTCCAACGCATTTAACGATTTTAAAATGAGCGGTTTGTTAGCTCCGAAGAATACTTTGGCATAATTACCTACGCTTTCAAATAGTCTTACTTCTCCCAGCTTTACAAACCAGCAGCGTTCACCGTCTTTTACAAATACCTGGTCATTCTCGTTTAATATGCTATTGTTCTCCGTAGGCTGATAAGGTCTTTCAGAACCCGCAGACACTCCTGACTTTCTTAATTTCTCAACTGCATCTGCTAAACGGCGTGGCTCAACTGGTTTTAATAAATAATCCAGGGCATTTACTTCAAATGCTTTCAATGCGTATTCATCGTAGGCAGTAGTAAAGATTACTTGTGGCGCATGATCTAGTTCAGAAAGCAGGTCGAAACCAGTTTTACCAGGCATCTGGATATCCAAAAAAATAAGATCGGGATTCAGATTCTCAATTTTTTGCAAACCCTCTTCCGCGTTGGAGGCCTCATCTACAATTTCAATTTCCGGAAACTCCTGGAGCAATTTACGCAACTCAGTCCGGGCTAAACGCTCGTCATCAATTAATATAGCTTTCATGTATATTTTTTTTATGCAAATGGTATTAAAACTTTGGCTTCCACCAGTTCCGGGTTCACTTGCAGAATCTGGAAACTTGCCTTATTTCCATAAAGTAGTCCTAACCGGTCCTGTGTACTTGATAATCCAAAACCGTGATGGGAAGTCCCGCCGTTCAGATGCCCTGTGTTTTGTACAGATAGTTCGTGGTAATTTTCCCTGAAATCTGAGATAATCTTAACCACCCCACCTCTTACCTGCTTACTGATGCCATGCTTTATGGCGTTTTCTACCAGCGTTTGTAACATCATGGGTGGTACCTGCTGATCTAAGGTATCATCGTCAATTTCGTACTCCACTTTCAGGCGATCTTCAAAACGCATATTTTCCAAAGCCAGGTAGTCTTTTACAATTTTTAATTCTTCTTCAAGAGAAACGGTTTCTCCCTTTTCAGCCCTGAGACTACTTCGTAAAATGTTGCTTAACTCGGTGATAGCCCTGCGGGCCCTTGCAGGATTCTCATCTATCAAAGCCCTTATACTGTTTAAGGCGTTGAAAATAAAATGAGGATTGATATGAGCTTTAATTGTTTTTAGTTCCAGGGATTTTACAAGGGCCTCCAATTGTAGAGTATCTAACTGCTGTTTGCGGCTTTTAACCACATAATGATACATGAAATAAATACTGTTCCAGATAAACAATAAAACAAAAGAAGAAGAAAGATTATAGAAAAAGTGTACATGGAAAGGAGCAGGCTTCCCTGTGGGATAAAAATTATAAAAGGCTTCAAAAGGTGTTTGTACGAGGGAAAAGAACGAAGCAAAGAGAAGAGTAAGGATCAGGAGTAAAATAACCTGGTGGTTAATAGGTCGCATCAAAAGGGAATTTTTCCTGATGATCTGGCGCATAAAATGAGAGCTAATGATGCCTATCTCAACAAAAAACAGGAGGCGGCAAAGCATGGTAGTTCTAAACTGTCCAAAAATGAAGGCAAAAAACACATTAATAAGACCAAAGAGGCCCCACCCCACAATTTGAGAGGTCCAATATCTATTCAGCTTTAACGGCATGATACAAATGTATGAAAGCCCTTCTGTTAAGGATTTCCGTAAATATACCAGTGGAAGATAGGTTTTACAAATGGAATGGACAAAGGCAAAACAGAAGCTATATGGCAAGTAGAAAGGAGGGTTAGTTTGCTCCAAACCCCTAAGTCGTGCTCATTACCATTTACCCACTACCCCCTATCTTCTTGCCAGTCACCACTCATCACTCCCTACTTATAACAAAAAACCTGCTTCTTTGTTAAGATTAAGAGCATGTATCCAATTGGCAAAAAAGTGAATATTTTTACACCCTTAAAGAATCTTAATGCAAATCACTGCCGGACCTATATTACAAACAATCGACTCACCAGCAGACCTAAAAAAAATTCCCAAGGAACAATTACACCAGGTTTGTAATGAATTGCGTCAGTATATAATTGATGTGGTAAGCGTCCATGGAGGTCATTTTGCAGCCAGCCTTGGCGTGGTTGAGCTTAGCGTAGCGCTCCATTATATTTACAATACTCCTTATGATCAGCTGGTTTGGGATGTGGGCCACCAGGCTTATGGACATAAAATTTTAACCGGCAGACGAGATAGCTTTATTACCAATCGTAAATACAAAGGCTTAAGCGGTTTTCCAAAAAGGACCGAAAGTGAATATGATACATTTGGTGTTGGTCACTCTTCCACTTCTATTTCGGCAGCGCTGGGGATGGCAATGGCTGCCAGGTACAAAGGAGAAACAGACCGTAAATCTGTTGCTGTTATTGGAGATGGTTCTATGACAGCCGGAATGGCCTTTGAAGCAATGAACCACGCAGGTGTTACCGATGCCGATATGCTGATCATCCTGAACGACAATTGCATGGGCATTGACCCTAACGTGGGAGCGTTGAAAGAATACCTTACCGATATTACTACCTCTCCTACTTATAACAAATTACGTGATGACGTCTGGAATTTGCTGGGCAAGTTGCCGGTAGGAAAAAAGTTTACCCGAGATATGGCGAGTAAGCTGGACGCCAGCATAAAAGGTATGCTCACTAAAAGCAGTAACCTCTTTGAGGCCCTCAACCTTCGCTATTTCGGACCTATTGATGGTCATAACATCACCAAACTGGTTGACATACTTAAAGATCTGAGAAATATACCCGGCCCTAAGATTTTACACATTGTTACTGTAAAAGGAAAGGGGTATGCGCCGGCGGAGAAGGATCAAACAAAGTGGCACGCACCGGGATTATTTGATAAGATCACGGGCGAGATCTATAAAAAAAAGTTTGAACTTCCTCAGCCTCCAAAATACCAGGATGTATTTGGACATTCCATCATTGAGTTGGCAGAACAAAACGAGAAAATAGTTGGGATCACCCCAGCTATGCCTAGTGGTTCTTCCTTAAAATTTATGATGGAAAAAATGCCCGACCGTGCTTTTGATGTTGGCATTTGCGAACAACATGCGGTTACCCTAAGTGCTGGAATGGCTACCCAGGGAATGAAGGTGTTCTGTAACATCTATTCCTCTTTTATGCAAAGGGCTTACGACCAGGTAGTACATGATGTAGCTATTCAAAAACTTCCGGTAATCTTTTGTTTGGATCGGGGTGGATTGGTTGGTGAAGATGGGCCTACCCATCATGGCGCTTATGATATTGCGTATTTCCGTTGTATTCCCAACATGATTATTTCTGCCCCAATGAATGAGCAGGAATTACGTAACCTGATGTATACAGCACAATTGGAAAGCACCGCTCTTCCTTTTGTTATCCGTTATCCACGAGGTGAAGGTGTGATGCCTGAATGGAAAAAACCGTTTGAAGAAATTCACATTGGAAAAGGCAGAAAGCTGAGAGATGGAAAAGGGATAGCCATTCTCTCGATTGGCCACCCGGGAAATTTTGCTGCCGCGGCGATCCGTGATTTAAGAACAGATGGCATAACACCAGCTCATTACGACCTGCGATTTGTAAAGCCATTAGATGAAAACCTTCTGCACGAAGCTTTGCAATCCTATCAAAAAATAATCTCGGTTGAAGATGGAACGGTTCTCGGGGGCTTTGGTAGTGCGATAGCGGAATTCATGGCAGCTCATAATTATAAGAATGATTTGAAAATATTGGGTATTCCTGACAAGGTTGTGGAACATGGTACTCCTAAAGACCTGTACCGTGAATGTGGATATGACGCCCAGGCTATAGCAGATGCAGTTAGAGAAATGATGAACGAAAAAGTGGAGATAACTCTTGGGCATTAAAAAAATACTACAATCAATTCAAAAATTATAGAGATACTATTTTCTTAATTGAAAGGAATAGTTTTTTTGTTTAATTAAACCGGCAATGAAAAGAATTTTATCACTCTTTATTTTCCTTGTTTTCGCACTTCCTGTTTTTAGTCAACAGCCAAAGCAAAAAATGGCAGGTTGGCACTTGTTAGACCAGGACAAGGACGGCTACATGGGCATCAGTCTTACCCGAGCTTATGAGCTTTTGAAGGAAAGAAAAAGCACTACCGTTATTGTGGCAGTCATTGATAGTGGTATTGACACTCTGCAGGAAGACCTGAAACCTGTTTTGTGGACTAATCCAAAAGAAATACCTGGCAACAGCATCGACGATGATGGTAACGGCTACACAGATGATATTCATGGATGGAATTTTTGCGGAGCTAAAACCGGTGAAAACCTTGCCAGGAATTCACATGAAATAGCAAGAGTTTATCACAACTGGAAAGGAGAATTTGATGGAAAAAAAGAAAAAGATATTTCCCCGGATAAAAAATTTCTTTATGGCCAATGGTTAAAAGCGGCAACCATCATTAACAAGGATTATGAAGAAGCAACTCAGGAGTTACCACAGATCACCAATTTCCAGGATGCACTTCTGGCTTCTTCAAAAACGATTTGCAATGCTTTATCTGTCAAGGAATTTGGCCCATCACATTCTAATGTCCTCTTGCAAAGCCTTGATAACAAAATAGCAAAGTCGGCAGCCCTGTGGTCCGACCTTTTTTCAAGGACTTCCGATACCACTGTAAGAAACACAATAGTGCTCAAAGAGATCAGTGACTATAAAAATGCGCTTGACAATAAGATCAAAAGAAAGGAAGACAAGCCGGAAGATTTTAGAGGCGACCTGGTTAAAGACAACTATTATGACATTAGCGATCGGTTTTACGGAAACAACAATCTTAAAGCTGGAAGCGGAGATCATGGCACTTCAGTGGCAGGTGTAATTGCTGCCGCAAGAAATAACGGGCTTGGAATAGATGGCATTGCCGACAACGTACGTATCATGGCTATTCGTGCAGTACCTGGGGGCGATGAACATGATAAAGATGTAGCCCTCGCTATTCGTTATGCCACAGATAATGGTGCTAAGATCATTAATATGAGTTTTGGCAAACCGGTATCTCCCTACAAACAAATGGTGGACGATGCTGTTCGGTATGCTGCATCCAAAGGTGTTTTGTTAGTACATGGTTCCGGCAATGATGGAAAAGATATTTCGAAAGATGTGTTTTATCCTAACCCTGTTTTTTTGGATGGAGCCAAAGCAACTAATTTTATTACAGTAGGTGCCAGCGGTGATGAAAGTACCGGAGGTTATGCTGCACCATTCTCCAACTATAGCAGGCAGGGAGTTGACATCTTTGCCCCTGGCATGTATATCTATTCTACAGCCACTGATAACCGGTACAATGGAGCAGATGGAACAAGTTTGGCTAGTCCTGTTGTGGCAGGTGTTGCTGCTTTACTTAAATCATATTTTCCGGCGTTAACTCCGGAACAACTCATTCAAATTATTACCACATCCGGAAAAACTATCAGCAAAGAAGTTAGTTTGCCGGGGGATGAAAAGAGGATGGTGAAGTTTGCTACTTTATCTTCAAGCGGTAAAGTTGTTAATGCATATGAAGCAGTAAAGCTTGCTATGCAACTTGAAAAAGAGAAAACTAAAAGCTGATTGTAGTTTGTTTGGAAATAATTTATGGAAGAAAAAGCGTTTTGCATCACTGTAGGACGCTTTCTTTTTTATGAAGAAAACCGCCATCATTCTCCTGTTCGTTTTTATAACTGCCATTGCCCTGGCTTGGTTGTGCTATTACAAGCCGCTTAAAAGTATGTCTTCCTTACATCTTTTTAAAAGAGAAGACACTTATCCCGTCCCTTCGAAAACTTTTTTGAAACTGCAGGCGAAAGCAGCGAAAGCAAAAAGCTTTGCCAGGGATAAAAATTTCAACACCAATTTTTGTTTTCTTATTGATATGAGCCTCCCTTCTTATCAAAACCGGTTCTTTATATATGATCTTATAAAAGATAGCACGAAAAATTCCGGCCTTGTAACGCATGGAAGGTGTAATGAGGATTGGCTGGAAGGAAGAAAATACAGCAATACACCAGGGTGCGGCTGTACATCTATTGGCAGGTACAAAATCGGCAGCTATTACCAAGGCAGGTTTGGATTAGCTTTTAAACTTTATGGCTTAGATAAATCAAATGATAATGCTTTTAAACGATTCGTTGTTTTGCATTCGCATAGTTGTGTACCTGAAACAGAAGTAAATAGTGATGTCTGCCAGAGTGATGGATGCCCAATGGTTTCGCCGGGTTTTTTAAAGGCCTTAGAGGCCGAAATTAAAAAGTCAGCAAAACCAGTATTGCTTTGGATTTATAATTAATATATTAGCAATCCATTCACTAACATTATGAGGATTTCACTTTTTTCTATTTCTGCAAGATTGTGCATGTTATTAGCTTTATCTATTTCTATTTCGGGCTTTTCTTCAAAAGGGAAACCATTTAAATCTGCTATATACAAGCAAAAGCCGGCAAAAGATACTTTACCTTCTGCCGAACAAAATGTTTTTGATACAGTTGAAGTGGAAGCCAGTGTAGATATTGACCTTTGGCGCAAGCACCTCGAAAAAGAATTAATACCTGTAATTGAGAAAGCAGCAAATAAACGAATGAAGCCAGGCCAATACATTGTGACGATTCGTTTTCTTGTAGAAAAAGATGGAAGTATTTCTGACGTGAAAGCTCTTAATGATCCAGGGTATGGTTTAGCTAAAGGTGCTGAAAAAGTTGTCAGGCAAGGCCCAAAATGGAACCCAGGAAAAGTTAACAGTAGGATTGTACGGTCTTATCATTCCCAGCCCCTCACTTTTGTTATTAGTCCTTAGAAAAATTTTGCACGAAAACTAATTATAATAACCGCATATGTTCTTCATCGGTTAAACCTTCCTGCACTTCATTATACTCCACTATAAAATTGTTATTTCCTTCCCTGATAATAATCCGTAAAAACTTACCCTGCACCAATTCGAGCATGGATAAGAACATAAAAATGGCATGAACCCTGTTTTCGACCTTTTCAAAAAGCTTTTCAAATGATAACGTCCTTTCACTTTGTGCAATGGATATAAGATCTGTTTTAGTTTGTTCAATGCTGTAATTATAGCGGACAACCGTATGAGTAGGTTTATTAAAGCGGTCATGATAGCGCTGCATAACCCTTTCAAAAGCCTTCATCAATTTGAACATCGTGATAGTTTGCACCTCCGTTCCTTCACTTGCTTCTTCGCCAATAATGGATAGTTCCTTTTGAATATTACCTCTTTTAATGAGTAACATTCTGTCCGCTTCCATCTCGGCCATTTTTGCAGCGGCCTCTTTATACTTTTTATATTCCAGGATTTTGTCAATCAATTCCTGGCGTGGATCTATTTCATTGCCAGAAGAATCTATTTCTTTACGTGGCAATAACATTTTTGCCTTGATACGCATCAGGGTTGAAATAAATAAAATGAACTCGCTTGAAAGTTCAATGTTTAATGATTCCTGTGAATGGATAAAGTCGAGGAAGTCATTAATGATCCTGGTAATAGGAATATTGTAAATGTCCAGTTCATCACGTTCAATAAAAAAAAGCAAAAGATCAAAAGGCCCTTCAAACTGGGCCAATTTTATCTGGTAAGTACTCACGGCTGTAATTTAAAACAAAAGAAAAGTCCCGCTATAACGGGACGGTGCAAAAATAAGTTTTATAGGTGAAACCATTTAGTTTCTCAAGGAATCCCTGATTTCCATTAATAATTTTTCCTGCAGCGAATATTCAGGCGGGGCGGGCGCCACCTGTTCTTTTTTGCGTTTCATACTGTTAATGCCTTTAATAAGCAGGAATAACACAAGGGCAACAAGTATAAATTTTATAACGGCTGCAAGGAACTTTCCATATTTAACAGCTCCCCACGTTAGTTTATCAAGGTCTTCGGCATTAGCCGCTTTCAAAGCAGGTCTCAGGAGTAAAGGCGTAATCACGTCATCCACCAGTGACGAAACGATGGCACCAAAAGCGGCGCCAATAATAACAGCAATCGCCAAATCAATAACATTGCCCTTTAAGGCAAACTCCCTAAATTCTTTTATAAATCCCATGATTAAAGGTTTTGATTCTTCTAAAGTTAGTGCACAGAAGAGCTTAATTGATCACCGGTTTTCAATTGTGGATATTTCATATTAAGACTGGTTAGGCCTTCTACCAGCGTCTTTGCAATTACATATTCCTTGTACCAGTTTTGGTCAGCAGGAACAATGGCCCAGGGAACCGCATTACAGTTCTCAAATACATCTTCATACATCTGCATGTACTTGTCCCAAAGCTTTGCTTCTTCAAAATCCTTTTCATTATACTTCCAAAGCTTTGTGGGATCATCCATTCTTTCCTTAAATCGCTCCTGTTGCTCACCGGGCGAAATGTGGAGGTAAAACTTAAAAATTACAGTAGCATTGTGCAGCGCCAGCAGCTCTTCAAAATCATTGATGGCATCAAAACGTTGTTGTGCAAGTGCATCATCGCACCAGCCATGAACACGGGTTACCAATACATCTTCGTAATGACTGCGGTTAAACACCTGGATCATTCCTTTTGCCGGCGTATGCTGATGAATGCGCCATAAAAAATCATGTTTCAATTCTTCCTCGGTTGGCACTTTAAATGACGTTACAGATATACCTTGTGGGTTTAATTGGCCGAGCACCTTGTTTATAGCCCCGTCCTTACCGCTGGCATCCATTCCCTGCAGTATAACCAATATGGAGTGTTTGGATTCTGCATAGAGAAGATTCTGCAATTCATCTAACTGCTTTAATAACTTTTCAGTTTCCTCCTTGGCTGGTTTTTTATCCAGCTCTTTAGGAGCCTTGGTGCCTATTTGGGATAAACGGTTCATAAAAATTTATGTACTCAAATGTAAACCTTTGCACTTTTGCAAACTTATGTCACGACAAAAGGTTGTTAATTGGCTTATTTTCATGCTGCTTTCGGTGATCTGGGGCAGCTCCTTTATATTAATGAAGAAGAGTGCAGAGAGTTTATCAGGATGGCAGATTGGTGCTATACGCATATTTTCTGCAGGTCTCGTATTTTTTCCCTTTGCTGTTTTTCATGTTAAAAAAATTCCATTACGAAAATTGCCATTGATTATTGCGTCAGGCTTGCTAGGAAACTTTTTTCCTGCTTTCTTCTTTGCTATTGCCATAGAAAAGATAGACAGCTCTATGGAAGGTATCCTGAATTCGCTGACACCACTTTTTGTTATTGTAATAGGCATCCTTTTTTTTAAAGACAAGACGCAGATCAAAAAAATTGCAGGAGTACTTATTGGCTTTGTTGGATTACTTATTTTAAGTCTATCGAAAACTTCTTTTGCCACGAGTGAGTTGGGCTATATGCTTTTGATATTGTTAGCCACCCTATTTTATGGATTTAATGTCAATATTGTAAGTCGATATTTAAAAGAGGTCAATCCTATGCAGATGGCTGCCATTTCACTCTCTATCATAGCGATTCCTGCAGGAATTATAGCATGGCAAGAAAATGTGTTTTCTATTGCACAACATGACGCGGCTGCATTATGGCCTATTACAGCGTCCGTTCTTTTGGGTATTGTAGGAAGCGCTATTGCTACAGCTTTATTTTATATGCTAATTCGAAGGGCTGGTGGACTCTTTGCTTCACTCGTTACTTACGTAATACCCATCATATCCATATTTTGGGGGCTGTTAGATAACGAAAATATAACGGTAATTCAGATGGCTTGCCTTGGTTTAATATTAAGCGGAGTATACTTAGCGAATAGATAGGCTTCGGGTTGATCAAATTAATGAAACAAACGTACAGTGCGTTTATTGGAGGGACTTAGAAAATTTTAGACAACTACAAACACTACCTATAAACAATAAATCTTTTTTACACCACCATAATTTCTTTTTCTTTTGTGGTTAGGTGTTTATCCACTAAAGTAATGTACCTGTCTGTTATGCCTTGCACATCGGCTTCTGCATCTTTGGCCGCATCTTCACTAAGGCCGGTTTTTTGTGCTTTTTTAATGCTTTCAATAGCATCTCTCCGAACATTACGAATTGCTACTTTCGAATGCTCTCCTTCTGCCTGGCTTCGCTTTACCAGTTCTCGTCGGCGTTCTTCTGTTAGCGGAGGTAAAAACAATCGAATCAGAACTCCATCATTTTGAGGATTGATACCAATATTAGAATTGATGATCGCCCTTTCAATAGGCTGAAGCATATTCTTTTCCCACGGCTGTATTGTTAATGTTCTCGCATCCAATACACTAATATTTCCTACCTGGTTAATAGGTGTTGGCGAGCCATAATAATCTACTACTATTCCATCCAACATTTGCGGGTTAGCCTTCCCAGCCCTTATTTTGGTTAATTCCGTTTCCAAATGATTAATAGCCTTTTTCATAGCGTCTTCGGCTAGCTCAAGCGTTATCGATACGTCTTCTGCTGACATTGCTTTAGTTTTTGTAGCGCAAATCTAATAAAGGATGAAGATTTACAGGCAACTGTTTCAGCTATTGCTCTATAGCAGCTGCTTCCGTATTAATAGAAACTATTTTTGTCGCTGGGTGCATAGCTTCTGGTTTGTGGTCAAGTGATTTTGCTATGGCGAGTTTTGGAATAGGTTTCCAGAAATAGATCAATGTTCCTATGAGTGCAAACCAGGTACTGATGATAAGAGATAACAATATGGTTGATCCGAGTGCCCTTCCAAAATAAGCCATAGCGGCCAAAGAAATATTTAAACCTATACAGCTCAGCGTTACACTGCTATGATTAAGTCCCCTGTCTAATAGCAAATGATGAATATGATTTCGGTCTGGCGCAAAGGGTGACCTTCCTTTAAAAATGCGGATACTGAAAACCCGGAGCGTATCTAAAAGCGGAACTATTAAAATTGAAAAACCAATTGCTACTGATGAGGTTAATGGGAACTGTCCTCCCACAGCATCAGCGGCAGTAATAAATTTAATAACCAAAATAGCGTTGACTAATCCCAACATTAGTGAACCCGAGTCTCCCATAAAAATTTTTGCAGGGGCGTAATTGAAAACCAAAAAAGCAGCCAGGCTTGCTGTCATAGAAAATGATAAGAGGGCATAAGCTGGCATGTCAGCCGTAAAAAAATAAATACCAAAAATTAAAGTGGTAAGCACACCCAAACAACCTGCCAGGCCGTCAACACCATCAATCAAGTTAAAGGCATTAATAGTAACAATAATGGTTGTATAAGACAAGAGCAGACTTATAGCCTGGGGAAGTTCATAAATGCCTAAAAAACCATGCATACTATCGATCCGGATATTTGCTAAGTGAACAAGAATAGCTGTAGCAGCCAACTGTCCCAGAAATTTTTTTCTCGCAGAGATAACCAGGATATCATCTTTTAACCCTAAAAAAAAGATGACTAAAGCAGAGGCAAAGAAATACTGAAGCTCAGGGTTTTCTTTATTAGAAACAGATAAAAGGGTAGAAATAAAAAAACCAATGAATATAGCAATCCCACCCAAAGAAGCTATGGGTTTTGTATGCAACTTTCTGGCATCCGGAAGGTCAAAAAGTTTCTTTTGATCGGCGACTCTCATTATAGCTGGGATGGCCACAAAGGTGATAATAAAAGAAACAGTGCCTGTCATCAACACATTCAGCATTCAGCAGGGTTTAGGGGTGCAAATATAAAATTCATCGTTAAGCCTCACAAGTTTTTTTAATATTTCCTCGTAAAGTAGTCGACAAAGTTAATGAGATAAGCAAAACACTTTTTAATAAAAAAAGGTTGCACATTTGCAACTCAAATATCACAGGGGCAGAGTGTTGAATAGAAGTCAAACCAATTTATAAATTTTTATGCCAAGCCTAACCGAAATTGCATCACAGGTAAGAAGAGATATTTTAAGAATGGTACATGGTGCTAACAGCGGACACCCCGGCGGTTCCTTGGGATGTACTGATTTCATGACAGCATTATATTTTAAGGTGATGAAGCACAACCCGCAGCCTTTTGATATAAATGCAAGAGAGGAGGACGTTTTTATTCTGTCTAACGGCCATATATCGCCTGTTTTTTATTCGGTATTAGCTCGTTCAGGTTATTTCGATGTAAAGGAGATGTCTACTTTTCGAAAAATAAATTCCCGCCTGCAAGGACACCCAACTACACATGAAGGCTTACCGGGTGTAAGAGTAGCAACTGGCTCGTTAGGGCAAGGAATGAGCGTAGCTATTGGGGCTGCATTGGCAAAAAAATTAAATAATGAGCAAAACGTAGTTTTTTCTTTACATGGTGACGGAGAGCTGCAGGAAGGACAAAACTGGGAGGCTATCATGTTTGCTCCTAATCATAATGTAGATAATTTAATCTCTACCGTGGACTGGAACGGCCAACAGATTGACGGGCCTACTTATAAAATCAACGACCTCGGCGACATACGTCAAAAATTTGAAGCCTTTGGTTGGCGCACGCTGCAAATGAATGGCAATGATATGGATGAAGTCGTGCACACATTGGAAGAAGCAAAATCATTAGTAGGAAAAGGAAAACCGATCGCTATTGTCATGCAAACCATAATGGGCAAAGGCGTTGACTTCATGGAAAATGATCATAACTGGCACGGCGTAGCGCCTAACGATACACAATTAAATACAGCCCTGGAACAATTGCCTGCAACATTGGGAGATTATTGAGATGAATCTAAATGGTTAATAGTGATGAGCAGTTCCTTAAATTTTAAGGCCTGTAGGGATAGGATGTGTATGATTTACTCACTATTCACCATTCGTCATTTACCCTTCTCATTCGCTTCTTAAAATAAATTGTTGCATGGCTGCCTTGCGTGCTGGTATAAACGAAGCGATCAGGGCAATAACCAATACTGTACAACTTACGAGCAAAAAATCAGCATAAACCATTTTTACAGGAAAATAATCTACCATGAATGTATTTCCCTCGAGAGGCACAAGGTGAAATTTAGTTTGTGCAGTACCTATTAAAAAAGCAAGTAACATCCCTGCACCTCCACCGATAATAGCTACTAATAACCCACTGCTTAAAAATATTCTTTGAATAAAAGACCTGTCGGCGCCCAAAGCATGCAATACACCGATGTCCTGCTTCTTTTCCAAAACCAGCATGGTTAAAGCGCCTATGATATTAAAAGCAGCTACTACTAAAATCAGGGAAAGGATGGCATAGATCATCCATTTCTCTACCTGCATAACAGAGAACAAACTGGCATTCTGTTCAAAGCGGTTTTGCACAATATATTCGTTACCTAAAAGATTTTTTACTACTTGCTGCACTTCTTCCATATCTACATTAGGATCCAGAGCCATCTCGGCGCCACCATAAGTATTGGCATCCATTCCCAACATATTTTTTACAAAAGCCAGGTTGGTCAATGCATATTTATTATCAAAGTCCTGCTGAATTAAAAAAGTGCCGGAAGTATTTATGGTATCTACACTTAACGATTTGAATGGATCAGATAAACTTAGCTCTCCTTTCCTTGGTAAATAAATAGCAAGCGGCACCAGGTTTCTATCCGTTTGCACACCTACAGCGTTTTCGATCCCTGCGCCTAAAACCAATAAGGCGTCATCTTCTGTGCCGGTATTAAAATCACCCTTTACAATATGTTCTTTTACACTAGTAACATTTGTAAAGTTTTCATCTACTCCTTTTAAACTTACAATGGATTGATAATCGCCATTCTTCAGCAATGCTTTTTCTTCAACAACTAACGAAATACTTTTGATTCCATTTACAGATCTCAATTTTTGAAGCTGTTCAGGTGTTAGTGTAATTTCTTTTCCGGATAAAGGCGATACTCTTAAATCGGGATAGAAGGAAGAGTACAATGATTTAACCAGCCCTTCAAAACCATTAAAGACACTTAGCACAAGAATGAGGGACGCAGTCCCAATGATAATAGCTACAATGCTGATCCATGAAATAACATTGATCGCATTAGTTGTTTTTTTTGCTTTAAAATAGCGCCAGGCAAAAAGGAAATTCAAAATTTACCCCCGTCTCCTGAAGCGGAGTTTCTTTTTACAAAATGTTTACTCATTTTCATTAGTTTCATCAGCCTTTTTTATCTGCTTAAAAATTTCTTCCATTTTAAATACGTGGTCCAAAGTATCATCCAGAAAATATGTAATCTCCGGAATTCTTCGCAATTGGTTTTTCACCTTTGCTGCCAATTCTTTTTTTATTTCCCAGGCCCTGTCTTCAATTCTTTTTAAAGCAGCTTTTGCATCAGGTGAATTGAAAATACTCAGATATACTCTTGCTTCCAAAAGATCGGGAGTCACTTTCACAGAAGATATTGAAACCAACGCTCCATCAATAACATTTAATCCCAGGTGCTGAAAAATACCGGATAGTTCTTCGTTGATCAACCCCGCTATTTGTTTTTGTCGTTTATTCTCTTGCATATCTTACCTTTTTCTTATTGTACTATTATCAGGATGCATTTCATCTGCTTCTTCTGCCGTCCATTTATCTCCCAACCCAATCAGGTTCGCCCCATCGGCAAAAGGCTTTGGTTTTACTGCATATTTCACTGTCATCCTGCTATAATGATGAATAAAAACACCAAGCGCAATTTGGCAGGATTGAATATCTCCAACCTTCAACGCCCTTTTTTTTGTACGCATAAATAAATCAAAGTCGGCAATCTGTAGCCGTTCATCCCATGGTCCTGCAAGGTTCAGGCCACGTCTGGTCATCATTACATTATTCCCGACAATACCTTCTACAATATTCCATCCGTGTTTTTCAAATTTTTTAGCACAGAACTTTTCCCAGTTTCCATACATCAGTTTATGCATCAAAGCAAGGTTCTTTTTTCCAAAACCAAAAAGCATCAACGGGTTCTTTGTTCTTTTCCATTTCCTGTCTATTGCTTGCGTATCTTTTTTATTACCCAGATTTTCAATACCAGAAGCTGAAAGAACATCTACCTCATGACGTACAGAAACTTCAATCAATAACTCATCCCATTTCGGTGAAACAATCAAATCGTTATTCAAAAAAAACAAATATTCGCCCCTTGCAACAGCTATACCCTGGTTCTGGCAATAAGGATAAGAATAGTTGGCTTCATTATGTATAATTTTTGCACCTACGCTTTCAAAATATTCTCTGCTCCCATCATTCGAGGCATTATCAACGATGATCAACTCAAATGGATTAACAGTGTATTTAGATAACGATTCAAAAAACAGTTGATTAAATGCCAATCCGTTGTGTATGGCTGTAATGATACTTATGAAGGGCATTACATTTATTTATATTAACACGCTTTCCTCCGTCACAGCAGGTTTTTAACGTATTTTGCAAAAATATATAATTAATAACTGCTCCAGCTTCATGAAAATTTTTCTAAGGCTCTTACAATTCTCAAAACCTTATCGTCACTATATACCTGAATATTGCATTTACATTTTCTTTTACATCATTTTTGGCTTACTCAATTTTGCACTTATCATACCGTTGCTGGATGTATTATTTGAAACCAAAAAACAACAGGTTGTTACTTCTCTTCCACCTTTCAGCTTTTCAGCAGACTATTTTAAAGCTGCGTTTTATTACCAGCTCAATTATTATAT
>DAIQPL010000002.1:9162-22845 GCA_036787395.1 Flavisolibacter sp. | reverse complement strand
ACGGTAGTAAGTGCTATACAAACCTTGTTCAGAGACCCATTGGTTGTAATAGCTACTTTTGTATTCCTGTTTTACCTTTCTCCGCAACTCACTTTTTTCACACTGATTTTCTTTCCTCTTTCCGGTTTTTTGATATCCGGGATTTCAAAAAGGCTCCGTAAAAAAGCGCACCTTAGTCAAAGCCTTTTTGGAACGATTTTAAACCTGGCAGAAGAAACGATCTCAGGCATTCGTATCATCAAAGGGTTCAATGCAGAAGGATTTATCAACAAGAAATTTTCAGTTGAAAGCCAAAAACTAGCCAAAGCCACTAAGTACATTACCAATCAACGTGAGCTCTCTTCTCCCTTGTCTGAATTCCTTGGCGTAAGTGTTATTGTTACTATTATTATTTATGGTGGTTATCTTATTCTTGAAGGCAGAAGCAACATGACAGCTTCTTCTTTTATTGCCTATATCGGGTTTTATTACCAGATCATTAATCCTGTAAAGAATATATCCAATGCCATCACTAACTTACAACGAGGACTTGTAGCAGGAGAAAGAGTTTTAAATATTCTGGACGAACCCCAAAAAATACTGGAAAAACCAAACGCTATTCCCGTCAGCGATTTTACGCAATCTATATCCATACAAAACGTTGGCTTTTCATATATGCACGATAGTGTGCTAAATGATATTAACCTCGATATTCCAAAAGGAAAAATGATTGCATTGGTAGGAGAAAGTGGCGCCGGTAAATCTACCCTGGCCGATCTTATTCCAAGGTTTTATGATGTTACCGGAGGCTCTATTCTTTTAGACAATATGGATATCAGAGATTTTAAAATACAAGACCTCCGCTCCCTGATGGCTATCGTATCTCAGGAGGCGATTTTGTTTAATGATACGGTTTTAAACAATATTACGTTTGGCAATGCAAAAGTTGACAGGCAGGCTGCTATTGAAGCAGCCAAGGCTGCCAATGCCCACCAATTTATTACCGAGTTAGAAGAAAGCTATGATACTTATATCGGCGACCGAGGCATGCGATTAAGTGGCGGACAACGCCAACGTTTAACCATTGCAAGAGCCATTTATAAAAATGCGCCTATCCTCATTATGGATGAAGCTACTTCTGCGCTTGATACTGAAAGTGAACGGCTGGTACAGGATGCCATCAATAGAATGATGCAGAACAGAACCTCCATTGTTATTGCGCACCGGCTATCCACCATCCGTCATGCCGATGAAATTATTGTATTGCAGAAAGGAGAGATTGCAGAAAGAGGAACGCATGAAGAATTGTTGGATAAGCAAGGATATTATTACCGGTTAGTGCAGATGCAGGAAGTAAAATAATGCCTCGCCGGCTTTTTCTGAAAGAGGGAGGAAAATATACATACGCTTACTAATTGAAAGTTTTATTGGACTACTACAGTATTATAGCGGGGAGTTGGTAATTCTTTAACCCAATCAAAGATTGCATTAATTTCTTCTTCGCTTAACTGGCTAAAAGAAGGCATAATAGCTCCGTAGGTTTTTTGGAGCTCCTTTGTATAGAGCGTTGTTGGAATGAATGCCGCAGGATTTTTCACCCATTTTATAAGATTTGATCTGTTTGTCCATGGGCCTCTTTCATGAACTCCTCTGAGTGCAGGGCCTGTCAGGTTCTTATCTAATGCATGGCAACTCTGGCAATTTTGCCGGAACAAATTACCGCCTTTAGAATTCGTCATAACGTTATCCTGCTTTGGCAAATCAACATCAATAGTTGTAGGTAGCGGAGCAATAATTTCATTTGAAGAAAGAGTGGCTATAAATATGCTTAGGATCGCAGCAGTGAAGATCATCAAACAAGCATACACCAGATACTTAATTTGATTCATGGCTCAAATTTACAACAGATCCAGGCGCAGACCCTGTTTATAAAGCAGTTATCCTCTTAACACTTCTCTTGAGATCACTAACTTTTGTATCTCGCTGGTTCCTTCGCCAATGGTACAAAGTTTTGCATCCCTATAATATTTTTCTACGGGGAAATCTTTTGTGTATCCGTAGCCACCAAATATCTGTACAGCATCGTTAGAAACTTTCACTGCCACTTCGCTGGCGTAATACTTAGCCATGGCGGCAACCTTTGTGACAGCCCCATCTCTCTCTTTCAAATCACAAGCTTCAAATGTTAGTAATTCTGCTGCCTGTATTTCTGTTGCCATATCTGCCAGTTTAAAAGATATTCCCTGGAAGGAGGCAATAGGCTTATCAAATTGGTGGCGCTCCTGCGCATATTGAAGCGCAGCTTCATAGGCCCCTTTGGCAATACCTAAAGAAAGCGAAGCAATTGAGATCCTTCCGCCGTCCAATACTTTCATGGCCTGTTTAAAACCATCTCCCACCTCTGCCAGCCGGTTGGCATCAGGAACAACGCAATTTTCAAAGATCATTTCTGCTGTTTCAGATGCACGCATGCCTAACTTATTTTCTTTTTTGCCACCACTAAACCCTGGTGTTCCTCTTTCTACTACGAAAGCAGTTGCATTATTTTTTGCTCTTGGTTCACCTGTTCTGCAAATTACTACTGCTACATCACCGCTTTTTCCATGAGTGATCCAATTCTTTGTGCCATTGATAACCCAGTTGTCGCCGTCTTTAACGGCAATGCATTTCATATTGCCGGCATCACTACCACTATTTGGTTCGGTTAGTCCCCAGGCACCAATCCATTCTGCAGTAGCTAACTTTGGAAGATATCTTTGTTTTTGTTCTTCGTTGGCAAATAATAAAATATGGCCTGTACAAAGTGAATTGTGAGCGGCCACACTTAGCCCAATAGAGCCGTCCACTTTAGATATTTCTTCAATAATAGTTTTGTATTCGAAATACGAGAGTCCGGCGCCGCCATATTGTTCAGGCACTAGTACGCCCATCATTCCAAGGTCGCCTAATTTTTTAAAAATGTGCAAAGGAAATTCCTGGCTTTCATCCCATTCCATTACATGGGGCCTGATATTCTGTTGGGCAAAATCACGAGCTGTTTGAGCTACCTGTTGTGTTATTTCAGAGGTTTCAAAATTCATTTGGTCAATCATTTAAGCGGTGCAAATGTACTTGAATAGTGGACAAATTGAAAGGCTGGTACCGCTGACTAAATATTTAACACTAAACCATCATAAGCCTGGTGAATGCCTGGCGGCAATGTATTTTCAACATCTGCGTGTTTTCCTAACTGATGAGAGATATGGGTGAAATAAGCTTCTTTAACACCTAATTCCTGGGCTAATTCAACAGCTTCGTTTAATGCATAGTGAGAAATGTGTTTTTCCTTTCTAAGAGCATTCAATACTATAATTTCGCTACCATAAATTTTTTCTTTCTCCGACTCATCAATTTTATTGGCATCAGTAATATAAGTGAACTTACCAAACCGGAAACCAAAAACCGGCATTTTTAAATGCCAGACCATGATAGGAATAATGGGAATATCACCGATAATAAAGGGCTCAAGATCGATAGTATTTAATTCGAGGTTTGGAACACCGGGATATTTTTTGTCTGCAAAGGCATAGGCAAACTCACGCATCAAAGCATCTATAGTCATTTGGTTTGCATAAATCTGCATAGGCTGTTCCTGGAAAAAATTAAAAGCCCGAACATCATCAAGGCCTGCTACGTGATCCTTATGAGGATGTGTGAACAATACCGCATCCAAGTGTTTTACACCTTTCCTGAGCATCTGGTACCGGAAGTCAGGCGTGGTATCAACAACTAAAGTAGTATTAGCTGTTTCAAGTAAAATGCTGCTTCGAAGGCGCTTATCTTTCTTATCAGTAGAAGTACAAACGGTGCAGCCACAAGCTATCATGGGAACACCACTGCTGGTGCCGGTTCCAAGAAAGGTAATTTTAAGCTTGGGATACAAATTCAGATGTTTACGAGTTCACAAGTTTACGAGTTCACAGGTTGCTTTCAAAATAACTTGTAAACAAATGAACTCCTGACAGATCAACTCTGCTCCTCTTCACCATTTGCCGCATGATACCGCCCCATGATATCATCAAATACTTTTCTACTTTCAGGAGATAAGGCTTGAGCGTCAACTTTTAGGTGAGGCATTAATTCAATTAAAGTGTTAATTCGTCCCTCCAATTGCAAAAACTTGTTCAGCACCACTACTTTTTTATCTTCCAAAATACAAAAGCCACTTTGAAATGTACCCCGTTCATAACGAATAATATAACCTGGTTCTTCAACTACTTTTTCAATTTTATCTAAAGTTGTCTGTGTGTATTTCATGGAGAATGAAAAATGTAAAATTTAAACTGCAAAAATAGCCTTCTTAAGTTTGGCGTTTTGTTTTCTTACTTACTCACCATTTGTATTACCGGCACAATCATTTCTTCCAAACTTATTCCACCATGCTGAAAGGTGTTACGGTAATAATTGACATAATGGTTATAATTATTAGGATAACATAAGAATACATCTTCACCTGCAAATATGTAAGATGAATTAATAGTTGGCGATGGCAAGCCTCCCTCCTTTGGCTCACGAAAGGCAAGCACTTCTTTCGGATCGTAGTTGAGGTTACGGCCATGCTTATAGCGAAGGTTAGTCGTTGTTTGCTTATCACCAATAACCTTTACAGGTGTCTTTACTCTCACACTCCCATGATCCGTTGCCAAAACAATTTTTACATTTTTATCTGCAATCTTTTTTAAGGCGTGGTGCAACGGCGAATGTTCGAACCAGGACGCGGCAATGCTTCTGTAGCTTACCTCATCCCCAGCCAGTTCTTTTAGTACTTCCATTTCTGTCCGTGCATGCGAAAGCATATCCACAAAGTTGTAAACAATAACATTCAAATCGTTAGACATGAGGTTGTGAATGTTATTGACCAAATCTAAGCCTGCCTGGTTATTCAACACTTTTGTATAAGAAGTACGTACGTCTGCTTTACCAAGGTTCTTTAACTGCGCTTTGAAAAACTCATCCTCACTCAGATTTTTTCCGCCTTCTTCGTCATCGTTTTTCCATTGCTGGGGAAACCGTTTTTCAATTTCAACAGGCAGCATACCGGCAAAGATGGAGTTTCGGGCATAATGAGTGGCTGTGGGCAAGATGCTGTAAAATGTGTCTTCTTCAACCAGGCGAAAGCTTTCTAAAAAAATGGGCATGATAGTTCTCCACTGGTCAAAGCGAAGATTGTCTATCAGTACAAAAAAAGTAGGGACCCCTTTTTCAATGACCGGAAACACTTTCTCCTTCAACAACGTGTGCGACATTACCGGCTTATTCTTTTCCTTTTCCTTTAGCCAGGAGGTATAGTTTCGGGAGATAAATTTAAAAAACTCGGTGTTGGCCTCATTTTTTTGCGCCTGGAAAACCTCTTGCATTTCAGGACTATCGCTTCGCTGCAGGCTAAGCTCCCAATGCACCAGTTCTTTATAAATGCCCATCCACTCGTTATAATCAGGACTGCTGTTCAGAGCCATGAAGAGGTTGCGGAATTGTTGCTGGTAAGCGGTAGTGGTTCGCTCTGCTACCAGCCTCCGGTTATCAATTATTTTTTTCAAAGAAAGCCATACCTGGTTCGGATTAACCGGCTTAATCAGGTAATCAGATATCTGGCTGCCGATGGCTTCATTCATCAGGTTTTCGGTTTCATTCTTAGTGATAAGCACTACCGGTATCTGCGCATTCACTTCTTTGATTTTTGCCAACGTTTCAAGCCCCGTAATACCCGGCATACTTTCATCAATTAACACAACGTCAACAATATTTTCTTTTATATAGTCAATAGCATCAAACCCATTCGTAAGCGTATGAACATTATAACCTTTGTTTTCAAGAAATATCTTTTGAGATTGTAAGCTTTCAATTTCATCATCGACCCAAAGAATTTTTGCCATGCTCATAAATAAAATTTCTAATTAAGATTTATTACTCAGTTAAAAGAACCCGAATCAGTCACTCACCAAGCTTCATTTTGCCTATATGACTAATTTGTGTAAGCTAACAAATTTACATAACCATTGTTGCATGTAATTTTGAAGCCCCGGAATAATTTACAATAAGCAACTGACATGACGTATGTACGTAAGATCATCAATGACCCTGTCTATGGATTTATAACTGTTGACGAGCCTCTCATTTTTGAAATTATCTCTCACCCTTATTATCAAAGGCTGCGCCGTATTCATCAGATGGCTTTCGCCTCCCTGGTTTATCCGGGGGCGGTGCATACAAGGCTACATCATTCTTTGGGCGCTTACCACCTTATGGGACTTGCTTTGAATGAACTTCGCAACAAAGGAGTAGAGATCACTAAAGAAGAAGAGATTGGAGCTAAGATTGCCATTTTACTACATGATATTGGTCATGGCCCTTACTCCCATGCTTTAGAACGAAAACTGATCAAGGGAGTTAGCCACGAAGACATCTCTACACTGATATTACAGTTGCTGAATGAACAATTCAATGGCCAACTAGCAACAGCCATAGCTATTTTCAGTGACAGCTATCATAAACCTTTTCTACATCAATTAGTCTCGGGGCAACTTGATGTTGACCGTATGGATTACCTGACCCGCGACTCATTTTTTACCGGCGTTATTGAAGGCGCCATTGGCTATGACCGTATTTTAAAGATGCTTACCGTGCATGATGGGCAGCTGATGATAGAAGAAAAAGCCATTTATACGGTAGAAAAATTTTTGGTTTCCCGCAGACTTATGTATTGGCAGGTATATCTCCATAAAACAGTGTTGGCAGCCGAAAAAATGTTGGTTAAAATTATTGAACGTGCTAATGAACTTATTGCAAATGGGATAGAATTACAGGCGGCCTCCAAAAATCTTAACTTCTTTCTAAAAGAGCATCAACCGGATGGCAATTTTATCAGACACCTTGAAAAATTTACACAACTTGATGACACAGACGTGATGTGTACCATTAAAAACTGGTGCGGGCATTTTGATCCTGTTCTTGGCCGGTTGTGTAAAGGCCTTGTTGACCGGAGATTGCTTAAGGTTAAATTTCAATCGGAACCTTTTGACCCAATTATGGTTATTGCCCTACGATCTGATGTAGCACAAAAACTAAAAGTGTCTGAAGAAGAAGCAGCCAATTTCGTATTTACAGGCGAAGCAGTTAACACCACCTACAACCCATTTGACGAGCATATCAAAATTCTTTATAAAGACGGAACGGTTTCCGATATCTCTAAAGTTGATAATGCTCTTATTCACCAGCAGGTCTCCTCCCCTGTTAAAAAATATTACCTTTGCCACTTTAGGTAAAAAGTCATAGAAGTCATAAAAGTCAAAGTATTCATACTAAGCAATATTAATAGCCCGTTTTGATCTTTGATAAGTGACGTTTGATTTTTGATCCATTTGACTAATTTGACTATTGACTATCTATTATCTATTATCTTATGCAGTTTACAGCCGCACAAATTTCCATATTACTGGATGGGAAAATTGAAGGAAATGTTGATGCCATTGTGTCTTCTTTTGGAAAAATTGAGGAAGCCATGGACGGGCAACTTACCTTTTTAGCTAATCCCAAATACGAGGAATTTCTTTATACTACACAAGCATCCATTGCTATCATCAACGAAAACTATGAATTACGTGAACCTATAAGACCTACTTTGATAAGAGTTGCTGACGCTTATTCTGCTTTTGCCCAGTTATTGGGCAAATACCAGGAAATGGTAACGCAGCAAATGAAAGGCGTTCAACAGCCAAGTTTTATTTCATCGTCTGCCCAACTGGAGGAGGATGTATTTATCGGGGCTTTCTGCTATGTTGGCGACAATGTAAAAATTGGCAAAAACACTAAGGTATTTCCGAATTCTTTTATAGGAGATAATGTTCAAATAGGCGACAATTGCATTCTGCATCCCGGCGTGAAAATCTATCACGATTGTATATTGCATAGTTACATTATTGTTCATGCAGGAACTGTTATCGGCAGCGATGGTTTTGGCTTTGCACCACAAGCTGACGGGTCGTATAAAAAAGTTCCGCAGATAGGGAATGTTGTCATTGAAAACAATGTAGAGATTGGGGCTAACACTACAATCGATCGGGCTACCATGGGTTCAACCTGTATTAAAACAGGCGCTAAACTTGACAACCTTATACAGGTAGCGCATAATGTTGAAGTGGGTGAAAGTACCGTCATTGCAGCACAAGTGGGAGTATCGGGTTCGACCAAAATTGGTAAAAATGTAATGATTGGAGGACAAGCCGGAATTGTTGGCCACATTCAAATAGCCGATGGATCTAGAATTAATGCCCAGAGTGGCGTAAGTAAATCTATGAAAGATCCTTATAGCACCGTTACCGGTTCCCCTGCTGCTGATTATACAAGTGTATTAAGAAGCCAGGCTGTTTTCCGCAATTTGCCCGAAATGGAAAAAAGAATTTATGAGCTGGAAAAAATTGTAAAACAATTAATGGCAGAGAAGGTAAATAGTTTGTAGTCTGATTTCTTATTCAACAAATGACCGGTCCATCATAAAACTTACTTCTTCTGGTTTATAATCGGGGCATCCACCCGGTTTTGATGCCACCAAAGCTCCAAGCGCATTTGCATAAGTCAAACAATCATTGATCTCGGCGCCCTGACTTGTTTTTAAAAGGAAACCTGCTAAAAAAGCATCACCGCTACCTACTGTATCGATAACATTCACCTGGTAACCCTGCTGGGTCATAAGCTTACCTTCTTTACAAACCATAGCACCTTTCCCTCCTCTTGTTACGATGACAGTAGGAATAGAGAATTTATCCTGAACGTATTTTACCTGGTCGTTCATTTCATGCAGGTTTTTATACCACCCTGTTATAAAGGCCAATTCATGCTCATTCAATTTCACTATATCAACACTGTTAAGCAGGCTCTCTACCAACGTTTGAGTAAACCAGGGTGGCCGCAAATTAATGTCAACTATCCTTGTTTTGGCTTTTTCTATAAGTTGCTGAAGTGTATTAAAAGATTGTGTGCTTCGTGATGCCAGGCTTCCGTAAAGGAAAAATTGTGCCTGTTGTACTTCTGCCGAAAGAGTGTCTTTCCATTCAATATAGTCCCAGGCTACGGGATGAACAATTTCATAAGATACTTCGTAATCTTGTTGAATGTTAGCGATAACCGTCCCGGTGGAGTGTTGATTGTCTCTCTGTATAAGATCAGTACCTACCCTGTTCTTTTTTAATAATTCAATTAATTGATCTCCCCGGTCATCGTTGCCTACTCTTGATATCAAAGCAGTATTTATTCCGAGCTTTTGTAAATGATAAGCTACATTCATGGGTGCACCACCGGGTTTGGCACCAGAGGGCAATATGTCCCATAAAACTTCGCCAAAACAAATAACTCCAAAAGCTTTTTGCTCCATAACGAATTTTTAAAGGAATAAAATAGTATTCAATTTACACTTATCAGGTGAATATTTCTTTATTCATATACCAGGAACCACTTGCACCATGAATTGATAGTTTTGACAAACAATTTCTTCGCAACCAATGCTGTTCCGACGTCTGACAATATATCCATGGAAAAGGCTGTTTTAACGTCTTTTACGTTGGCTAAGGCCTTATTTTTCGGTACATTTGCAAGAATGGACCTGCACCACTATGGTGCGCAAATTTTAGTTTGAAAATGAGTGATATTTTAGATTCCTTAGTAACTACTCCAGCAGCGCCGGTAACCCCTAACTACGGTGCAGATTCTATCCAGGTTTTAGAAGGTTTAGAAGCAGTTCGTAAACGTCCTGCAATGTATATCGGCGATATTGGAGTAAAAGGTTTACACCATCTTGTGTACGAGGTAGTGGATAACTCTATTGATGAAGCCATGGCAGGTCATTGCAGAACCATTTTTGTCACTATCCATGAAGACAATTCTATTTCGGTAGAAGACGATGGTCGTGGTATACCTACCGGCATTCATGCTAAAGAAGGTCGTTCTGCTCTTGAAGTAGTAATGACGGTACTTCACGCGGGTGGTAAGTTTGACAAAGACTCTTATAAAGTATCCGGCGGTTTGCACGGTGTGGGCGTAAGTTGTGTAAACGCCTTAAGTAAACTTTTACATGTAACTGTTTTCCGCGAAGGCAAAATTTTTGAACAGCAATACAGGATTGGTATTCCTCAATACTCCGTTCGGGAAATTGGAGTTTCGGAAAAAAGGGGAACTACCGTTCATTTCTGGCCCGATGATACCATTTTTATCACGTCTGTCTATAACAAGGACATCCTGGAAAGCCGTTTGCGTGAATTAAGCTTTTTAAACAAAGGTCTCAGTATAACTTTAAATGACCTGCGTGAAAAAGATGAAGAATCAGGTTTAACCTATACCAAAACTTTTTACAGTGAAGGTGGTATTGTAGAATTTGTAGAAATGCTTGACGGTAATGCAGGCAGAGCAGCCTTATTGGCAAAACCTTTGTTTGTAGAAGGAAGAGATGAGAAAAATAATGTAGCAGTTGAAGTAGCCATGATCTACAACACCAGCTATAACGAACATATTTACTCTTATGTAAACAATATCAATACAATTGAAGGTGGTACACACGTGGCTGGTTTTCGCCGTGCCCTTACGCGTGTATTCAAAAGCTATGGTGATAAACAAGGCCTGTTTGAAAAAGCTAAGGTTACTATCGAAGGCGATGACTTCCGTGAAGGTTTAAGTGCTGTTATTTCTGTGAAAGTTCCGGAGCCACAGTTTGAAGGCCAGACGAAAACAAAACTAGGTAATAACGAGGTAATGGGAATTGTTGAGACTACCGTTTCCAGGGTCATTGAAGCTTATTTGGAAGAAAATCCAAGAGATGCCAAAAACATTATTCAAAAGGTAATTCTTGCAGCGCAGGCAAGAGCGGCCGCAAAAAAGGCCCGTGAAATGGTACAGCGAAAATCTGTATTAAGCGGCGGGGGCTTGCCTGGTAAACTCGCTGACTGTTCCGAACGTGATCCGAAAAAATGTGAACTCTACCTTGTCGAGGGTGACTCAGCCGGCGGCACCGCTAAACAAGGCCGTGATCGGAGTTTCCAGGCTATTCTTCCACTGCGTGGTAAAATTCTAAATGTAGAAAAAGCAATGGAGCATAAGATCTATGAGAATGAAGAGATCCGCAATATGTACACCGCCTTAGGTGTAACTGTAGGTACTCCGGAAGATCCAAAAGCTCTAAACATTGTCAAGCTTCGATATCATAAGCTGATTATTATGACCGATGCTGATGTTGACGGTAGCCACATCGCCACGCTGATCCTTACTTTCATATACCGCTATATGAAAGAAATGGTTGAACAAGGTTATGTTTTTCTTGCTCAACCACCTTTATACCTCGTAAAAAAAGGAAAGGAACAGGTTTATGCTTACAACGAAGAGCAACGCAAAACACTGGTTGAACGATTAGGTGGTGCCAACCCTGATAGCGTAAATATTCAACGATACAAAGGTTTGGGAGAGATGAACTCTGAACAGTTGTGGGAAACAACTATGAACCCTTCTACAAGGACCTTAAAACAAGTTACTATTGAAAGTGCTGCAGAAGCTGATAGAGTGTTTAGTATGCTAATGGGGGACGAAGTAGCCCCAAGAAGAGAGTTTATTGAAAGCCACGCAAAATATGCAAGGATTGACGTATAACTTACTCCATTCTTTCTGTAGAAAGAAAAGCTACAGCTTAAATTTTATAGCCTGAGCAAAACTCAGGCTTTTTTCTGGCCATAATTTATGGCTGACTATCCCTATGGAGCTAGCCATTTACAATTAACGGCTGTTCATTCTTATCTATTGAGTGAATAAAAGAGCTGGCAACACCATTCATCTTTCATATAATTTTACTCCAATACTTTTACAATGTTGTATACTCCTGATACAAACAGATACCATTCCATGCAATACAACCGTTGTGGCAAGAGTGGTTTAAAATTGCCAGCGCTGTCTCTCGGCCTTTGGCACAACTTCGGCCAAATTGATGACTATGAAAAATGCAGATCCATACTACACACTGCATTTGATAACGGGATTACCCATTTTGACCTGGCTAATAACTATGGGCCACCGCCGGGCGGTGCCGAGCTTACTTTTGGTAAGATATTTAAACAGGATTTCACAAATCACCGGGATGAACTGATTGTTTCCAGCAAAGCAGGTTATGGTATGTGGCCAGGTCCTTATGGAGATTGGGGGTCAAAAAAACACCTGGTAGCCAGTCTGGACCAAAGCCTGAAACGAATGGGTATTGAATATGTTGATATATTTTATCATCATCGTCCTGATGCTGAAACTCCGCTTGAAGAAACCATGAAAGCTTTAGACCTGATAGTAAGACAAGGCAAAGCTTTATATGTTGGTATTTCAAGTTATTCCGCAGAGGAAACGCAAAAAGCAGTAGAGGTATTAAACAGGTTAGGCACTCCATTGCTTATTCATCAACCAAAATATTCGATGCTCGAACGTTGGGTTGAGAACGGGTTACTTAACGTTTTAGAAAAGAATGGAGTAGGTTGTATTACATTTTCCTCGTTAGCACAAGGCCTCCTTACTAATAAATACCTGAATGGCATTCCTGAAGATTCAAGAGCTGCAAGTAAAAGAGGAAATGGAGCGCTGGAAGCTGGCGGCCTTACACCTGAAACATTAAATAAAATTAGACAATTAAATGATTTGGCTCAGCAAAGACAGCAATCATTGGCACAAATGGCTTTATCATGGGTATTAAAAGACCGACGAATTACTTCTGTAATCATTGGTGCCAGTAAAGCAGAGCAGGTGACAAATTCTATTCAGTGCCTGAATAACCTTTCGTTTACACAGGAAGAATTGAATATGATTGATGGAATATTAAAATAGATTTGCCGGCTTTATAATTATTATCCGATAGACAAACCGCATGAAACGAAATTTAAACGGCAACTGGATCTTTCATCTCTTTATTTTTTCAATGCTCCAAATAACGTCTAAAGCGCAGGAGCCGGTTCAAAGGTTCAAATCTTCGGGAGCACTCATTGGCTATGGGCATGAGATCAACATTGATACCCGTTATAACCCCATTTTTTTTGCAGGTGATTTTTCATGGCAATTTGGCAAAACAAAAAGAACAGACTTCCTCGCTTTTTATATCGAGCCGCAGTTTAATCTTGTAGCTACAACCCGCCCTGTTGACATTGAGTTTGGAACAAACATAGGCCTGCGTTATTACCAGCAACTTTCTTCAAAATTATATTTGTACCAGATGCTTGGCTCAGGTCCCCACTTCATTACTGCCGACCTGCCAAAACAAGCAAAAGGATTTATCTTCTCTGATAACCTGGCAATCGGGATTTTTAAAGAAATAAATCAAAGAAAATCTCTTTTTTTAAATCTTCAGTTCAGGGTTAGACATATTTCAAATGCAGGATTAAAATTACCAAACTCGGGAGTTAACACATTAAACGTGTTATTGGGCTTTTCCAGATTTCGTTAAATAATTGAATAAGCAGCCTCAGCAATTTATCTATATAAAGTTTTTGGCCTTTGTTTTGCCGAAAAAACGTAGATTTAAGCATTACTAACCAAAAAATCTAATCATATGGCAGACGAAAGACTTACGGCTTATAATGTAAAGACTAAAGAAAAAGGTGTTCCTATCCAGGACGCTGTTGTTACAAAAACTGCTAAAGGAGCTTACATGGTGCAGGGTCA
>DAIQPL010000002.1:0-9062 GCA_036787395.1 Flavisolibacter sp. | reverse complement strand
AGTTTCTATAACTAAAGCACCCTTAGCATCATAAACTTTTGCGTTTACGTTTTCAGTATTGTTGAGCTGATATACAAAATAAAATTTACCATTGGAAGGATTTGGAAAGACCTGCCACAAAACGGTCTCATCAAATACCACAGACCGAACAGGTGAATAGGTAAAACTGCCATTTGAATTAACCACTTTAAGCCGGTAGTATTGTGTTCCTGACTTTAAAGTCTCATTGTCTATAAAACTATAGCTCTGGGTCATGGTAATATTTCCGCTACCCGGTTGTTCGCCAATTTTAAGGAACGCGGCTGCCTGATATTGTGCGTTACCCCTTGCCACTTCAATTTCATAACGAACTACATCAGTTTCGCTACCCACCTTCCATTTCAATAAAACATCATAGCCATTAGTTTTTTGTGCTGTAAACTCCATCAGTTTAACTGGTAATGGTGTACTACGATCGAAGCCGCCATTATTTAGCCAGAATTCCGAAAAGCTCTTCACTTTAAATTCCGCATAATAACCTTTGTCAAAAGGAACTATCGATACTTTATCAGGTGTTATAAAACTCCATATTCCTTGTTGGTTATCTGAAACGATTCCATTTTCAAAAGAAAGATCTGGGTCACTGTATTTTGAAACCCCTAACTCATAGGCGCTCGAAGGTCTAAGACAAGTACTACAACTCGTTGCTTTTACCAGGGAATCTGTTTCACTATCCAAAAAATAAAAACGAATAGATACAGAATCGGAAGGCTCTGTTGCAGGCTTGACCGTAATATTTCTGTTATGATAATACTGGTTATTATTTGTTCTGACAACACCATTGAAGATGTAAACCTGTGCTGTTGTATTTCCCAGGTTCTGTTGATTAGCCTGAACAGAAGCAATTAATTTTCCCCCGCTTGTAAAATCTGTCCAATTGTTTCCTGCAACAGATTGCGTTTCAGGCGAAGTCAAAGTAGCTCCATTGTAAATACCCCTTGTGTTATTATACACATGAATATCGTCAATAGCAATTCCCTCCCGGGAAACCCCTCCATCAGACCTGAATACAAAGCGAAGTCGCAAGCGATTTAGTCCGGTTGGTAGTGCAGCAGTAGCCACATGCCAATAGGAATAATTTTGAATACTCCATAAATGTCCGGCCGCTTTATTATACCAGTTCGTTCCGCTGCCTGCGGTTGCCAGTTTTGTCCATTCAATTCCATCAGGTGAATACTCTACCCAGGCGGCATCACATAAAATGGCACCGCAATCTTCAATATCTAAAGCAATACTAAAACTTAAAGTAGGTGTGGTCATGCCGGTAAGATCGAAGCAGGGAGAATATAGATAGGAATATTCATTATCGTTATAATTACCCAGGAGCCTTGTCTTCCAGGCTTTTGCCCCGCTGGCTGCGCGATTTATTTTGGTGGAGGTTGGAGTACCATATTCCCAGCTACTACGATTACCATTTGCAAACCAAAAGCCATCATTAGCTTCAAAGTTTTGCAGGTAAGGAAAGCTGGTGACCAGGGGCAGGTTGCGAACAATTAGTGACAGGGTATCATTTTCTCTGAAGCTATCGTTATTCAGATCAACAATTGCCTGTATTGTATAGATATTGAACACAGAAAGATCAGACGTGCCCGAAAAACTAAATTGTACCGTGGCATTACCCCCTATCACAGGAATAATCTCGCTGACCCATGGCCCATTATTTACCCGGTAACGAACAGGAACATTGTTGACGCTAGTGTTTTCACTATTACGAATAGAAACTTTGATGATACTTGCATTCGTTAGGCCACAACTGGAGGTGGCAGGAGCATCGATGCTCTTCATTTGCATGTCGTTAACCACCTTATACAAGCGAATGTCATCAAAAGTAAGCCCCGCAGCACCTAGCTTGTCAGTTGCCTGTAACTGGCCATACTGCCCCCAACGCACCTGGAAACTGCTGCCAAAGTTTTGTCCTCTTTTTATCAAAGAATCAGACAACTCAATACTCTCCGTTTTTTTATACTGACCCGGTGAACTTTCGTTGTTATTCAGATCATATATTTCAATCCATGGCTGTGAGTCAGTACCCCTTATCCAAACCTTATTACTACTATTATTGATTTGATCATGACTAAGAAAACGGAAATCCATGCGCACGTCATGGATCAGTGCATTATAATTCGCGAGGTTAAATGTCGCGTAGAGATAATTTGTGTTGCCGGGTGTGTACGATCTGTCGGCGTCTAAGGTTATGGCTTTCGCGCCAGAATAAGCAATTCCTGTGTTTATGAAAGATCTTGCTCTTCCAAAAGCAGTTGAAGGAGTAAAATCATACCTGTCTATACCATCCAACCCAATGGTATCTCGTTGATATGTATTAGCTGCGGCAGTTTCAATATCATCAATAAAATAAGAACTAAGGTTTAAAGGAAAATTATCCAGGTGTTTTACAAGCACAACTAACGTATCATTTGCAGTAACAGGATCACTGTTGGCATTTTTCACTACTGCGGTTATTGCATAATTACCTGTTGTTGAAAAATCGGCGGTCGCCGCAAAATTGTGCACATAGCTGCCGCCTGGTGGTATGGTAGTGAGTACATTTTCGGTGACCCAACCACTGCCATTAATCGAATATTTTAACTGGAAATTGGTGGCAGGCGTATCGTCCAGGTTTTTGATGCGAATGCTTACTATTGTAGAAGCATTTAATTGGGTTGATGTAAACATTCGTCCTGACTTTGGAGAAATAAGGGCATCTATTTCCAAATCATTATCAGAGATTGTTCCACTACAGGTACCTGTATTCGGCTGCCGTGAAATAGCTACAGCTCTTCTGCCAGCTTTCCCATTCATTCTGGGCCGCACTGTCACCCAATAAGTACTATCTTTCGATAGACCGTTAACGGTATAAGAAGTGCCAGAAGTAGTACCTATCGTTTTCATTTCATCGCCCTGTAACATCATTACTTCATAGTCTGTAATATTACTATCAGCAGTCCAGTTGATATTAATATAACCTTCACACTGGATAAGGTCCAGAGAAACTACCGGTTGTGACATAATAGTGAATGGATTACTGGTATTGGTTTCCCCTGTTCCATCTTTCGTAATGCGAACCAATGCCTGGGTGGTTGTTACGTTGGGAACTGACCAATTATAAAAAGACCGGTTTATGTCTCTGCCCGATACTATCGTGCCCCAGTTAATACCATTATCGGCTGAAAACTCAATGGTAACGGTTCCGGTTGAGAAGCCATAGGCTTCCCAGCTAATCTTTGTTTGCTCACCAGGCACAACGCCCTGACCTCCGCCGGGAGATGTGAGTTTTAGCTGAACGGGGATTACGTCGTATACCAAAAAATATTCCTGGGAAGCGTTTTGCGTAATGGCTGTTCCTAAAACCTTTAAAGAATAACTGCCTGGCTCAGGATTATTGATGACAACCTGCTCCAAATTATTGAGATGGTCAACACCCGTTGTAGCTACATTGCCAACATTAGGTGCGCTTGTATCTAAGATTTTGGGCAGGACAACTGCAAAAGAAGGATCAGTCACTTTCAGGTCCAGGTCATTTACAAGTGTTTTGTTACTGAGTAAAGACGCAGCAGGATCATTCCAATACAACATCACTTTTAACTGTGCAGTATTAGCCGGAACTGTTACATTATGGCTATTTGTTGTCGTATTTGTGCTGTTTGCTATGAAATAACTTTTTTTCTCTACCATTTCAACACTACGTAATAAGTTTAACCCCCCATATCCATATTGATAGTCCGGCCCTATTGTGCCTATATCAGCAGCACCATTACAAACTATAGCTTTCATTAAGCCATTTTTGGGATTGACGTTTCCGTTTAATTGCCGGTATCTCTGGTATAATAAAGCCAAACCGCCGGATACGGCAGGTGCTGCCATGCTGGTTCCGAAACCAATCGAATAGGTATTCGTGGGTCTTGAAGAAATGACACCTTCACCCATAGCTACCACTTCAGGCTTTACCCTGCCATCCTTTACCGGACCCCTGCTTGATCCATTCCAGATAAAACCAGTATCATTAGTAGCACCAACTGTTAAAACATTTTTTGCTGACTGATACCCTCCTAATAAAGTTCCGTACCCCTTTGCAAAAGGGGCGCAAGTAGATGTTCCACTATTTCCCGCAGCAAAAACATTTTGCAAGTTGGGAAAATCAAAAGCCATTTGATCCAGAAAACGGGACGTCAGATCGTAGGTTCCGAAATAATCGCACTCTATAATATCACCATAGGAATTATTTGTAATTACCATTCCATAATCCTGGACATAAGCCGGAGCGTTAGAAAGTATATCTGAAAATCCCTGGCTAACAACAGTTGCCTTTGAGGCGTATCCTCTATAATATTCGTCAACATTACCCGCACCCGATGCCGTACCACTTACATGCATGCCATGTGAGATGCTTGTGAAAGGAGACCGATTAATAAGCCGGCCTGCAAAATCTATATGCGTTTGAATATCAGAATTATCGCCTACGCCAATTACCACACCTTCGCCATTTAATCCTCTACCACCGTCAGCTACGCTTGTGTTTAATGCAACGCCCCTCGAAGCGGTCCTGCTATTATTATTTAAGGGCTGATCCTGTGGAGGAGCTGGTTGAACATATTCTATAAAGGGCAAAGACGCCAACTCAGTTAGACGATTGAATGCAATACGAAGTGAAAGAATTCTGTATGATTGGTACGAAAGAGAAAGCGTCTCTATATTCAAAAGTTTCAGTTGCTCCAACACTTCATTAACGGTGAATGATCCTGGAAAGCTGATCCAAACATCAACCGTACCGCTAGCTTTTACGGCCCATGATGGAATTAATCCTTTAGCAAAATAGTCATTCATTTTTTGCTGAGGAGTTAATTCAACTATCGATCTGATTCCTGATTGCGTTATACCCGAAGAATTAAGGTTGCCTCTGATAGTAGCTGTATAGGCGTTACCGGAAACATATTCCAATAGTTCTATCCCATTTGCCGAAAGTTCTTTCCTTATGTTATCGGTTGGGATTGTTTCAAACTGCAGAACAACAAATGCTTTGTCATTAATTCGGACAGCCCTCTTGTTAAATGAATCCACAAAGGTTTGCCTGATATTTAATTCAGGATTTATAGCGCCATTTTTAAGGGAAATAGAAAATTTATTCTGTGCAGGAAGGGTAGAAGAAAAAAATAGTAAAATACTAAAAAAGGGCAGTCGGTTAAGTTTCATGGATATAGTCTTCGAGAACTAAAATAGAAAAAAAACCTCATAAAACCATTTAACCGGACTGTTAGCTGGCCTCAACCTTTTGAGGTCTCGCTACTTCTTTATGCATCCGTTGTAAAAAGCTATATACGTCCTGCATATCTTTTACAGGTTCAACCACTATCATAAATAATTTACCTACCTGCTTTAGCCTGGCTTTATTAGTACCTGTTTGCAGGTATTGAAGAATAGAATTGAAAATGTTTGACTCGAAATATGGAGAATCAGGCTTATTTACAAAATAACATTTTAAAGAATCATTTTTCAGGATCATTCGTTCAAAGCCCAGTTCTACAGCCAGCTTCCGGCATCGGACGGTAATAAACAATTCCTGCACCTGCGAAGGCAGGCTTCCAAAACGATCTGTCATTTCCTGCTCCATCGCTGTTAATTCTTCTTCTGTATCACAATTGTCCAGGCGGGAATAAAGTGATAAGCGTTCGGTTATACTTTCTACATACTCATCAGGGATTAGTATTTCAAGATCGGTGTCTATGGTACAGTCCTGTACAAAATCGTCTTGTTGCGATATTTCTTCCCTGAACACATCTTTGAACTGTGTTCTTTTTAATTCACGTATGGCTTCGTCAAGTATCTTCTGGTACATTTCAAATCCTATCTCCGCCATAAAACCACTTTGCTCACCACCCAACATGTTACCTGCGCCTCTTATATCAAGGTCTCTCATAGCAATCTGGAAACCGCTTCCCAACTCGCTATGCTGTTCCAGCGTTTGTAATCTTTTTCTTGAATCTGCCGGTAGTGTACTTATAGGAGGCGCCAGTAAATAGCAAAATGCTTTTTTATTACTGCGACCTACTCGCCCACGCAACTGGTGAAGATCACTCAGTCCAAACTGGTGAGAGTTGTTGACAATAATGGTATTTACATTTGGAATATCTACACCGCTTTCAACGATATTGGTACATACCAGTACATCGTATTTTTTATCGATAAAATCCATGATGCGCTCTTCCAGCTCATGTCCTTCCATTTGTCCATGTGCAAAGCCAATACTTAAATCAGGACATAACCCCTGGATCATGGAAGCCATTTCTGCTAACCCTTGAATACGGTTATGGATAAAGAAAATCTGCCCGCTTCTTTCGGCTTCAAAATAAATTGCATCCCTAACAAAATCTTCCTGGTATACTCTTACTTCCGTTTGAATAGGCTGGCGGTTAGGTGGCGGTGTATTGATAATCGAAAGATCCCTGGCTCCCATTAAACTAAATTGCAGTGTGCGGGGAATGGGTGTTGCTGTAAGTGTCAGCGCATCAACATTGGTACGTAATGTTTTAATTTTTTCTTTATGTCCTACACCAAACTTTTGTTCTTCATCAATAATGAGTAGTCCAAGCTCCTTGAATTTTACTTCTTTTCCTAAAAGGGCATGCGTACCTATTATTATATCAACCTTTCCTTCTTCCAGCTTTTTATAAGTTTCTTTTTTTTCTTTAGATGATTTAAACCGGTTAACATAGTCTACCGTGACAGGAAAATCTTTTAAACGCTCACTGAAAGTTTTGTAATGTTGAAACGCCAGGATGGTTGTTGGCACTAACACGGCCGCCTGCTTGCCATCCACTACCGTTTTAAATGCGGCACGAACGGCAATTTCTGTTTTGCCAAAACCTACGTCACCACAAACCAGGCGATCCATTGGCGATAGAGACTCCATATCTTTTTTTACATCGGCAGTAGCCTTGCTCTGATCAGGAGTATCCTCGTAAATAAAACTTGCTTCCAATTCCGTTTGCATATAATTGTCAGGCGTATGCTGAAACCCTTGTTGCGCTTTACGTTGCGCATACAACTTTATAAGATCAAAAGCAATTTCCTTAACCCTTGTTTTTGTCTTTTCTTTTAACCTGTTCCACACATCACTTCCCAGTTTATTTACTTTGGGAACTGTACCTTCTTTGCCGGTATATTTTGCAATCTTATGAAGTGAGTTGATGTTTACGTAGAGAATATCGCTGTCCTTGTAGATAATACGAACAGCTTCCTGCGTTTTACCGGCTACTTCAATTTTTTGAAGTCCGCTGTACACTCCTACACCATGATCAATGTGTGTAACAAAATCTCCGGGCTGCAACTCCCTCAATGCACGAAGTGTAAGTGCCTTGTTTTTATTATAAGCCTGCTTAACTCTATACTTATGATATCGTTGAAAGATCTGGTGATCGGTAAAACAAACTACCTTCAGGTCTTCATCAATAAACCCTTCATGGATGGATGTAGCAATAGGGTTAAAATGAATTTCTTCTTTCAGGTCTTTGAAAATAGTATAGAGACGTTCCAGCTGTTTGGGATTTTCAGCAAACAGGTTCAGCTCAAATTTTTTAGCCTCCCAATTCTTCAGATCTTTTATTAGTAAGTCGAACTGCCTGTTGAAAGCCGGTTGCTCTTTTGTATTAAATTCTATTTCAAAAATTGATTCAATCGGCCGCCGATGTCCAAAGTAAACAGTATGCTTTTGTTGTAACTGCCTGGAAAAATCCTCTAACGTAATAAATTCGTTTTCATGAACCTCTTTTTTGATCAGCTTATCGTCTTGCTCTTCTTCTTTTGATGGGCCTTTTGTTTTGAAAAGTTCCAGGAATAAATGCAAGTCTTCCGCAGCAGTTACTAATTTCTCGTTCAGCAATTCTTCATCCTGTATCCATACAATGGTATTCTCCGGAAGAAATTCCAGCAAAGAAACTTTTTCTTCATCATCGAACCCGGTGTCTATATTTGGTATAATACTTACCTGTAGCAATCTTCTTTCACTCAATTGAGTTTCCGGATCAACAATGCGAATAGAATCTACGTCATTGCCAAACAATTCTATACGGTATGGTTTTTCATTTCCAAATGAGTAAATATCAAGAATACCGCCCCTTACAGCGAACTGGCCAGGTTCATAAACAAAGTCGGTTCTTTCAAAGCCATAGTTCACCAGCTTTTCATACAATTGTTCCAGGTTTAATTCATCTCCTGTTTTTATATAAATAATATTAGACGAAATGGCTTTTGAAATCACTACTTTTTCAAAAACAGCTTCGGGATAAGTAACAAGAGCACCTACCCTGTTTACCGCACCGGCAGCAAATTTGGTGAGTGCTTCTGTGCGAAGCATAACATGTGAGGAATTCAAAAGGCGATAATTTTTCCTGTTCTTAAAAGAAGAAGGAAAATAATGAATGTTTAGAGCCTGTGTCAGGTTTTCAAGAGTATTATGAAAGTAAGCGGCATCTTCTTCGTCATTGCAAATAAATAAATGATTGAGCTGGCTACACGAAGGATGCACAAACACGGCTGCAGCAACAAACTGTGACGAGCTTCCGCGAAGGTTTTTTAAATGCACTTTTTGCGGTTGGGCAAAAGAAAGCCTGTCCGCCAGTTGAAAGAGGCGGGGTGAATCCTGGTATTTATCTAACAAACCCTGTGCACTCATCGAAGGCGCAAAGATAAGACCTCCTTACCGCTTAAATAGTAAAGGATAGATTAATAATAATTGAGGGAATACCCTATTTTAGAAACTGCTGGGTATACAATTCATTTTTATTGCCTGCAATTTTTATAGTGTAGATGCCAGAGGCAAATCTCCCTATATCTGTTTGCTGATCTGCATATTTTGTAGTGGCGGTGTATACTAACCTTCCAATAGCGTCGTAAATATCAATCTGAATTTTTGTAGTAGTAAGATTTCCCGTCTTTATATAAAGCTTCTGGCTAACAGCGCTTATATATTTAATAAAGTTTTTTGTGTTATCAACTGTGGGAACACCTGTAGCCAAAGAAGTAAGGTTAGT
>DAIQPL010000460.1:0-2007 GCA_036787395.1 Flavisolibacter sp. | reverse complement strand
CTATATAAGCCACTTTACTTAATGCAAGTGGTTTATGTGATAGGGCGTCAACAAGATAGGTTTTGAACCACAGTATCTCCCCTGCTATGTATAACCGCTTGTCGGTATGCACATACATTTTTTCCTGCAAAAACTTATTGTTATAAGTTTCCAAATTGCTTTTAAGGACCGATATGGTCTCGTTTTGTGATTTACCTGGTTGCGCTACCAGTAGCAGAAACAGAACAGTAAAAAAGCTGATCACCCTGTGGAAATATGAAAAAGATCTAATCATGCTCATTTCAAAATTTTACCAAAAACTTGGTTTGGCCAGAAGTCCACCTCTTGTCCTGCAGTCAACACACGTCGCTGACGAGACAACATATTTCTCTACCATAGTCACCGGATCATTAATTAAACTAACAGGCAGGTAGGCGGGCATAAATGCCCTGATCGTGTCGGGATTATTTGTAATTAATTTTTCTTCACAAAACATGCGGAAGGTTCCACCAGCTTCCCCGTTTGTAATAAAGATCCTTTTTTCTTCCACCGACGAGGCACTCAAAAAACCAATCACCAATTCCTGCGGATCGTTCAGGCAATGTATATTTCCTCTGAGTTCGGAAGGCTGGGCATCAAAAATAGTTCCCAGCGACTCAGTGTTTTTCTTCATCAATTGCAAAAACTCGTAAGCTTCTTTTGTTAAGGCATATTGTTTTACCAAAATGCTGTACCGTACACTTAACTTTTCTGAATTAGCTGGTATGTGCAAAAGAGGAGCTTCAGAGATAATATCGGTTTGTAATTGCGTACTTGACCGGACTAAAATAACATTGGAGCTAAGATATTTCCAGCAGGCAAAGGTTCTTTCATTAGAAGGCATAAGAATAATGGTTGCATCGCTTACCCATTTATACATAGCATCATAATAAGAATGTATCTCCCATGTTTCGTCATAATCCCACCGGTAATATTTTGTATTGTTCGTTGCATCATGCGTATTGGCATAGATCCTGATACCTTCATTCTCCTTCTTCCAGCTAATGCTGTCAATTGGCGGCGTCTTTTTAGCCATTATGTAATCGGACTGATACTCTTTACCATTGCTTGTTTTGATACGAAGGCGATATTCTTTGCCTATTACCAGAGGTATCTGGTTAATGGTGTATCGCCCATTGCCTGCTTCTGTAAGAGTATAGGAACTGTTATCTTTGCCCTCAACCGAAACTTTGGCTTTCAACTCAGGCTTAAATGCTGCCGGGTCTTTTAAATTTAAGACCCTTGACAATATAATAGTCGTGCTTCCCTGCCCGCCGTTTAAAAAACCATCTACCACCAGGGATGACTGGTCAGAAGGGCGTAAAGGAAGATCATAACGATCTTTGCAGCCACTCACAACCAGTAAAAAAATAAATATAAAAACTTCGGGTTTGCGCATTTTAAAACCTGATATTAAAATTGATGAAAGGAATCATGTTTCCAAAAATGGATAACCGGTACCCATTTACACGACCATTCTCTGAAACATAATAAACAGAAAATGGATTTTTCCTGCCGGTAAGATTGTAGATACCAATAGTCCAGGAATTGTGTGTCTTCTGCTTTACTTTGTAGTTACCATCAATATTCATCGAAAAATCGGTTCTGAAATAATCAGGTATCCTGTAAGAATTCCGATCGGAATAAGACACCCTTTGAGAGCCTGCATAATAATACCGTCCAACCGGTAATGTAATGGGGCGGCCCGTGCTGTAGGTCATATTTAGCGACAGGCTAAACCTGTGATTGACTTTAAAATTTCCTACCATAGTAATATCATGTGGCTTGTCGTAGTTCGCCGGATAGTAAGCGCCTTTATTAACTGGTATTCCAATAGTAGAATCGTCCATTTTTAGTAGAACTCTGGAATAGGTATAACTGATCCATCCGTTCAGTTTTCCACCTGGTTTTCTAATCATGACTTCAGTGCCGTAGGCTTTTCCTTTTGTTTGCAGCACCTCTGTTTCTATGTCATGGTTTAATACAAGG
>DAIQPL010000256.1:4818-6072 GCA_036787395.1 Flavisolibacter sp. | reverse complement strand
CGGGCCAACCTCCATATCTATGGGTGAATTGAATTTGGTGCCCTCCATAAATCCGTCCATTTTATCAAAATCACCATTCGGTTTCATTTGCACCAATTTGATCCAGCCACGCATCCATTCATAAATAAAGAATTTACCATTGAAGTAGGCGGGGTAACGGGTGTCTTTAGGAAAATCGTCTGTATAATAAACCGGTCCTGCCATAGCGTTACGACCTCCCGTTCCTACTTGAGGAAAGTCTTTTGAAAAACCATAAGGATAATAAATAAAGGCAGGTTCCGCCGGAGGTAACTCCTGTAAGCCTGTATTGTTTCTCGACGCATTGATTGGTTTCGCAGGATTGAAGGGAGCCCCATTCTTATCTGTCGCATAATCATGTTCATGATAGGCATAGTTATTAGCAATAAAAAGAGGCCAACCAAAAAAGCCTGCCTTCCTCGCCTGGTTCACTTCATCATAACCGCGTGGTCCACGTGTATCAAAACTATCAACGTTGGAGTCAGGCCCCACTTCGCCCCAATACAAAAAATTTGTTTTTTTATCAACGGAAATCCGATAGGGATTGCGATGTCCCATTGTATAAATTTCAGGACGTGTTTTCGGATCATTGGGTGGGAAAAGATTGCCTTCAGGAATTTCATAGCTGCCATCCTGTTTTATACGAATTCTTATCGTCTTACCTCTCAGATCCGCGGTATTTCCGGATGAACGCCGGGCATCATATTGCTCATGTCCTGGTCTGTCGTCAAGTGGTGCAAAGCCATGGTTGGCATAGGGTTGTTTAGGTTCATCAAAAGGAGTAGAATTGTCCCCTGTTGACAGGTATAATAAGCGATCGTTTCCGAACGCAATGGAGCCGCCAGTATGACAACAGATCTCCCGTTGTGAATAAACCTGCAATATTATTTTTTCGGTTCGTGTGTCAATGGTATCACCTTTAAATTCAAAACGCGACAAACGGTTGACAGACGTATCCACAGGACTATAAAAAACATAGACATAGTTATTGGTTTTATAATCAGGGTCCAGGGTAAGACCTAACACACCTTCTTCTGCATTTACTCCTGGAACACTTGTCTGGTGATATACATTTAAAAACCCAACCTGTTTTACTTCCTTGTTTGCATTGTTGTAAAGCATCAATTCACCTCGCCGTTGGGCAATCAAAATATTAAGGTTGGGCAGGATAGCCATTTCGGTAGGTTCGAAAAAATTGCCCTGGTTTAAAATTGTTTTTACAAAACGGTCCCGCTC
>DAIQPL010000256.1:0-4718 GCA_036787395.1 Flavisolibacter sp. | reverse complement strand
TAAAACGTTTACATCCTTGCTTAAATTTTTGAAATTATACCATTCGTCTTTTCTTTTCCATTGTTTTGGAAGATCCTTTGTAGAAGGATGAGTACTGTCCATTACGTTTAAAATGGCTTCTTGTATAGGAGGATGACCATTAAAATAACCACCCACCAGTCGGCCATACCATCCCCAGCGATATTCAGCGTCTGTGGCAGCGTGAATGCCTACAAAACCTCCACCAGCCTGGATATAGCGTTCAAATTCTGCTTCCTGGTATTGATCTAATAGTGTATCAGTAGTATCCGTTGTATTAAGAAACACTACTGCTGCGTACTTCGAAAGGCTGTCCTGGTTAAAAAAAGCAGCGTTAGTGGTAGTGTCTACGTCAAACTTATTTTCCTTTCCCAATTTTTGAATAGCACTAATGCCGTCAGGAATAGAATTGTGATGATAACCTCCCGTTTTACTGAACACTAATATTCGTGGTTGACCCGAGCGTTTATTACAGGAAATGAAAAAAAGACCGGTGCAGATAACAATGTACCATAAAAGCGAAAAACTTCTTTGCATAGTGGTTTTCTTTCGTGCTGGAGTGACTAAGTTTTTGTGAAAGTTATCAATAAAAACAAAGCGCCTTATAACATTTACTTAAACGTGTGCCTTTTTCTGTAACCTCTTTTTGTTTAACCAAATCATATTAAAGACCAACGCCAAAATCAGCAGGAGTAACCCACCAAACTCACGTGTTTCTTCTATCCAGGGCTTAGTAGCTTTCATCGATTGAACAATACTCTCTGCATGGTGTTTATTGGCCCAGCTGATGACGCCATCTTTATCGAAAAATAAAAAAATGGCATAGCTTATATACACTACAAGGCCCATTATATAAAGCGTAGGTTTATACCTTTTCCTGATAGCTTCATAACACAAAAAAGCTCCAAAAAGATATAAAGGCATCCAGATATACGGATCCGGATCATTGTATTGCAAACCGGCACTTAAAATGAAAACGACCAGGAAAATGACATTGAATACTTTCATAAAAAGGGTTTAACCTAAAAGGAACAACATCGAATTTTTTTGCAAACAATATAGTAAATTCCACTTCTAAATAATCCCCATGAGTCCTACATCCCGTCGTCACTTTGTAAAAAATGCAGCAATAACAGCTGCTGGCATGGCCTTAGCGCCAAAAATTTTTTCGATGGATACAGCCAAAAACTCTTTTCAAATTTCTTTGGCAGAATGGTCCTTACACAAGGCATTGTTTGCAAAACAAATCAACAACCTTGATTTCCCGGGCATTGCAAAAAAAACATATGGCATTAACATAGTAGAATATGTAAACCAGTTTTTTAAGGATAAGGCAGAAGATACGTCTTACTTAAATGATTTATTAAAGCGCTGTAAAGACAATGGTGTAAAAAACCATTTAATTATGATTGATGGAGAAGGTGGAATGGCTGAACTGGATGAAAAGACCCGGGTGAAAGCAGTGGAGAATCATTATAAATGGGTAAACGCAGCCAAATACCTGGGGTGTAAAACAATTCGTGTCAACGCCTACGGTGTTGGCAGCAGGCAGGACGTACACAAAGCGGCTGTGGATGGATTAAGCCGGCTGGGGGAGTACGGTGAAAAAGAAGGCATTAATATTATTGTTGAAAACCATGGTGGATTAAGTTCCGATGGCCAATGGCTTTCTGGTGTGATGAAAGAGATCAATAAAAAAAATGTAGGTACACTTCCCGACCTTGGTAATTTTTGTTTGAAGCGTGGCGAAAACAATACCTGCGCAGAAGAATATGACCGTTATAAAGGCACGGCAGAACTTCTGCCCTTTGCCAAAGGTGTAAGCGCTAAAACGCATGACTTCGATGAGAAGGGAAATTGCGTTGAAACCGATTACTATAAAATGATGAACATTATAAAAGCCGCGGGCTTTAAAGGTTACATTGGTATAGAATACGAGGGTAGTAAACTAAGTGAAGAAGAGGGTATAAAGAAAACAAAAATTTTATTAGAGAAAGTAGCGAAATCAACCGGGTATAAAATAGCCTGATTGTTGAAATATAAAAAACGGACTTGCATTGTACTGTCCGTCAAAATATAACCAGGGATAGTTTAAAAAAATAAAAAGGCTTATAGCCTTTTTATTTTTATGTTTCTGAACCATACATCATCACCATGATCCTGTAAGGAAATTCTACCTTTTTTATAAGTACCAAATCCAGGCATGTCTTTAAACTTGCTAATAGCAATCATCTTCTTCCATGTTTCGTTCCACATGGTAGTAGATAAAGTATGCTGTCCGTTCATATAAAAATCAAGTTTGCCCTTATTTGAAACGATTTCAACCGCATTCCATTCTCCCGCAGGTTTCGCTGCATCTTTACTTGCTAAAAGGTCGTAGAGGTCACCGGCACGATGGGTATAAATTTTTCCGTCCTTATGGCCTAGTTGAGTAGGCGAACCATTATCAAGCACCTGCATTTCCATGCCCGTCTCATAAGTATTTTTAAATGTTGCAGCATCTTCATGTATATAAAATATAATACCGCTGTTGGCTTCCGGCGCCACCTTCCATTCCAACTTCAAATGAAAATTATCAAATTCCTGGTCGGTTGTCAAATCGCCACCTTCCCCTTGCATGGTTTTTCTGGAGACGGCATCAAGGTGCAAAGCATCGTTCTCTATTTTCCAAATCTTTCCGACCGCAGATTTTCCATACGTATGCCACCCCGTTGTGGTTTTCCCGTCAAACAAAGAGATCCAATTCTTATCATCCATGGCAGCGTCATTGGTACTTGATGTCATCGTTTGTTTGGAGGAATTACAGGCGCAAAATGCCAACACAAAGACTAAGTAAAATAATTTATGCATGATTTATTTTTTTAGTGATAAAACATATTTCACCATTGCTTTGGCATCATCTTCAGATATAGATGGATGCGGCGTCATGGGAATCGTTCCCCAATTGCCTGCGCCACCTTTGATGATCTTTTGAGATAAAGAATCTATCACCTGTTCATTGTTCGGATACTTGGCTGCTACATCCATATATGCAGGACCGGTAGCTTTTACCTCCACCTGGTGGCAGGTAAGGCAATCGCTTTTAGCAATAAGGTTTAATCCTTTTTCTGCTTCCGGGTCTTCCTTTGCTATTGGCTGTTCCTGTGAGGAAGATTCTGTTGTTTTTCCTTCAGTTGAACTATTGTTTCCACATGCCACTATAAGTGAAATAGAAGAAAGAAGGATCACTGTTTTTTTCATTGATAAAAATTGTGTTTGAATGTATGACTTATTTTAATCCTAAGACGGAACGATTTAATGCCTCATCCGTACCGGCACTGGCAAAGTCGTCAAATGTTTTATCCGTGGTGCGAATGATGTGATTTTTAATGAAGGGGGCCCCTTCCTTTGCGCCCTCTACGGGATGTTTTATAGCACACTCCCATTCCAACACAGCCCAGCCTGCATAATCATATGCTGTTAACTTGCTGAAGATGGATTTAAAATCCACCTGTCCATCACCCAATGACCGGAATCTTCCTGCCCGATTTATCCAGCTTTGATAACCCCCATATACACCTTGTTTCCCTGTTGGATTAAATTCTGCATCTTTTACATGAAAGGCTTTGATGCGTTCATGATAGTGATCAATGTATGAAAGATAATCCAGGCATTGCAAAACAAAATGTGATGGATCATAAAGCAGACAGGCCCGTGCATGATTGTTTACTTCTTTCAAGAACAACTCGTATGTAACCCCATCGTACAAGTCTTCGCCAGGATGTATCTCGTAACAAACATCTACGCCAGCTTCGTCAAATGCATTTAATATAGGCAGCCATCTTCTGCCCAATTCCTTAAAGCCGTCCTCTACTAAACCAGCCGGACGTTGCGGCCATGGATAAAAGGTGTGCCATAACAAAGCGCCACTAAAAGTAGCGTGAGCATTTAAACCCAGGTTTTGCGAGGCCTTTGCAGCATATTTTAATTGTTGTACGGCCCACTCTGTCCTTGCTTTTGCATTGCCTTTTACCTTATCAGGAGCAAATGCATCAAACAATACATCATAGGCAGGATTAACCGCTACCAACTGTCCCTGCAAATGCGTAGAAAGTTCGGTGATCTCTAACCCTGTAGCATGGATCAGGCCTTTTAATTCATCAGCATAGGTTTTACTTTCTGCAGCTTTTTGAAGATCAATACAACGGGAGTCCCAAGTAGGTATTTGAACGCCGACAAACCCTAAACTTTTTGCCCATTGACAAATCGATTTCAGATCGTTGAACGGTGGTTGATCGCCAAGAAATTGTGCTAAAAAAATTCCGGGTCCTTTTATTGTTTTCACTAATGATGGTTTAATGTTTAAGGTTTAAGGTTTTAAAGTTGCTATTCTTAAGCTTTCTTACTACAGCGCCTAATGAGAAGGACGGCATTTGCTCAACAGAATTGTATTGTACAAGCGTGCGACGCAAGAAAAGTTTTATAATTGTACTATAGCCGGCTACATTATTAAACAACAATCAAAGAGCGATTTACCTGATCTCAGACTTTGAAATCAGTCCACTTTTTTTCTGACTGCGAAGAAGCAACTACATTATCAATAAAGGCCATGCCCCTTACGCCTTCCTCTACCTTTGGAAAATCCATCATTTCCTTCGATGGCTCCTTTCCATCCAGTCTTGCCTGCAAAGACAATGCAAAGTTTCGATAGATATTTCCAA
>DAIQPL010000459.1:0-2019 GCA_036787395.1 Flavisolibacter sp. | reverse complement strand
TTTGGATCAATCAGGAAATTCTGTGGTATGCTTTGCACACGATACATCTGTGCTACCGCATTATTCCATGATTGGAGATCACTTACCTGCGTCCACTCTAATTTATCTTTTGCAATAGCCTTTATCCAGGCATCTTTTTCCTGGTCAAGCGAAACGCCCAAAACAGTAAAATTTTTATTTCTAAACTTGTTATATGTTTTTACCACGTTAGGGTTTTCTGCCCTGCAGGGACGGCACCAACTAGCCCAAAAATCTACCAGCACATATTTCCCTTTGAAAGAAGCAAGAGTAACAGGCTTACCTGCAGTGTCGTTTTGTGTAAACTCCAGGGCTGGTGTTCCAATTGATCCTACTTTATTATAGGCAATATATTCTGACAAACTTTTACCTATGTTAGAATTGCGAACAGGCTCAGCCAAAGAATTATAATATTCTTCCAATCGGGCAGGATTTTGACTCAATTGTGCTGTCACAAATAATACAAAAGGAGCCACATAAGACGACTTCCTGGTAGAAACAAACCTGCCCACTTCATTATTGATCTTTGAAACAACCGAATCGTATTTCACCATTAATTTATCTCTCTTGCCTTCATTTCCTGCCTGTTGTAATTGAGCAGCCAGGGCATTCAATTCACCTATCAATGGATTGAATGTAGTTTGAAATTGATCAAAATCTTTTTGAGAAGCAGAACCTTCTATCTTCAGATTCTTAATGTCAGCTTTTGACCCACTGATTTTTATCGGGTTATTCTCTAAATAAATGTACAGCGGTTGTTCATTGCTTAGTACTAACCAGAACAATCCTGGCTCAGGAATAGTACCTGTGAGTGTAAATACTCCTCCTTTTATATCACCAGTTGCAAGTACCTGGTTAGCGTCCTGCGTAGATGTAATTTTGACAGTTCCATCGGCCACGCCTGTTACATTACCATTTAATGTAAACCCCTTTGTTTGTGCAAAAACAAGGGAAGGTAAAAGGGCCAGTGTAAAAAACAATCTTTTCATATTATCTCAATTGATGTCGTTGTTCTAAAACCTTCACTACATCCGACAAAGAACAATCCTTAGCCTGCAATAATATTAAATAATGGAACAATAAGTCTGCTGCCTCATCCAAAAATAACGCTTGATTAACGTCTTTTGATTCTATTACCAGCTCAACTGCTTCTTCGCCAACTTTTTGTGCAATCTTATTGATGCCCTTGTGAAATAGCTGTCTTACATACGACTTTTCATCGACACCGGTTCTTCTAAGCTCAATAATATGTTCCAGGTAGTAAAGAAAATCTTCCTTATGATTTTTTTCGCTCCAACAAGTATCTGCACCCGTGTGACAAACCGGACCTTTCGGCTCAGCTTTAATGAGCAAGCTGTCTTTATCACAATCAAGCAACATTTGTCGTAGTTGCAGATGATTACCACTCTCCTCCCCTTTTGTCCACAAACGTTTTTTGCTACGGCTGTAAAAAGTTACTAATCCTGTCTCTTCCGTTCTCTTTAAAGCTTCTTCGTTCATAAATCCAAGCATTAAAACCTTTTGGGTTTTATAATCCTGGATTACAGCAGGAGCTAACCCATCTGTATATTTCTTAAAGTCAACTTTCATCTCTACGAAGTTATTTTATTATGGATTCAACTGCAAGGTCATTTATCATCGTTCCTTGCGTCGCACTCTTGTACGGCATAAAATATTTCAACAGTATTGCCGACAAAATGATCTGTTTGCCGGGGTGTGAATACTAACTACGTATAGCAATATTTTTATCAGCCAGATATTTTTTCAATTCAGGTATTTCAATTTCTTTAAAATGAAAAACACTAGCCGCCAACGCGGCATCTGCATGAGCCAGTTCAAACACATCAGCAAAATGCTGCTTTGTTCCCCCACCGCCAGACGCGATAATAGGAATAGGCAAACTTTCGGAAAGCAGCTTTGTTATGTCCAGTGCAAAACCAGCTTTTGTACCATCGTGATTCATGGAAGTAAGCAAGATCTCACCAGCGCCTAAATCAACTG
>DAIQPL010000050.1:0-18893 GCA_036787395.1 Flavisolibacter sp. | reverse complement strand
CAGGATACTTACCATCAAACTTATACGTTTTCGTTACGGTAGTAGCAGCGGATGTACTTTTTGAACCATCACCAAAATTCCATTCATAAGCTACCGGGCTGCCACTGGTAGTGCCATTGGTGAACTGCACCGTAGAGTCATTAAGCATAGTATACGTAAACTTTACATCAGCCAGGCAACGGCTGATTTTTACATCATTAGTCCAGTAAGCTTCACCGCATTCGTTTTTAACCGTGTACTTTATCCTGTAACTATTGGATGTAGTAGAAGAATTTTGGGGAGGGTATTTATGAGGTGGCGGTGTATCACCGGAATAGGTTGTACCATCTCCAAAGTCCCAAAGATGCGATGTGATAACACCGTTATAAGATGTGATAGAAGAAAAACTAACTTCAAGAGTGGTGGGATTGACATTGTATGCTACAAAATCAACATAGGGAATAAAACAAGTTTCCTTAGGTGTTTCCACAAATTTTTTACAACCAAAAAAAAGGGTGGAATACAATAAGAAAATTAGAAGTCTAACTTTCATACATAATTGTATTCAGAACGTTCGTATTAAAATGAATTTACGTAAATTATCTATAAATTGCCTTTTCAATCAAGCCTGGAACCAGCAGTATTCCTGAGAAACCTCATACCGGTTGGAATGCAGACTCTACAGAAATTATACCGAGTTTTGCAATGTCTCAATTTTTTTGAAGCTCAACAATAATGAATTGAAACCAGATTATTTTTATGTCCCTACCATCTGTTGAACAATATTCGAATGTAATTGAAAAGAAAGATCCATCTACCCTTTCTACACTTTCCGATCACAATTTTCTATTTCTTGAGCATGGCTTTAGAAAAGAATACTGCTTCAGCTTAGGAACATCAGCGGCTGTCTTTAAGGCCATGCAAGCAGGTCGTTATTATGCTATACGTTGTTTTTTAAGAGGGGAACTGGAAACATTTAAACGGTATGAACAACTCGCTGCTTTTTTAGCTTCTACAGACGTAACCTGGAAAGTACCGTTTCAATTCTTGTACAATGAAATTTTGATCGATGGGCAGTTTTATCCAGCCATAAAAATGGATTGGGTGGAAGGAACTCCACTAAATAAGTTTATTGATAACTATAGCGTTGACAGCTCTGCTTTATCGCAGCTTCAAAAAAAATTGATACAGCTTTCTTCCAGCCTGGAGGAGAATGGCGTGGGTCATGGAGATCTTAAGTATAACAATATTATTATTCAAAATGAACGTACCGGCGCTACATTGAAGCTGATCGATTATGATTCTATGTTCATACCTGCGTTCAAGGGGAAAAAAAATCTGGAAACGGGAAGCCCCGGTTTTCAACCACTCAAAAGATTGTCGTCTCATTTTTCAGAAATTATTGACCGCTTTTCGATTTGGGTGATGCTTACCACTTTGGAAGCTGTAAAAGTAGACCCCACCGTATGGACAGAGATGGAACAAGGCGGATTTAATAACGAACACTCCTTATTCTCAGCTTCTGATTTTTTTAACCCCGCCGGTTCCACCATCTTTCAAAAACTCAAGCGATATAACAACGAGGATTTGAATTTTTACCTTGATAGACTTCTCCTCTTCAGCAAGTCCGGTGATTTAAATGCCATCGAAAAGCCCCATCTCTATAAAGAAACTTTTGTACCCGCTTCACACGAAAAATGGATTCCTCCGTCTGCTCCAGTTGCTCCTCCGCCTGAACAGTGGAAAAGGTATGATGTGGAAATCAAAACCATTCCTTCGGGTAAAGATGTATTGGTTTACGGTGTAAAAAAAGGCATCACTCCTTTACGCCTAAGTCTTTTAAAGAACGACTTTGGGAATATAGAAGTAGTAAATGAATTAAAAAAAACACCAGTACCTATTAAGGAAAGCGTCAGCATCTATGAATTGGATTTTTCAAAAAAAGAAATTCCTCCACCACCTGTTGCTCCAACATCACCTCTATCGGAGCCGGATGAAATACTGGAATTTAATGCAGACAGGTACACCGTGCAGGAAGGTGAATTAGCTACTATCAACTGGAAGGTTAAAGGAGGTAGCAAAATTCACATTTCCAATATGGGAGAAGTACAGGAGAGGATTGGTACAAAACGAGTGGTGTTGAAGAACACCACTGATTACGTTTTAACAGTTGGTTCAAAGAATAGGTCGTTGACCATTAATGTACAACCCAAACCAAGGCCAGTTTCTATTCCGACTGCACCAGTGGAAAAAGAAACAAAGGTGGTAGCGCCGGCATACCCGTCCCCTGAACCGCGGCACTTAAAGAAACAAGCATCAAAAGTTATACTAAGGGCTGTTGTTATTTTTATAGTAGTTGCTGCCATAAGTTTTTTTGCATTCAACTATATTTCCAATAACAGGGCGCAGGTAACCAACCACCCGGCAGCTAATACAGAAGTTCCAAAAGAACCACTTTTCACACAATCAAGTGTGATGTCCTTTTTAAATGGTTTATACAGTTCATATAACGATAGAAATCTTTCCTCTATTATGAGCAATTATGCTCCTTCCCTAGTCGAATATTATGATTCAAAATCACTAAATAAAGATTCTTTAAGCGCAGTGATCAGGGACCTTTTCATAACTCCGGTTTCTTATAACTGCGCACCTGATTTTAACACACTTCTTGTGCAGCCGCAGGGTGAAAACTGCAAAGTAGTTGTTACTATTAATGAGGAATTGAAAAGCGACCAAAAAAGTAAAACAGAGACTTATAAAACTACCATTGAATATGTACTAAACCCTTCTTATAAAATCATTTCCGAAAAAAGTCCAGGTTAATATAAGACCCCAATGCTTCAGTGAAATGAATCTTAAAAGCTTATCAAAACCTATTCATCCCCTGTCTATCTTTGCGGCAAATTTTGAAGTATGAATTTGCACGAGTACCAGGCAAAAGAACTTTTGAAAAAATATGGCGTCCCGGTGCAGGAAGGCATTGCTGTAGGCACTCCTCACGATGCTGAAGAGGCCTATCGCCAGATAAAAACACAATACGGAAGCAGCTTTGCGGTTGTGAAGGCACAGATTCACGCCGGTGGCCGGGGTAAAGGAAAGGTCCGGGAAACAGGCATTAATGGCGTAAAAGTGGTTAAGTCTGTAGATGAGGTTTGCGAAGTAGCACAAAAAATTATAGGTGGTACACTGGTAACGATTCAAACGGGTGAAGCAGGGAAAGTAGTCAACAAGATTTTAATCGCACAGGACATGTATTACGATGGACCCAGCGAACGTAAAGAGTTTTACCTGTCTATTTTGCTTGACCGGGCAAAAGGACAAAATGTAATTATGTATAGCACCGAAGGAGGTATGGACATTGAGGAAGTGGCGCATAAAACACCTGATAAAATTTTTAAAGAATGGGTGTTTCCGGGCGGAGGCTTACAAGGGTACCAGGCCAGAAAAATTGCTTTTAATTTTGGATTAAAAGGCGATGCTTTTAAGAATATGGTAAGGTTTGTTACCAATTTATACAACGCGTATGTTGGATTGGATTGTGCTATGCTGGAAATCAATCCTCTATTTAAAGCTGCCGACGATAAAATTGTGGCAGTGGATTGCAAAATGAACCTGGATGATAACGCTTTAATGCGTCATCCTGATCTGTCAGCTATGAGGGATGTGGCAGAAGAAGACCCAACAGAAGTGGAAGCGGGTAAACATAACCTCAACTTTGTAAAACTAGACGGTAATGTAGGTTGTATGGTCAACGGCGCAGGCCTGGCTATGGCTACTATGGATATGATTAAATTAAGTGGTGGTGAACCAGCTAACTTTTTAGATGTTGGTGGTACTGCCAATGCGCAGACAGTGGAAGCGGGCTTTCGCATTATTATGAAAGACCCAAAAGTAAAAGCGATTTTGATTAACATTTTTGGTGGCATTGTTCGCTGCGATCGTGTGGCGCAAGGAGTAATTGACGCTTATAAAAATATGGGTAATATCAATATCCCAATTATTGTGCGTTTACAAGGAACCAATGCCGAAGAAGCTAAGAAATTGATTGATGAAAGTGGTTTAAAAGTACAATCGGCAATCCTGTTGAGCGAAGCAGCAGACCTCGTGAACAAAGCAGTAGCAGCCTGATAGCAACAACAATTATTTCGGTTTAGATATCCGGAATTTAAAAATACTTATGAGAGAGTCTTCAACTTTGAAGACTCTTTTTATTTAAATCTCATTATCCTTCGTCTGCATCCAAACAAATTATCACTTATTTTGAGACTCAATTTCTCTGCATTATGCACAATTCGGGTGAAATAAAAATCGGGTCTTTAAATTTTACAATCAGGACAATCGAACAAAAGGATAACAAAGCGATAGCTAATATCATAAGAACAACCTTAAAAGAATTTGGCGCTAATCATCCTGGAACTGTTTATTATGATGATACCACCGATGCGCTGTTCCAGCTATTCTCACAAACACCTGGCTCCATCTATTATGTTGCAGAATATAAAGATGAAGTGGTAGGCGGCGGAGGCATATTTCCTTCATCGGGATTGCCAGGGGATACTTGCGAATTAGTGAAAATGTATTTGCTGAAAAAAGCACGAGGGCTTGGCCTGGGCAAATTGCTTATTCAAAAAGCATTGGACTATGCTAAAGACGCCGGTTATAAAAATGTGTATTTAGAAACAATGCCGGAATTAAAACAAGCACTGGATATCTATGCAAAATTTGGATTTCAATACATTGATCAATCTATGGGTAACACCGGACATTTTGGTTGTGATTTATGGATGTTGAAAAAAATTTGAAACACTGACTGAAAATGTTTCCAGCAACGTAATTGTGCAGTGTTTTCAATATAACAGGCTAATGGCTATCAATCAGTTCTACCTCGTATACAGGACTGAATAAATAGATTCTTTTTGTTTTCACTTCCTCACAACGAAAACGCTTCCTGATCTTCTCGCCTTTTCTGAAAATTTTTCCGTCATGCGTTTTAAACAAAGAGCCCTGTTTCACATCATCTACAAAAATTAAATGGCTTTCGTTTTCGTCATATTTCTTGAGCGTTTTTAATAACACTTCGTCCGCACAACTGGATGCTGCAGGGCTGTGTAAAGATTGCAGCAAAGAGGACTTTATATCAGGTGGGAAAATGTTATGCTCAATGAACTGCGCCAACAGTTGTCCAAAAATAGTTTTCCATTCTTTGCCATGAGATGAGACCCTGTTACCAAATTTTTCAAAGGTTAACAAGTGCGCCAACTCGTGCAACAACGTAATCAGGAAAGAGAATTTATTGAGGTTGCCGTTGACACTGATACGGTGGTTCTTACCATGCGTTCTATGACGGTAATCACCTAATATACTTTTGCGTTCGCGGGCTATGGTTAAATGAACGTGATAAAAATTCAGGTAGTTGGTAACGGCAGATAAGGTATTTGGCGGTAAATACTGCTCCAAATGTGAAATCGGCGCCTCTTTCTTACTCATTCGTTTTTCCCTTCAGCAATTTCATTAAAATGGACACTTCCATAAATGAATATACCAGGTAAAGCCCCATGCACATAAACAAGCCAAACTTGTTAATGGAGTCTTTATTGAAGAACACATAACCGAAAACTGCAATTATGCAAACAAAAAGCTTGATGATCATACTGGAATAAACAGACCGTACAAAGGTGTGGGGATTGGCGGCTTTTAGTCCACGTAGTGCCAACGTAAAAGAAAGAAGCGTGATCAGTAACAATACCAGGTTGCCAATAATCACCACATCCTGGTCAATGTGCCACCTTGCCAGCATATTTCTGCCTGAAATAAAAAATGCATTGAGGGCAATAAAAAAAATAATTACGGGGGTAAACGCTTTATACCTTTTCTTGATCATTATCTGTTTTCCTTTTTGTAGTATCTCTTATCAATTGATAGATCATGAGTACCAAAACAGCAAAAGGTAATATCCAAACCAGCATCGGAATGGAAAAGCCAGCCCACTTATCTATTTTATTGCCCCCGTACACAGCAAGGGCTAGCAACACAAACATTTGTGTTCCCCACCCTGCATAACGCATGAGGTCGGTATTTTTATTTGGCTTCTGCTGTTTGTCCATCCGTTGTACTCATTAGCACTACGTTGGCTGCCTGCACGCCTCCCATCTGGCATTGCCCGTTAAAAATAGCATTAGGATCAATCTGTAAAGTTGCAGCGTTGATGTTTCCTTTTACATTACTTTGTCCACGCAGTTGTAAGGTGTCCTGCACAGAAATGTTGCCGATCACCTTACCGGTTATATCAGCTTGCTTTCCATGAATGTTACCTTCAATACATCCGGTTGGTCCAACTACAACTTTGGCGGAGCTAAGGACGTTACCTTGAATGGTTCCGTCGATGCGCAGATCATTTTCGCTGTTTACATCACCTTGTAAAACGGTGCCTTCGCTAATGAGGGTGGCACTGCTGCCTAATTTTTCTGAAATGCTCAGGTTTTTGTCTTTAACAAACATAGGATTGGTTTTATTGGATAAATATAATTAATCGTTTGATATATCGTCTTTCGGAACTTGTAATTGAGTGGTGTCAAGCTTCAATTCTCCGCCTGCCAAAACTTTTTTCAACCCATCAATATATTGGCCCTGGTACGTTACCTGTTTTTCCAAAGAATCCGTTACATACTTTAACTGACGATACTCTCTACCAATGCCTGCACTTCCGTAGCCCGGAATATAGTACTTAAGTGGCGTAAATACAATTAATGCAACGGTTAATCCTGTCAACATTACAAAAATGGTACTCAATACTATATACACGCTCATTCGGGAAAGCCGGAAGGTCACTACTTCTTCATAGGTGTCATCGTTCATTATAACAAGCCGGTATCGGTTTCGTAAACGTTGTAGGGTAGATCCGGCATCCAGTTTAGCCATAGTTGGAATTTAAAGGCTAAAGATATAGAAAAGCTAAGCCCCCCTCCAAAAGCAGAACCAGCAGCCAAACACCTTACTTTCCAGGTTGTCATTGAATTCAGCATGAGATCATTTGTTTTTTATTAGCTAGCCTTCCTTTACCAGGCTTAGACAAGCTAAAAATAATTCTCCGCTGGTTTATAATAAAATCTTTGAATTTCAGTTTATAACAGTTTAGTTTGCGACCGAAAATGAGAGAACGCTTCCCTTTTTTGATTTGCTTTTTAGGAGTGCTGATGGCTGCTGCCCTTCAACCTGTATCGGCGCAAATGGGTTTCGACCTGGAAGTAAAAAAACCAAAGCCCTATGAAGAAAGGGTTTTAAAGGCGGAAAAAACACCTACTGACAAAAAAATCAAAGCTCCCAAACGCTTTTTTCAGAATCTTACCACGCATTACAACTACTTTTTTAATGCCAATAATAAGCTTAACGAGATAATCGAAGCGGCTAAAGCGAGTCACAAAGACGATTATTCTCAACTGCTTCCTTTTTATAATTACTCGTTGGATGTAACCGCGGCTAATGAAACCCAACTGGATTCCGTCATTTACAAGTCCCAGACTGGCATTATTATGCATGACCTCCGCAGCGACTGGGTGGATAATATGTACATGCTCTGGGGCGCTGCTTATTATTTAAAAAAGCAGTTTGATTCTGCCTCCCTTATGTTCCAGTTTATTAATTATGCCTTTGCTGAGAAAGAAAAAGATGGCTATTATAAATACATTGGAAGCCGAATGGATGGCAATAATGCGCTAAGCATATCAACCAAAGAAAATAACAGCCTTGTAAAAAAGGTTTTCTCCACTTCGCCAAGCCGCAACGATGCTTTTGTCTGGCAGATAAGAACTTTAATTGAATTAGGCAATCTGACGGAGGCCGGCAGTCTTATAGCTACTTTAAAGACTGATCCTGGTTTTCCAGAACGATTACAGGATGACCTTGAGGAAGTACAAGCCTATTGGTTTTATAAACAGGAGATATGGGACAGCTCCGCCACCCATTTGCTGAACGCACTGGATGTAGCCAAGAATAAACAAGAGAAAGGAAGGTGGGAATACCTGGCTGCACAAATGCTGGAAAAGAAAGGCAAGTTGGAAGAAGCACAAAATCTTTTTACCAAAGCACTTAGCCATGGCACCGATCCCATAATGGAAGTGTATGCCCGCCTAAACCTTGTTCGGATTAATACCGATGGCGGGGAAAACTATATTGATAAGAATGTTTCCGAACTGGTGAAGATGGCAAAAAAAAGCAAGTATGAGGAATACCGTGATGTCATTTATTTTATGGCTGCACAAATAGAATTGGAAAGGGGAAATTTAGCAGGAGCACAGGCACTTTTATTGAAGGCTTCCAAATATAACAGTGGCAATATGTCCCAAAGCCATGCCTTCCTGCAAATTGCGGACATTACTTATGACCAAAAAAAATACCTCGAGGCTGCATCTTTTTATGATAGTATCCAGATGGGCGATTTAAAGGAAGATGAAATTAAAAAAGTGGAAGGACGTAAGGCGTCACTGGCAAAAGTAGTTACCAGTTCAAAGATAATCTACAGGCAGGATAGCTTGCAGCGGATTGCTTCCATGCCAGAAGCGGAAAGAAAAATTTTTATCACAGACCTGGCTAAAAAATTACGGAAACAACAGGGACTGGGCGAAGAAAACGCTCTTTCTTCTGGCGGCGGCGGTTCTTTTAACCCTCCGCCCCCTGATGATTTATTCAGGAATGAGTCGAAAGGTGAATGGTATTTTTATAATAGCAGTTTGAAAACAGGCGGTGCAGCCCAATTTAAACGAACGTGGGGTAATCGTCCTAATACAGATAACTGGAGAAGGTTCAGCCAGGTTTCAATCCAACAAACGGCAAAGGTACCGCCTCCGGGTACACCCAATGCGCCAGGGACAGAAGCCACAACAGAGGTTGACAATTCGCCCAGCTATCTTACTCTTTTGAACAGACTGCCGCTGACACCTCAAGCCATTCAAGCATCCGATGATTCTATTAAAAATGCCCTTTTTGACCTTGGTTCGGTTTATTTTAATGAATTAGAGGACTACCCTTCTGCTATCGAGGTATTCGAGAAAATAAGAACACGCTTTCCCGATCATCCGAAAATGGCCGAAGTAGTGTTTGGACTTTACTTTGCATACAACAAAACAGGGAACACTGCTAAAGCTGCAGAATTCAAAAACCTCCTCACCACTAACTTTAGTTCTTCACGTTTTGCTACAATAGTAACTACGGGAAAAGATCCGGCAGCACCAGCCAAAACCTCACCGGAAGCAACTAAGGATTATGAGAACATTTATGACATGTTCATTGAAGGACGTTTTGCAGAAGCAGAAGCTGCAAAAAAAAGAGCAGATAGCGTGTATCAAACTAATCACTGGCAACCACAATTATTATATATTGAAGCAGTATACAACATCAGGCAACGAAATGACAGCAATGCCAAAATAATTTTAAATACCCTGATTGCACAGAACTCAGCTTCGCCGTTAGCAAAGAAGGCACAAACTATGTTAGATGTTCTAAGCCGTCGGCAACAAATTGAGGACGAACTAACAAGGCTACAGATTGAAAGGCCCAAAGAAGATAGTGTAAAAGTGGTTCAACAGCCGGTTCCACCCCCTGTTATCCCGCAACCTATAGCTTCTCCATTGGCAAAAAGAGATACTACTATTTCAAAGGGTAAGAACGACGTGGTAATAAAACCAACACCCAATAACCCGGCAACGCCCCAGCTAAAAGGTCCGATTGTGGTACAACAAAAATCAAATACAGTTTACCGGTTTGAACCATCCCTGAAGCATTATGCCGTAATTATTTTAGACAAAGTAGACGCTGTTTTTAGTGGCGAAGCAAAAAACGCCTTTGCCCGGTTTAACCGCGAAAAATATTATAATCAAATCCTGGCCGTAAATTCAATAGACCTGGATTCAACTCACAAACTTGTACTCGTCGGAGAATTTATTAACGCCCAGGAAGCATTGGACTATATGCAACAGGCAAAGCGGTTGGCTGCCAATGAGATTATTCCCTGGTTGAAACCAGACAAATATTCTTTCTCTATTTTAAGTACGGGCAATCTTGAAGTATTGCAAAATCTTAAGGACTTAACCCAGTACAAGAAGTTTTTGGAGCAAAACTTGCCGGGTAAGTTTTAAGCTCAAATTTTAACCTTGCGTTTCGCCCTATTTTATAGCTTTGGAGCTAAGAGAAGCAGAAGTGAGTAAAGAGTTAAGAGTAGTATTAAATTTTGCTCTTCCTTTTCTCATTAACCTCTTAGTCCTAAATAATATCTCATGAAAAAGAACATACGTATCTTCTGGATCGTCTTTTTTTCCGGTGTCGGTCTTTGTTTTCTTATCGTTTTGCTCTGCATGTTTGGTGTTTTTGGAAACCTTCCTTCCCTTAAACAATTAGAAAACCCGAGTATTTTACAATCATCTGAAGTATATGCCACCGACGGCACTTTAATGGGTAAATATTACCGTGAAAGAGGTAATCGAACCAATGCCAGTTACCGTGATATTTCAAAACATGTTATTGATGCTCTTGTTGCCACTGAGGACGAAAGGTTTTATGATCATTCAGGGATCGATTTTAAACGAACCTTTGGCGCCATGGCAACATTTGGCAAAAATGGGGGCGGCAGTACCATCACACAACAATTAGCCAAAGCCTTGCTTGATCAGGGAAGCAGGAATAAGGCGCTTCGCATGATTGAAAAATTGAAAGAATATATTGTTGCTATTCGGCTTGAAAGAAATTTTACCAAGGAAGAGATCATTGCCCTTTATTTAAATGCCGTTCCTTATGGTGACAATATCTATGGTATTCGGAACGCAGCCCGTACATTTTTTCAAAAAGAACCCGATCGTTTAACTAAAGAAGAAGCAGCGCTGCTGATAGGCGTGTTAAAAGGTAATTATATCTATAACCCCCGCGTGCATCCCAAAGCAGCTCTTGAGCGCCGCAACGTAGTATTAAACCAGATGCAACGAAATGCATACATCACAGCCCCGGAGGCAACCCGTTTAAAAGCATTGCCAATCAAACTTAATTATAAAAAGCTTGATGAGAATGGAGGCTATGCACCTTATTTCCGCGAAGTTTTAAAGGATGAAGTGGAAAATGCATTGGATGGACTAACTAACTCCGAGGGAGATCCTTACAATATATATGACGATGGTTTGAAGATTTATACTACCATTAATCCAAAGATGCAGCAATACGCAGAGGAAGCAGTTACGCAACAGATGCCGGTCCTTCAAAAAGCGTTGAACAACCAGAGAAATATAAAAACAGGAAGTGTGTGGAAGGGCCGTGAGGATGTGTTGGAAAGGGCTATGAAAAATAGTGACCGCTGGAGAAATTTAAAGGAAGACGGCCTTACTGATGCTGAAATAAAGAAAACATTCAAGGTAAAGACGTCCATGAAAGTTTTTGCCTGGAATTCAAAAAGAGAAGCTGACACAGTAATGACCCCGATGGATTCCATTAAGTATCACCGGCAGATGATGCAGACCGCTTTCATGGTCACTGATCCCCTGACCGGCGAAATACGCGCCTGGGTGGGAGGTATTGATTTCAAAACCTATAAGTTTGATCATGCTAATTTAAAAACAAAACGCCAGGTAGGTTCAGCCATCAAACCGCTTTTATACTGCCAGGCTATGGAAGAACGTGGCTTCACACCAGAAACCATGGTGGAAGATGTACAACAATCTTTTGGAAAAGATCAATTGGTTCCTGCTACAGGCAAAACCTGTACAGGACGCACCATGACCATGGCCTCTGCTCTTGCGTGGTCGCGTAATTGTGCAACCGCCTATATCATGAAACAGGTAGGTGCAGCACAATTTTCTAACTTTCTGGAACGTATCAACATCCCTACGAAAATAGATCCCTACCCTTCTATTGCCTTGGGTTCCTGTGATCTTTCACTTTATGAAATGATGTGGGGATATTCCATATTTCCTGGCCATGGCTTTTCCACAAAGCCAACTTCCATTTCGCGTATTGAAGACAGGAATGGTAACGTCATTAAGCGTTTTGATGGAGGTAGCAACCGCAAAGAAGCAGTAAGCGAAGTAACTGCCTACAATATGTGCAAGATGATGGAAGGACCAGTTACAAAAGGCACTGCCGCCGGACTAATGCAAGCGCTGGGAGCTAGAGAAATGGGTGGTAAAACCGGCACCACTAATGGTAATGCCGATTTCTGGTTTATGGGTTACTCGCCACAGTTATTAGCAGGTGTATGGGTAGGTAGCGATGACCGCTTTATTACCATTGAAAGTGCAGCGTATTATGGAGGAACAGCGGCACGACCTATATGGCAGTCTTTCTTTAGAAAAGTATATGGTGACAAATCTTTGGGTATAGAAAGGGAAGCTGAATTTGTAAAACCTGCCGATCTGCAAAATGAAATTAATAATGCCGATATGATGCGCATCATTGACGAAACAGTTCCGACAGACGAAGGAGAAGGCAGTAATGCAGATGAGTATACACTGGATACCTCGCACAATGTTCCTGTTGAATCTCAAGCACCAACAGATGAAAATATCAGGAAAGAAAAAGATACTAAGAAAGATACCACCAGGAAAATTACCAGGATTGGAGAGATGAGCCCACCGGAACAAAAAGAGGAGAAGAGAGGCTTTTTTAAAAAGCTCTTCGGTGGTAAGGACAAGAAAAAAGATGAAGAAAAAACAGGCAATGATTACTAAATATCATATACAAATGAAGCCTCGTTTTTACGAGGCTTTTTATTTTGTACCAGGCTTTTTCACCCATTAGTGAACTTTCGTTACGTAGCACACTTCCACGTTCTGTATTTCATGCAGCTTATCCGTCTAACTGTTAGAACTTTTCATAAAGATTTAGCGTCTGCCATCGCACAGGATTAAGAAAAGGAATTACATCATTGTAAAGCTTCTGGTTGGCTTTGAAGCAAGGTTCTCGTTATTAGGCGGAAAAACCTTTGCTATGAGAAACCCCACCGCTTACACTGAAGAGGTAGCTTATTATCCTGCAAAGGCTAACGACTTCAACGTGACGTTTTAAGAGACCCACAGCAGAGTCGGCACAACATTTTCATATACTACAAAAAAGAAGTTATGAATCGTACAAATGATGATACCAACAAAAACAATAGAATACCAGAAAACGATCCTTCCAAAGCTATGGATAGCAAAAGGGAAGTAGATGATTCTAACGATGAAAAAACCGACCAGGACTTCCCAGGCTACCCGCACTATCCTGCCAAAGAAGATATCATGGACCAACGTACCGATTCACATAGAGTAGATATGGATGTGGAAAATCTTCCCGCAAACCGTAATGCTTCCGGCATTAATCAACGCTTTTTGGCTGGCCAGGATAGGGAAAAGGGAAAAGAATCCACGTCACCACAAACAGACCTTGATGATGACTTTTCAGACATTGGACCAAGAACAGAAATTACGAATGATAATCTTGATACATTAGGGTCTGCCAATGCAGAAATAGGTATACCACAAAACGCGGACAATGATGACCTGGATACAGACCGGCCTGGTACTGATCTCGAAGAAGAGGATACTAATGCTACGCGGGACACAGATGGAAATGTAAGCCGGGAAGAAAGAACGGCCTTAGAAAACATGAGCATGCCTAGCAACGACGAAGACAACCTAAGAAGAAGCGCTTTAGATAGTACAGATTTTGATGGTGATGAACTAAATGAAGAGAGCTTTGGAAAGGTTTTGAGCAGCGCTGACCTTGACATTCCAGATGAAACCGATGAAACAAATACAACTGCAATGGGCCAGGGAGATGAAGAAAATAAGTATTATAGTCTTGGTGGGGACAGGCATGAGAACCAGGAAGAAGATCCTTATTCGGGTCCTGAAAGAGGCCAGACTTAAAAGGTAAAGAAGGTTGGTAATAAGTAATAGGTAGTAGGTAGTAGATAGTAGGTAGTAAGGTATTGAGGTATTGAGGTGCCGGTTTATTTATGCTATATTTCGGTATACCTAATACACGTCCTTGTTCTGATCGATTATTCGATTACCCATTACCATTTACTCAATTACCAACGCAGACACCATATGCTTTACCGGATCATCATATTAGTAATCTGTTGTGCTGTGGCAAGTTGCAGCCCTATGCGTAAGATTGAAATGAAAAACGCGTCGGACAGTAATGTCGAAATCACCTGGAAGCTGAAAGAACAGGATAGCCTTTACAAAAGCCCTTTTTTTATAAGCAATTCCATCACAACAAAATTTGAACTCAAGCCCGCCAGGCCTTACAATACTGTTGAGATGACCTTTGGCATGGGTTCCTGGAGTAAAGACATCTTGACGACGATAACAGGCAGGTTGGAATCACTGGAAATAAAATCAGCAAACGGAACCATACAATTAAATTCACCAGAATATATTTATTCTTTTTTATACAACCGCAGGATGGGTGTTGGGAAAAGAAAAATCGAAATCTTAATTACAAAATAATCGTAAAAAGGCTGCTCGTCCGCGAGACTTTATTCCTTAGCCGGGGCTTTATTCTAACCATTTTACCTGTAACTTTAACTACCACCATTTATTGATCAAATGATATTCTTTTTTCAAGCCCACCCTTGAAAAAATGATATTATGAATTGATTTTACGTGCAAACACAGAACGTAACCGCCGCATCCATAGATAAGCTCCTGTACCTGCCAGGCTTCGCCCGGTATCTAATAAATCACAAGCTGAATGAACTGGCAGAGCTTCAAATACGTATTGCTGAAGAATTGGACCCGCCTGTGATGAAGTTGTTGAAAAATTATTCTTTTGAAGAACGTGTCGCCATTGAAAAAAAGAACCTTACTGAATTACTTACTAATCTTTCCAAAAACGAGGCAAGGCAGCACATCGAAAACAGTGTGCAGAAATGGAAGAGAAATCAATTGTCGGTCATAGGCAAAGACGACGTGGTGGCAGAAGATATAACACTTATTATCTACCTGAGGAGGAAATCTTTTTTATATTTTCTACCTGATTATTGCCGGGAAACAGAACAGATGTTGGAACTGATTAAAGAAATTGATCTGTTCTTATTGGAGAGTGAGACAAGTGCAACCAACTTCCACATCAAACTTTTAAAAGACCGCATAGATGACCACTCACACTTCATTGAAAAAATAACCAATACTTCGCCAGGGATCATTTATGTGTATGATGTTATCAACAACAAGGAAATTTATGCCAACAAAGCAACTACCGAGTTTTTGGGATATAAGCCTGAAGACCTTACGGCCATGGGAAATAAGTTTGTGGAAACCCTCATACATTCCGCCGACCTGGATGCACTTAAGCAGCATGAGAAAGAATTTAAAACCACGAAAGATGGAGAAGTACGCTCTTTTAAGTATCGGATAAAAAATTATAAGGGTGAATTCAGGTGGCTAAGAACTTATGAAACCGTATTTAAAAGAAATACACTTGGAGAAGTAATAGAAAAGATTGGAATTGCTATAGATATTCACCAGCAACAACTTACAGCGGACAAATTACATAAACGAGAAGCAGAGCTTTTAGAGGCACAGGAGATTGCACAACTGGGAAGCTTCAACTGGGATTTTGAAGAAAAGAACTTCAAGTGTTCGCCACAAACAGAAAAGATTCTTGGGTTAGGTATTAACAATCCACAGGCTTTCCTTGACCGGGTACACCCGAATGACAAAAAGAAAGTAGACGAGGCCATAAAAACTTCGCTAAGCACGGGTAAATATGAATGCGAGTTCCGCTATTTAAGTGATGCAGGTATAAAAACGTTATGGACAAGAGGTGTCATAACATACATGGACAGTAAACCCCTGTCAATGCACGGTACTGTCATGGACACAACAGAAAGGCAAAAGCTGATCGATAAATTACAAGAGAACGAATCGCTTTATAAGCAGGCCGAAGCATTAGCACATATTGGTAATTATACCTGGAACCAGGCAACCAATGAAATTAAATGGTCTGATGAACTTTACCGGATATATGGTCTGGAACCTCAGTCAGAAACTGTAGACCCTGAGTTTATCAGGAACTTTAACCATCCTGAAGACGTTGAACTCGCACAGAATGAAATACAAAGGTGTCTGGAAAATAAGCAACCTTTTGATTTTACTTATCGCATTTATACAAGAGACGGGCATTTAAAAATTTTGCATGCAAGAGGAGATATAAAACTCGACGATACCGGAAACCCCTTGTTTATTATAGGTACAGCTGAAGATGTAACAGAAAAACAAACACTCATTAAACAATTAAGCCACGATGCGGAAGTATATAAGCAGGCAGAAGAATTAGCGAATATGGGCAACTGGAGTTGGGATGTAAAGAATAACAAACTGTCATGGACAGACCAGTTATATAAAATTTATGGGTTGGCTCCGCAGTCTGAAGAGATCACAATTGACAGGTTTCTTTCTTTCGTACATCCTGAAGACCGGTCTCATGTGGAATCCGGGATACAGGAAATTTATAAAGAAAAAAATATTGATTATACGTTCAGGATTATTACAGCAGATGGCAAATTAAAAATACTGCGTTCACTTGCACATGCTGACTTTGATGAAAAAGGTAATCCTGTATTTGTAATTGGGACGGAAAGAGATATCACCGAAAAGCAAAACCTGATTGATAGCCTTAAACAAAGCGAAAATTTGTATAAGCAGGCGCAGTCATTGGCAAGGATGGGAAATTTTGTGTGGGATATTAAAACAGGTGATGTAACCTGGTCCGACGAAGTATATAGTATCTATGGTTTGCCAATAGACACAGTGATTTCGTTTAGTAGTGCGTTCGAACCCATTTTGTCCGCTTATAAACCCACGGTGCAGGAAGCTATCGAACAAACTATAAAAACTAAAAAAGGAAGGGGAATTAGTTATGCCATTCAACAAAAAAAGGGGGATGTAAAATATATTAATCTCAAGACGGATGTTATTCTTGATCTCTCAGGAAATGTATCAAAGATAATTGGCACGGCACAAGACGTAACTGAAAATCAACAGCTGATTGAGAAACTGCAAAAAAGTGAACATCTTTATAAGCAGGCGCAGTCGCTCGCCCATATGGGTAACTGGACATGGGAAGTTGAAACTGATAGAGTAGAGTGGTCGGAGGAGCTTTATAAAATTTACGAAGTGCCTTATGGCGAACAAATGACCTATAATAAGGTGGCTTCTTTTATTCACCCTGATGATAGGGAATCGGTTCTTGCGTGTTTACAGGAATCTGTAAAAACAGGCGCTATTTATGATAAGCATCACCGCATCATTTTAAGAAACGGAAAGGCTAAAACGATTCACCGCAGGGCCGAGATTATAAAAGAAAAAGGAAGCCCCGTGAAAATGGTAGGCACTACGCAGGATATTACAGAGTTCTACCGAGTGCAGCAGGAACTAAAGGAAAATCAAACTTTCATCCGCAAGATTACTGATGCTACACCTTCTATAATTGCTTCCTACAATATTAATACAGGCAGGTATGTTTTCATCAGCGAAGGTTTGGAAAAATTGCTTGGCTATAATATCCAGGATGTCATGGAGCAAGGAGTTCACTTCTTTCTGGACATCATTCATCCTGATGATGCGTTTGAAACCATGCAAAAAAACGCCGCCGCACTTGAAGAAGCAAATGCTAACCCTGACAAAAGCGACTTAGTAATTGAGTTCACTTACAGAATGCGTCATAAGAAAGGTGGTTATCGATGGTTTCATACCTATGGAACTATTTTCGACCGCAATAATGAAGGCAAAGTAGAACATATCCTAAATATCTCCTTAGACGTAACAGAACAGAAAGAAGCCACACAAAAAATAGCAGAACAAGAACATTTTATACAGCAAATAGCAGACGCCTCTCCTACTATTTTGTATTTGTATGATGTAGACAAGCAAAGCATCGTTTATATCAACCGGGAAATATTTTTTGTGCTCGGTTATTTACCTGATGAGATAATTGAAGCAAGGGAAACAATTACAGGGCTTTTATATCACCCCGAGGACTATTCTTTGTTACCAGCCAGGAAACAAAGCGCTAAAAATTTTCAGCAGGCGGATTCCATGATGCAGTACGAGTGCCGTCTTAAAAGTAAAGAGGAAGATTGGCGGTGGTTCCTTGTACGGGAAATTGTTTTTAAGACAGATGAAAAAGGCCATGTAAAACAGATATTGGGTGCTGCCCTGGATATTAACCGAAGAAAGGAAATGGAACGGACTATTTTACAAAACACACTGCAACTGGAACAATCCAATGCCAGCCTGGAAGAATTTGCCTATGTAGCAAGTCATGACCTGAAAGAGCCCCTACGTAAGATCTCCACCTTTGGCGACCGGTTGGTAGCATCGCATCTTGATAAATTATCACCGGAAGGCAGGACTTATCTCACTAAGATTGTAGATGCCTCGCAACGTATGCAAACGATGATCAGTGACCTGCTTTCTATTTCCATGATTGCCGGTAACCGTTCTTTCGAGCCCTATAGCCTGCAAAAAATATTGGACGAAACTATTCAAACACTGGAGTTTAAGATCGAACAGCAGAATGCAGTGATTCGCTATGATACTTTGCCGGAAGCGCAGATCATTCCGTCGCAGTTTCGCCAACTTTTTCAAAACCTGTTGAGCAATTCGTTGAAGTTTGTAAAAGAAAATGTGCAACCGGTGGTTACTATTAAATATTCCATAGCTTCCGAAACCGAAACCATTCATTACCAGTTGGCCCAGGCCGAACAGTACCATAAAATAGAATTTGCAGATAACGGGATAGGCTTTGAGAATGAATTTGCCAATAAAATCTTTGCCATTTTCCAGCGCCTGCACGGAAGGAGCGAATATGAAGGCTCCGGGATTGGACTGGCTATTTGTAAAAAAATTGTTGAACACCATGGCGGTATCATTTACGCCAACGGGATTCCG
>DAIQPL010000255.1:0-6134 GCA_036787395.1 Flavisolibacter sp. | reverse complement strand
ATCTTGCCCATCGCGTAGTCCGTCACCAGCAGGTCCGGTATCTACCAATCCTACAGGTGGTAATCCTACTGGTGTAACTGTTAATATAGACCCGAACACAGCAGATTTCCGGTTATCGAATAGTCAAACTGCCCGTTTTTTGTTTGTGGGTGTAGACGGAATTCTTTCAGGTTGGAATCCAGCCGCAGGAAATTTTGCTTTGCCTATAAAAAACAATGTTGCCACATCTGCTTACACTGGTTTGACTATGGCCCAAAACACTGCGGGACAGTATTATCTCTACGCCGCCAATTTCCGCGCAGGAAAAATAGATGTGTGGGATAAAAATTTTAGCTCCGTAGGTCTTTCATTCACAGATCCTGACTTGCCTGCAGGTTATTCTCCGTTCAATATTCAGAATGTTGGTGGTAAGCTTTATGTAATGTATGCGAAAGTGGGCACGGATGGTAGAGATGAAGCTGGTCCGGGCAACGGTTATGTAGATATCTATAATGCTGATGGCATGCTATTGTCACGATTCGTTTCTCGTGGCGAATTAGATGCTCCCTGGGGTATTGCGCAGGCGCCAGCCACTTTCTTTACAGATGAAAGTGGAGTAGGACAGGCTGCCATATTGGTTGGCAATTTCGGAGATGGACGTATCAATGCTTACAGTGTTGATGGTAGATTTTTAGGACAGCTTAGAGCTCATGGAAATCCTATTGTTATTGATGGTTTGTGGGCTATTATGTTTCCCCCATCCACTTCCACAATTGATCAGGATAGGCTTTATTTTACTGCCGGCCCGGACGAGGAGGAGGATGGACTGTTTGGCTATATAATTAAATGATTTTATTGGAAAAATTCATACAAAGGGCTTCGTCAATTGGCGAGGCTTTTTTTATTCCGAGCAACGAACACAAATAAGAAAGCTGGCACGTTCGATAATTACTTACCCTGATCTAGGGATCCTAAAGATTACGCCCCGGGTACCTGTATTACAAATATTGTGTGTTTTCCGACAACGGAGCTAACATCTATGGAACCCTTGTGAAGTTTGATTATACGGCTAGCCAGGGATAATCCTAAACCAAAGCCACCAGCTGTTCTGTTGTCATCGATCCTGTAAAAGGGTTGAAATATGGTTTCCAATTCTTCTTTCGGTATTCCAGGTCCTGTATTTTTTATTGAGATCAAAAGGTTGTTTTCTTTTACTTTCAAAGCTACAGTTGCTTTATGGTCATCAGAATATTTGCAGGCATTGATCACTATATTCCTGATCGCTGTAATAAGCAAAGCTTCATTACCGATCACCAATAATTTTTCCTCTTCTTCGGGCAGATCTTCAAATTGAATTTCAACAGAAAAAGAAGAATCGATTTTTAGTATTTCAGCAGGTAACGCTAATAATATTTCATCTATACGTATAAATTCAATTTCCAATCCGCCACGATCGCCTGAAGCTTTTGCAAACTCCAATAAGGTTTGTGTTAATTTAATTAGGTGTTGAACATCCTGGTAAATCGAATGCATTACAACGCGGTACTCTTCAGCGGCCCTTTCACGTTGCAAAGCTACCTGTAGCTGACTGGAAATAGAAGTAAGAGGTGTAGACAATTCATGCGACGCATTGGAAATAAAGCGGCGCTGTAGCTCAAAACTTTCCTGCAAACGGTTTAAGAGGTCGTTCAACGTGTACGATAATTGATACCATTCGTCGTGGGCTTTCCCCATGTGGATACGTCTGGCAAGGTTGTGTGCCGAGATCTCTTTGACATCTTCACTTATTTTTTTAATAGGACGAAGCAGCCTTGCCGAAAATATATAACCACCAACTAAAATAAAGATGTTACCTACAAGGAAGCATATTACCAAAATTTTCAAAAGATTGTTCAGGTTATTCCTTCCATTTTCATCAATAGCAGCAGATACAATAACCATATTTGCGCCATCGTAAGTATAATTATAGGCAATGGCCTCTTTATCACCAGCAGTGAAATAATAATTGTTATGGTCTCTGGCAGCTTTTAGAATATTGCTATTGATGGATAATGTATCACCAGGTATGTCACTATAATCATAGATTTTATCATCTTTTGAATTATATGCTTCAACTGATTTGCTCTTAAGCGAAATGGTGGTGGAGGAATCTATACGCGACACCAATGCTTCATCAAAGATCTCTGCCTGACTTAACAATCGCCCTGTTGTAATAGAACGGTTAATGAGCCTGGACTTGATGGTATCCAGCCTTTGCTGGTATGATAAATAATAAACACTAATACAAACAACACTTAAAATGATAAATCCTAGTACAGCAAAAAGCAAAGTGATGCGAACCCGTACCGGCATGACTATTCAGTTTCTTTTAAAATATAACCCATGCCTACTTGTGTTTGAATCAGCTTTTGTTCAAATTGTTTGTCTACCTTATTGCGAACGTAACTTATATACACGTCTATCACGTTCGTATTTGTATCAAAGTCAATATCCCATACATTAATAGCAATATCAGCCCGACTTACCACCTTGTTTTTGTTTCGTAAAAGATATTCTAATAATTGAAATTCCTTTGCCGTTAAATTGATAAGGCGGTTTTCCCTTTTCACTTGTTTGCTTTCAAGATTCATCTCAAGTGTACCGGCTTTTAAAATAGCAGTGTCTGCAACAACAGGTAAAAAGCTTCGTTTAAGAAGCACCTTAATCTTCATCAGCAGTTCTTTAAATTCAAAAGGCTTGATAATGAAGTCATCGGCCCCAGCGTCATACCCTTCAATTTTATCATTAAGAGAACTTAATGCAGTAAGCATAATAACAGGTATTCCGGAATTTTTAGTTCTTATCTTTTTGCACAGCTCATAGCCATTAATTAGCGGCAAATTAATGTCCAGTATAACAAGGTCAAAGTTACCCTGTTCAAACAGTTGCATACCTTCCATGCCTGTGTAGGCTACTTCAGCGCAATAATTATTTTCACTCAGTCCCAGCTTTATTGTGTCTGCTATTTTTTTTTCGTCCTCAACAACCAGGATTTTACGTTCCTTCATGTAGTAAATTATAAAACGGCAATTTAAAGCTTCCGATGCAGTAAGGCAATGATTATTATCTATCTGCACGGCAACCCCTTGTTTCCTTTAAATTTCTAATTGGTTTTTAATCTCTCATGCAAAAAGGGTTGGAATTCTTTATTCATTTTTGAACTTGCAAATACCTCATAATTACCAGCATTTATTTTTCAGTAGATGAGCAATGGCCCTGTTTCAACCGGGCTTTGTAATCAGCTCTACTACTCCCACAAACCTGGCAGGTCAAAGTCGGGCCTGTTGATTAAAGCTTAACTGAAAACGGATGCTTCTTCTAACAAAATGTTAAACGGAACGTTTCAACGGCATATATTGTTGCTTAAACTTTATTGTAGTTAGCTTATTCTATAAGTCAATAGCTTTGCTACATAATATCCATGGTGGACACGATCGTATCTAAAAATATAAAGCTTTCGATTTTTAAAATCACAATAATTGAAGACGACTGTGATGATTCCGATTTTTTATCCGAAGCTTTCAACGAGGTTTCGCCCAAACATACTGTTCTATGTTTTCAAAGTGCTGAAAAACTTTTTAATTACCTTAATTCTTTGGCCGATAACGAGCTTCCCTGCCTGGTAGTTACCGACCTAAATATCCCCATCATCAACGGTATCGCTATCCTCAATATGCTTAACGAAAATCCACGTTATGCTGACATTCCCAAAGTTGTTTATAGCCATTCCTCCAACCCGCGCGACAAAGAAGATTCGATTGCAGCAGGGGCTTTAATTTATATAAAAAAGCCAAATACAATTGTCGAAATACAGAAAAATGCAAGGGAAATGCTTTCTTATTGCAAATAACCACCGGCTGCCCAACAGAGAACTTTTAAACGCCAGAGCATTTTTTCTTGAGACAGGAAAAAACAAAAACTTCAAATAGGCATTGAAAACTTCACATAATCCTGAAGCAAAATAATGCCCTCTGACTTTTTTATCTGGATCTTCTTCTAATCTTCATTTAAAGGACTTCAGTGTTAACCACGGTAAAAAAGGGGTGATTTCACGGTTGTCTGTAATGGGGCAGCTATCTACCTTAGCTCAGGTTTTTCATAGGATATTGGATTTAATACAGGGCGGAATTTCTATTCCAGCCCTTTCTTATACGGTGGTAGCCCTACTAAAAAAAAGATTTAGAAATTAAATGGCTCTGTTGTAACCTATGTAAGACACTATCAGTCTCATAAATAACTATTGAATAACGCTAAGCTCGTTTTATGAAACATTCTCCTTTTATTAAAGAATATTCTTCCTTACTTATTTGCCTGGTCAACTTCCTGTTGTTCTTCCTGATCATTTTCTTTATGTCATAGGCTCGCAATTAGCATTATCATAATTACGCTAGGGGAAATACCGGACCAGGACACTTTTTCTTTCCTATATTTATTGCTGAGCATTGGCAGGCGAAGTTTTTTTGCTATCAACTGAGATAGCGTTTCCCCGGTGATAAATAGTCATAAGATGAATGAGAACGTCAAAATTTTAAATACAGAAATACTGTCAGATAACTGGTATACACTCAGAAAAGTTACATACGAGTATCAAAAGAAGGACGGCTCATGGCAAACACAAAGCCGGGAAGCATATGACAGGGGCAATGGGGCCACCATCTTATTGTATAATACAGAGCATAAAACGGTGATTTTAACCAGGCAGTTTCGGCTGCCTTCTTTTATTAACGGTAATCCGTCAGGAATGCTTATAGAAGCCTGCGCGGGATTATTAGATAAGGATAATGCAGAAGACTGTATTAAGCGTGAAACCGAGGAAGAAACAGGTTACAAAATTTCAGACGTTCGTAAAATATTTGAGGCTTACATGTCGCCAGGGTCCGTTACGGAAATATTATACTTTTTCGTAGCTGAATATTCTAAGGATATGAAAGTAGCCGAAGGTGGTGGTATAGAACATGAACAAGAGGATATTGATGTGCTTGAAATTACATTAGATGCAGCTATGCAAATGACAAGGGACGGCGAAATAAAAGATGGCAAAACCATCATGTTGCTTCAGTATGCTAAACTTCAAAACCTGGTATAAATGCAGTCAACTAAATCGCTTCTTATCCTGGTTGCCGGGCCCTATCGTTCGGGAACGGACGATAACCCCGGGCTCATTGCTGCCAATGTTAAACAAATGACCGATACAGCTTTGGAACTTTATAGAAAAGGTCATTTGCCTGTTTTAGGTGAGTGGTTTGCTTTGCCACTCATTGAGGCCGCCGGTTCGAGTCAAATCGGGGATGAAATATTTACCGAAATGTTTCACCCGGTTGCTGTACGGTTGCTAGATCATTGTGATGCTGTGTTAAGAATTGGAGGACCTTCAAAAGGTGCTGACGAAATGATTAATATGGGAAGGGCAAAAGGTAAATCAATTTTTTTCCAGCTTGGGGACATTCCTAAAGTGGAGTAGTGTACCGATAAGGTATTTCTGATAAAGTTTAAATTATGACTCTTGAACATGTAGCCATCTGGACAAATCAATTGGAACAATTGAAAGCATATTATCAAAAACACTTCGGTGCGATAGCCAACAACAAATACACTAACAACAAAAATGGATTCCAAAGCTATTTTCTTTCCTTCAGGTCGGGGGCACGCCTCGAACTTATGATGATGCCTCAAATTCCTGCCAATAATAATGACACTATATACAAGCAGCACCTTGGGATCGTTCACCTTGCTTTTGGTGTAGATTCTGTAGAAGATGTAGATAATAAGGCTTTGGAGCTTCAAAGAAATGGCTACCCGGTATTAAAAGGGCCAAGGAAAACAGGAGACGGTTATTATGAGTTTGAGACATTAGATCCGGACAATAATCGCCTCGAAGTAACCACCAAAATTTAAAGTGAGGATGCTCAACGCTCAAAAATGGAGACGTCTTATTTTTATTAGTATTTACACAAAAGCCACATGGCGCCCATTAACGTAATACTGTGCTTTTATGGACGAAGGTTGGCTCCAGTCAAGGTGTAAAATCGCTCGCACTGAAGCGACGAGATCGTTATAAACGGGTGGTTTAATAAAGAAAAGATCAGCCCCCATTTCATACGCCGTATCAATATTAG
>DAIQPL010000254.1:0-6163 GCA_036787395.1 Flavisolibacter sp. | reverse complement strand
ACAAATTCGCTGGCTCTTGCTTCAAAAGCTACTTGCTCAATCAAGCGTTTTGCCAGGTCGCTAATGATAACTTTTGCTTTTTGCTCATTGGCTATATCAGCTTCCTGTTCTGTAATGGAAAGCGCATTTTCTAATGACTTTGGATAGTGGGTTAGTATCTGGCTTTCAATCCTGTCTTTAAGCGGTGTAACAATAGAACCCCTGTTGGTATAATCTTCAGGATTTGCAGTGAATACAAACAATATATCTAAAGGCAAACGAAGTTTAAAACCGCGTATCTGTACATCACCTTCTTCCAGGATGTTAAAAAGCGCCACCTGTATTCGGGCCTGTAAGTCGGGTAATTCATTGATTACAAAAATGCTGCGGTTACTTTTTGGAATGATACCATAATGAATCACTCTTTCATCTGCAAAACTCAAACGAAGATTGGCTGCCTTTATAGGATCAATGTCGCCAATCAGATCGGCCACACTTACATCAGGCGTAGCTAATTTTTCTCCATACCGTTGGCTTCTATGAAGCCACTCAATAGGCGTATCTTCTCCTTTTTCAAGAATCAGGTCTTTGGAAAACTTTGAGATAGGTTTTAATGGATCATCATTAATCTCGCTTCCGGTAATTACCGGTATATACTCATCCAGCAATTCCGTCATTTGCCTTGCCATTCTTGTTTTAGCCTGTCCGCGTAAACCCAGGAATAAAATGTTATGCTTGCTTAGCAAAGCCCTTTCAACATCAGGAATAACAGTATCCTCGTAACCAATGATGCCCTTGAAAGTCTCTTCTTTATTTTGAAGTCTTTTTATAAGGTTTTGACGAAGTTCTTCTTTTATGTTCTTGGGCTTATAGCCTGCTTCTTTCAGTTCTCTTATTGTATTGATTCTTTTTATGTCCATTTTCATTTTGTGGTCAGCTTTTGTATTACTATTAAACGCTTCTTGCCGCTTGTGGCGCTATAAGCGACATCGCACTCTTATACAACAACAAGTCTATTCAGCAATCAATTGATTTTTTACGAGTAGATGAGGTATTATATTATTTCACCTATCTAATTGTACTCAAACTTACTTAGGTCTGTTTAATAAACAGTCTTTCTTTTCCCGCTTTCAAAATCCCTGAAGATAAAAGCTCCCAATCTATCAAGGCTGGCAAAGTAGGCCTTACCATTATTGGTTTCTGTGAACTCCTGTACAAAACGCTGCAGATATGGGTCTGTTGCAATCATAAAAGTTGTAATGGGGATCTTTAACTTTTTACACTGTGCTGCCAGGTTAATACAACGGCTGGTTACTTTCCTGTCCAGGCCAAAGCTATTTTTGTAATAGCGCTTACCGATTTTTAAGCAGGTAGGTTTTCCATCCGTGATCATGAAGATTTGCTTGTTGGGATTTTTTCTTCGGCGCAAAGTATCCATGGCCAATTCCAAACCTGCAACCGTATTAGTGTGATAGGGGCCCACCTGCAGATAGGGGAGGTCTTTAATTTCAACCGGCCATGCATCGTTACCAAATACTACAATATCTAAAGTGTCTTTTGGATATTTGGTGGTGATCAATTCACTCAATGCCATGGCTACTTTTTTGGCAGGTGTTATCCTGTCCTCACCATAAAGAATCATAGAGTGAGAAATATCGATCATCAGTACTGTGGAAGTTTGCGATTTATAATCCGTTTCTCTTATTTGAAGATCATCTTCATTCATGGTAAAGGAATCCAGTCCGTGATTGATCTGCGCATTGCGGATTGATTCTGTAAAATCGATTTGTTCCAACATGTCACCAAACTGGAAAGGTCTTGTATCCGGGCTTACTTCATCACCTAAACCGGGTTTGAATGTCTGGTGATCGCCGCTCTTTGTTTTTTTTAGTTTGCCAAAGATCTCTTCTAAGCTGCGCTTGCGAATTCCCTGTTCGGTTTTTGGAGTAATTTTTATTTCAGTGCGTTCTTCATTGTCGGTAATGTATCCCTTGTCTTTGAGGTCGTCTATGAAATCACCCATGCCATATTCTTCATTGGTTAATTCGTATTGACGGTCCAACTGGTTTAACCAATTCAAGGCTTCGCTTACATCGCCATTGGTATAGGTAAGCAATTGCATAAAAAGGTCAAGCAACTGGTCAAACTTGCTTTTGCCTTCTGCATTGGGGTCAAATCCTGAGAAATGGAATCCTTTCATTAATCTCTTTTATAAAACTGGTAAACAGCCAAAAAACAAAGCTAAAGCTTTAAACCTTTTAGATTTTGTTATGCGAACTATACAATCTACAATAATTATGCAGTGTTTGTTCACTACGCTGTGTTAAACAAAAAACCTCCGCAGTTGCGAAGGTTTTAAGAAATTATTTTTGTTTTATTTCTTCGTCGAGTCCACGGAATCTCTTCTTCCCGGCTGTTCCGTAACAATGGTATTTTTTGGGTTATACACTTTATCCATATTGTCGAGGTAACTCAGGTAATTATCACAATCCCGTTCATCACTTTCAAAAGAAGGATAATAATCAGGCTTTTCACTCTTCAGGTAATTATAATAATTCCTTTGATCCGTAAGGTCCTTTCGAAGCGCTGCTTTTACTTTATTAGCCAACGTGGTATGACCGGCTTTATAAGCCGCTTCTACATAAATCATTGATATCTGGTTGTGCGATTGGAAACGGCTCACCATAGCATAAGGAAGATTCTCAGGAGAGATTCCTTTCTCTACTTTTTCCAAAAGATTTACTGCCTCTTGTTTACGGCCCTGGTCTGCCAGGTTAGCTGCTGCTAAAGCATAGGTTTGACGGATGGTCAATAAATGTCTTCGGTTTTCTTCGTCGAAATAAACATTTTGTTTATTGGCGCCACCATACCGGAATACAGTTCTTAATAAACTATCCGTTCTATTCAGGTCCATTGATCGTTGCTGCGGCTGGCGCACTGGCGTTAACCTAAAAACCATGCCTTCCTGGCGCAGGTAAGGACCAAATCCAATCTCACCATATGGAGAAGTAAAACAGATAGGACGCTTCCATTGGTTAGCAGCCAAAATGTTCAACATGGTTAGCTGGTCAAGTGAGAGATAACTTTTACCCTCTGGCAGATCCAATTGTATTTGTGAGCCTACTGAGTCAGTTGAATTAGCTATGCCCGATTGCTTTACTGCCGCAGGATTAACCGGCACTGTAAAATGTTTAACAGGGAACGAGGAAATAGGATTTTGACGCCCCACTACATTTTTCATCACATCATAGAGGTCATAATACTTATTCTGATCGCCGGTGGGTTCAAATGTAATATAAGGCACACCTCTTATCTGGTCTTCGGTCCAGATAACATCTACCGGCGCACTTTCGTTTACTTTGTAACGAAGCTGGTTTACATACCAATCGATGCCTAGTAAACTGGTATTCAAAATGCGAATGTCAGGACGAACACCTTCTACTTCCTGTGCGTACCATAAAGGATAAGTGTCATTATCACCAAAAGTGAACAGGATAGAATTGGGAGGACAACTGTTTAAATAATCTCTTGCCAGGTCAGGAGCTATTGTTTTCTCACTTCGATCATGGTCGTTCCATTCCTGCGCACCCATTATTAAAGTAGGCACCAGGCAAAACGCCGTTGCAGCTATAGCCGCGATTCGCAAATTAGTTTTTGCTGCTGCCCGAACGGCATAGGTCACTCCTGCTGTAAGTGCTGCAAACAAGATAGCGCCGATAACAGCTGCACCGCCAGCACCACCACTCATGTGATTGAGATCGCTCATGAAAAGAATAATGAATGTTGTAATACCACCATAGGTAAGAACATTCATAAAGGTTTTCTTGTCTTCTATTTCCCTTGCCATTCGTACAAAAGCTACAACCGACAAACCAATCCAAATAGCAAAGGCGTAAAACGAGCCGGTGTAGGCATAGTCACGTTCTCTTGGCTGGTTGCCCGGCTGGTTCAGGTAAAGTACAACGGCAATACCTGTAAAAAAGAAAAGAAGAAAAGTAACAATCCAATCTCTCCTGTCTTTAAAGAAATGAAATACGCAACCGATAATTCCCAAAAGAAAGGGAAGTAAAAAAAGTTTATTGGAGGCTTTATTGTGCTGGATACTGGCTGGAAGTTTTGATTGATCGCCTAACCGCAGATCATCCACGAATTTGATTCCGGATATCCAGTTACCATCGCGAATGTTTCCACCGCCTTGTATATCGTTTTGCTTGCCTGAAAAATTCCACATGAAATAACGCCAGTACATAAAGCTCATCTGGTAGGTAAAAAACCAATTAAGGTTTTCCGCAAACGATGGTATTTTAACAGCGATGGGATTCCCTGGCTGCACTACCTGTCCTCTTTGTACCCTTGGCGCAAAGTTCTCTGGTATTTCGTAGGTATCGGGCTTGCCGCTTTGATCCTGTGTTTGAATAACGCCGTCGCCAACGCCGGTAACCATGCTTAATTGTCTGGCTGCTATAACAGGCAGGTTAAGCCATTGCATATAAAAATCTGCATGCCCTTGTTCATTGGTTCCATCCCATACACGTGGAAAAACCTGTATGTCTTTAGAATCGTATTCCGGTTCGCGGTCACGTCCAATCTCCACGTATTCATTAGCACCTTTAGCATAACGCATTTTTCCTTCTGTTACACCAGTTGCCTGAGCCAGGAAATGGGGTCCTGTTAAAATAGGTTGAGATCCATATTGTTCACGACCCAGGTAGTAAACCAGGTTCATTGGATTGTCCACGTTGTTCATGTCAATAGAGGGATTGGCATTTGAACGCTCCATAGTAGTGATGTAAGCGGAATAACCCAACATCATAAAAGCAAAACACCAAAGGCCCAGGCGCAGGTAAGACCATCCCCTCTTATTAGCCCATCGCAATCCAAGCCAGACTAAAACCGTCAATAGTATAAAAAAGAAAACGAAGCCCGAAAAGAAAGGAAGATGAAAACCATTAACAAAGAAAATATCAAACCTGCCTGCCAACTTTACGGTCCATTGAATAACAACTACCTGTATCACACCCACAATTAAGCATCCGATAAGAAAAGCCCAGATGGCCCCACTACGGCTATAGTTGTAACGCTTATAATAATAAATCATTACGGCAGCAGGAATAACTAACAGGCCTAACAAGTGAATACCGATTGATAAACCCAGCGAGAAAAAAAGAAAAACGATCCACCTGTCTGCACGGTTGCGTAAAGCCCTGTCTGTTCCAGCAGCATCATCTGCCCGTTCCCATTTCAACATAGCCCAAAATGCTAACCCCGTAAAAAAAGAAGACAGTGCATATACCTCGCCTTCCACAGCACTGAACCAAAAAGAATCGGAGAAGGTATAAGCCAATGCACCTACTACGCCGGCTCCAAGGATTGTATATATCTGTTGTGTGTTTGGTTCTTCGCGAAAGCCTGTTACCAGCTTGCGTGCAAAATGTGTTATGGTCCAAAAGAGAAACAAGATGGTGAAAGAGCTGGCAAAAGCATTCATAATATTTACCGCTTTGGCAGCCGTGGCTGGATTATCGCCGAACAAAATAATAAAGAAACGCCCCAACAGTACAAACAATGGCGCACCTGGAGGGTGAGGCATTTGCACTTTATAACAGGCTGCTACAAACTCTCCGCAGTCCCACAGGCTTCCGGATTTTTCAGCAGTTAAAATATAAACAAGGGAGGCAATTGCAAACACTACCCAGCCGGTAATGTTATTGACTTTTCTGAAATTCATACGACGAAGGTTGGTTCTTGTTAAGTCCCGTTGCCAGCAAGCTGATTGGATACAGGACGTGCAAAAATAGGGAAGCAGCTAAATTAAAGGGAAAACAATCAGCAAAAGGTTAAATAGTTTGTGGTTTTTGGTTTATAGTTTTTCGTTAGTGGCCTGCGGTTCGGCGAGCCTTATTGCGGAGCATTTTCTGTAAAGTGTAGCGGCCTCTTTACAGGCAATTGTATGTTTTGCGTACAAGCCGGTAGCTGTTGTTGAGTAAATGTCCATAAAAATATGCTTGCGTCTGAAGAATGATGGCTGAGAAAATATCTACCTGTAACTGAACCGGAAACAATAAACAATAAACCAGAAACAGTTTAATCAAAAAAAACTTTTACTGTTTGATAAAACAGGCGGTTTTGAACCAGGCTGGATATCTGATGGCTGCCTTCGTTATAACCTTTTAGTCCAAATAAG
>DAIQPL010000049.1:0-18971 GCA_036787395.1 Flavisolibacter sp. | reverse complement strand
GATATCTGTTTTAATATTCACAAAAAATATGGACCTGGATTATTTTTGAAAGTGTTTATGAAGAAATTTCTTGTTACGAGTTAAGTAAAAAAGGTGTAGTGTTTACAAGGCAGCAAGCAGTGCCATTAGTTCATCATACAATTAGATTGGAAATTGGGTTTAGAGCAGATGTGATTATTGAACATAAGGTAATAGTAGAATTAAAGTCAGTTGAAGTATTGGCTGATGTCCATTATAAACAAGTTCTTACGTATCTCAAATTAACGGGGTTGAAGCTTGGATTACTAATCAACTTTAATGTTTCGTTGATCAGGGATGGGATACATCGTATAGTAAACAAATTATAAACTTTGCGCCTTGGCTCTTTTGCGCCTTTGCGTGAAATCATTAAAATGGCTGAAGAAAAAAAATTGTTGAAAGTAACTATAGATAACATTACCATTGAAGTGGAGCAGGGAACAACCATTCTCATGGCGGCACGAAAAATTGGTGGCGATATTGTGCCGCCTGCGATGTGTTACTACAGCAAATTGAAAAACACAGGTGGCTATTGCCGTACTTGTTTGGTGCGAGTGGCCGCCGGATCTACTGCCGATCCCCGTCCTATGCCTAAGCTTGTGGCAAGTTGCCGTACCAATGTAATGGATGGCATGGTGGTTGAAAACATTACTAACCCGGCAGTGCTGGAGGCAAGAAAAGGTGTAGTTGAATTTCTGTTATTAAATCATCCTTTAGATTGCCCTGTATGTGACCAGGCAGGAGAGTGTGATTTGCAGGATTTGAGCTACGAGCATGGCGCAGAAGCTACGCGATACGAATTTAAAAGAAGAACATTTGAACGTATCGACCTCGGTCCCTACATTCAATTGCACATGACGCGTTGCATTCTTTGTTACCGCTGTGTACATACAGCTAATCAGGTATCCGGTCATCGGGAACATGGTGTTCTGGACCGTGGAGACCATTCACAGATTGCAACCTATATACAGGAATCATTGGATAGTGAGTTCATCGGAAACGTGATCGACGTTTGCCCCGTGGGGGCGTTAACAGACAGAACCTTCCGTTTTAAAAATCGTGTGTGGTTCACCAAGCCGGTAGAGGCGCATCGCGATTGTCCAACCTGTAAAGGAAAGGTACGTCTATGGATGCGTGGCGATGATGTACTGAGAGTAACGGCAAGGAAAGACCAGTGGGGTGAAGTGGAAGACTGGATTTGTAACGAGTGTCGCTTTGAAAAGAAAAAAATAAGCGACTGGGTAATAGAAGGGCCTACAAGATTAAACAGGCATTCCGTAATTAACGCTGGCCATTATACCAACCTGGTAACACCAAATGAAACATTTACAGCCATTATGGGTGGAAGCAAACCCAAGTTGTTGATGGATATTCATAGTGTGAGTGAAGTAAACACCGTTGACCTGAATGAAATTCAGGGACCGGCTACAAGCGCAACGTTTAATGGCGATCCAAAATCAACGGGCAAAAATGTTACGGATATAAAGGAAGGACAAGGAAGAAACCTGGCAGGGACAGATTCAACCAATCCTGTTACGCCTTAGAAATTAAAAAGTAAAAAGTCAAAATTGGGAAAACTCCTTTTTCATTTTGACTTTTGAATTTTGACTTAAACTATGTATTTATTACAATTTGACTGGTGGATCATTCTTGAAAAGCTGATCCTGATTGCTGTAATAGTTACGACAGCTTTGATTGTGGCCATGTACAGTACCTATGGAGAGCGCAAGATTGCCGCCTTTTTACAAGACCGGCGGGGGCCAAACCGTGCAGGTCCGTTTGGTATTTTACAACCTGTAGCGGATGGTGTGAAGCTTTTTATGAAAGAAGAGATTATTCCACTGACATCATCGAAGTTCCTTTTCATTTTAGGTCCTATGCTGGCTATGATCACTGCCTGTATGACCTCCGCAGTTATCCCTTGGGGATGGACTATTGATGTTGCCGGAAGACAGGTTCCTTTACAAATCGCTGATATAAATATTGGTATACTATACATTTTTGGAGTGGTGAGTTTAGGTGTGTATGGAATTATGATCGGGGGATGGGCATCCAATAACAAGTTCTCTTTGTTAGCGGCTATTCGGGGCGCTTCTCAAATGATCTCTTATGAACTGGCTATGGGGCTTTCTTTGTTAGCAGTGTTGATGGTGGTAGGAGATTTAAGAATGAGTTCTATTGTGAGTCACCAAATAGCACACGGATGGAACTTTTTATACCAGCCCTTAGGTTTCCTCATCTTTTTTATATGTGCTTTAGCAGAATGTAACCGTACACCATTTGACTTGCCTGAAGCGGAGAATGAATTGAACTTTGGTTATCACCAGGAATACTCCTCGATGAAGCTCGGCTTTTATTTGTTTGCTGAGTACATTAATATGTTCATTTCCTCTGTAGTAATGGCAACGCTTTTTTTTGGAGGTTATGACATACCCTTTGTAAATGAAGCAGCCTGGGGTGACGCATGGTGGATAGGGTTGATTGGATTTATGGTGTTGATGGCAAAAGCAACATTTTTCATTTTCTTATTTATGTGGATCCGCTGGACCATTCCGCGTTTCCGCTACGACCAACTGATGAATCTTGGCTGGAAAGTATTATTACCGCTGGCTTTGGCTAACATGCTTATAACAGCGATAGTAATTTTGGCATTAAATAAATAAACAGTTTTAAAAATATAAGCTGAATGAAAACGGCTAATTTTGCAGCCGTCAAAGCGAAGAGGAAAGAAGATGCAAGCATTAACAAACAGGAACAAACAAGTTGAACGTAAGCCGATGAACATTTGGGAACGCTTATACCTGCCTTCCATTTTCAAGGGGATGGGTATAACCTTTAGTCATTTGTTTAAAAAGAAACCTACCATTAATTACCCGGAACAACAGCGTCCCTTTTCAGCTGTATTTCGTGGAGTTCAAATATTAAACCGGGACGAGGAAGGCCGTGAACGTTGTACAGCCTGCGGCTTATGCGCTGTAGCTTGTCCGGCAGAAGCCATTACAATGGAAGGTGCAGAACGGCAGCCTGGTGAAGAGCATTTATACCGGGAAGAAAAATACGCTGCCAAATACGAGATTAATATGCTGCGCTGTATTTTTTGCGGACTATGTGAGGAAGCTTGTCCTAAAGATGCCATTTATTTAACCCAAACTTTTGCTCCTGCTAATTATGGACGTAAAGGATTTATTTATGGCAAGAATGACCTTTTGATTCCAAACCCTGTAACCGATCCGGAAGGATATGCAAAAGCAAAAGGACAGGTGGGAAAAGAAATAAAATAAAGAAGCAACTGCCGTAATGAGTATTACAGAACTTCTATTTTGGATCCTTGCAATTGTGTCACTGTTTAGTGCATTAATGGTTGTTATCAGTAAAAACCCGGTTTACAGTGTTCTGTGGCTGATCATCACTTTTTTTAGTATTTCCGGACATTATATTTTATTGAATGCCCAGTTTTTAGCTGTCGTAAATATTATTGTGTACGCCGGCGCCATTATGGTTTTATTTCTTTTTGTAATCATGTTGATGAATTTAAGTAAGGACACAGAGCCGCAAAAAAACAAATGGCTCAAACTGGCTGGTGCTGTTGCGGGTGGTTGTCTTCTGTTGGTTTTAGTAGCAGCCTTGCGCAATACAGAAAAACAAATGACAGAATTGGGAACCGGTGAAATTGGGTTGATCCAGAACCTGGGCAAGACGTTGTTCAATGAATTTGTAGTTCCCTTTGAGATCAGTTCTATTTTGTTTTTAAGTGCCATGGTAGGTGCGGTAGTGCTCGGGAAAAGAGATGAAAAAAGCCCGATAGAAAAAGAAATAAGAAAAGTTGAAGAGCCGAAAGAAGCAATGAACATATCATAATAACCAGTAGCTCTATGCTAAAGAGTTCCTTAGCATTTTTTCAGATTGGTAATTGACACGATAGACTATGCCGATAAACTATTACATATTTCTTTCCTTAGCATTGTTTGTCATTGGCATTATTGGTGTATTAACACGCCGCAATGCCATTATTATATTTATGTGCATTGAACTGATGCTGAACGCGGTGAATTTATTGTTGGTGGCGTTTTCTAAAATGCACCACCTGGCAAACGCAACAACAAATGCCAATGCCGGAAGTGACGGCCAGTTATTTGTGTTCTTTATCATGGTGGTAGCAGCAGCCGAGGTGGCGGTAGGTTTATCAATTATTGTAATGTTATTCCGCAATACGCATTCAGTAGATGTGAACTTTTTAAACAGGTTAAAACATTAATAAGCCATCCGCTATCAGCAGTCAGCCAGAAGCTGATAACTGGTAGCTGGCAGGTGACAGCTCAACATGAAGACTTTAATTTTCCTAATTCCGCTTTTACCGTTCATTGGATTTTTGATCAATGGATTGGGAAGAAAGTATTTGTCAAAGAGCTTGGTTAGTATCATCGGGTGCGGAACAGTTTTAGGGTCATTCATTATTAGTTTAATGGCCTTCTTTAGATTGGATGAAATAACCGGTGGAAGAATTATATCTAAAAGCGCCAGGGTTGTTGGCGACCCGGTCATTCACTATTTTGATTTTATTAATGTCAGCAGTTTAAAAATTCCTTTTTCTTTTCAAATAGACCAGCTTTCTACTTTATTCCTTTTAATTATCACTGGTGTTGGCTTTTTAATTCATGTGTATTCAACGGCTTACATGCATGAAGAAAAAAGAGAGCATTTTGGAAGATACTTTTCGTTTCTCAACCTCTTTGTTTTCTCTATGTTATTGCTGGTTATGGGAGCTAACTATGTAATTATGTTTATTGGTTGGGAAGGCGTTGGTTTATGTTCTTATTTATTGATTGGTTACTGGTTTAAAAACATTGACTATACCAGAGCTGCAAAGAAAGCGTTTGTCATGAACCGCATTGGTGACCTTGGTTTTCTGTTAGCTGTATTCTGGATCATTTCAAAACTTGGCTCTGCAAATTATAGCGATGTATTTGCCAACGTCGGCAAACTTTCATCAACCGATATCATTGGAATTACTTTATTGCTTTTCTTAGGCGCTACCGGTAAAAGTGCACAAATTCCTTTATACACCTGGTTGCCAGATGCCATGGCAGGCCCTACTCCTGTATCAGCATTGATTCATGCCGCAACCATGGTAACAGCAGGTATCTATATGATCGCAAGGAGTAACGCTTTATACAGTGTTGCCCCTGTTACCAATACTATAATTGCCATCATTGGTGCTGCTACAGCCCTATTAGCTGCTACTATAGCTCTTCGTCAGAATGATATTAAAAAAGTGTTGGCTTATTCTACGGTAAGCCAACTAGGTTATATGTTTCTTGCGTTGGGCACCGGTTCTTATGTAGCCGCTGTATTTCATGTTATGACACATGCTTTTTTTAAAGCCTTGTTATTCCTGGGTTCAGGTTCTGTTATACATGCAGTAAGTGGTCAGCAGGATATTCGTTTTATGGGTGGATTAAAAAGTAAATTACCAGTAACCTACCTTACTTTTTTAATTGGATGTTTAGCCATTGCAGGAATTCCTCCGCTGTCCGGTTTCTTTTCAAAGGATGCTATTTTGCTGGGTGTTTTTCAGAGTGACAAATTTTTATACGTTATTGGTGTACTTACAGCAGGGTTAACGGCTTTCTATATGTTCCGTTTATTGTTCATCACCTTTGGAGGAAGTTTCAGGGGGCCAGATGAACAAAGACAACATATTCATGAAAGTCCCGCAGCCATGACTATCCCATTGATAGTACTTGCTGTGCTTTCTATCATTGGTGGTTTTGTTGGTGTGCCTGAAGTGTTTATGCATGGCGGTGAAAAACTGGCCCACTATTTATCGCCGGTTGTACCAACAATACAACATTCGATTGAACACTCAACAGAGATCACACTGATGGGATTAACTACGGTTATTGCAGTTATTGCTATTCTAATTGCCTGGGTGCGTTATAGAAGATATCGGGAAGATCAACCATCTGCATTTGGAAAAGTTCTTGAGAACAAATGGTATGTTGACGAACTCTATAACAGCGTCATTGTTCAACCGGTAAATAAGCTGGGTGTTATTGCCAACCGTTACTTTGAAAGAAGTGGAATTGATGCACTAGTTAACGGGGTAGGGCGCCTGGTAAATTATGGGGGCCGGCAATTACGCTGGTTGCAAAGTGGCCAGGTAGGAAGTTATGTGCTGCTGATGGTGATCAGCATGTTAATGTTTTTTGTGCTGCAGTTCTTCCTTCGGAAATAATAAGAAATGATAAATGTAAAATAATCAGTCGTTTTACATTTTGACTTTTACATTCTGATTTGATATGATTGTTTTATTACTGTTTTTGGTTCCATTAATTAGTGGGTTGCTGTCTTTCTTTTTGAAAGACGACAAAACTGTTCGCGGTTGGGCTTTGCTGGCGTCACTTATTACATTAGCAATTTCCGTTGCAGGCCTTACAGTTCGATCTACCAGCCAGTTAAACTTTCATGCAGAATGGATGGGAAGTTTAGGAAGTTCCTTTTCCTTGAAACTTGATGGGCTATCACAATTGCTTTGCTTGTTAACTGCCATAGCATATCCGGTTATTTTAATTGCAACCTGGAAATCGAATTACAGAAAGCCCAACAACTTTTTTGCATTGATGCTGCTTACACAGGCGGGTTTAATGGGCGTATTCACAGCTAGTGATGCTTTGTTGTTTTATTTCTTTTGGGAGCTGGCTTTAATTCCTATGTATTTTATTTGTTCAGGATGGGGTGGAGAAAGACGCATTCCTGTCACGTTCAAATTCTTCATTTATACATTCACGGCCTCCGTCTTGATGTTAATCGGATTGGTCTATCTCTATTTTCAAACACCGGATCGTTCTTTTTCGATGGAATCTTTTTACGCTTTAAAACTTTCTCCGGAAACACAAAACTGGGTTTTCTGGTTATTATTCCTGGCTTTTGCTGTAAAGATGCCGGTGTTTCCATTGCACACCTGGCAGCCAGATACCTATGAGCAGTCGCCAACGGCAGCTACCATGGTGCTGAGTGGTATTATGGTAAAAATGGGTGTATTTGGAATAATTCGCTGGGTATGGCCCATTGTACCTTCTGCACTTCATATTTGGGGAGATGTAGTAATGACCATGGCGGTGGTTGGAATTATTTACGCTTCCATAATTGCAATACAACAAGATGATTTGAAACGCCTGGTGGCGTATTCTTCTATTGCTCACATGGGATTAATGGTTATGGCTATTTTTTCTGAAAATAATATCGGCCTCCAGGGTGTGATGATGCAAATGTTCAATCATGGTATTAATATCATTGGACTGTGGATAGTTATTGAATTGATTGAACGGCAATTTGGGACCAGGAAACTTTCTGGTTTGGGCGGCATAGCACAAAAGGCTCCGGGTTTAACTACACTGCTGGTGATTGTTGCTTTGGCTAATGTGGCACTTCCCTTAACCAATGCCTTTGTTGGCGAGTTTCTCATGTTTAACGGAATATGGAATGCACTCACGAATTACCGGGTTGTGTTTACGGTAGCAGCAGCAGTAAGTATTATTCTCGCGGCTGTTTATACATTAAACATGATTCAAAAAGTTTTTTATGGTGCCACCAACCCGCTTACGGAAACTGCCAGGGACATCACCATTAACGAGAGAGTATCCTTAGCAGTAATTGTGTTGGTTATTATTGTTTTTGGAGTGTATCCACAGCCTTTATTGAACCTTACTGATGGTTTTGTAAACAATTTGTTGAAAGACATAAACGTGCCGAACCTGGTTGTAAAATAATATGAACGCATTAATTTTTTCTGCAGTAAGTGGTGTTATCATGATGTTCAGTTCTTTTTTACTGAACTCAAGAAATAATGTAAGAGTATTGGCTCATATTTTACTATTAGCTGTCATTGTTGTTAATATTATGGAGTTAAGGGGAATATCTATTTTCCATATTGACACTAAGGGAATGTTGGAGTTTGACCGCTTTGCATTATTGTTTTCTTTAGTTGCTAATATATCAACGCTCGCTTTCTTTTTACTGTCCTCAAGGGATATGGAAAAGGTGGGACACAATTACAGTGATTATTTTGCCTTACTGTTTTTCATTTTAGCAGGGATCTCAATTGCCTCTTCTTTTACTTCCCTGCTTATGCTGTTTTTAGGAATTGAAATCATTTCTATCCCTTTATATATTTTAACCGGCAGCGATAAGCGTAACCTGAAGAGTAACGAAGCCTCGCTCAAATATTTTTTGTTGGGATCTTTTTCCACTGGCCTGATGCTGATGGGAATTGCTTTGATCTATGGTGCAACGGGAACTTTTCAAACCGGTGTAACAGTAGTTGCAGATAAGGTTCCCGTTTTGCTAATCACAGGTATGATGCTTCTTTTGTTTTCGATGTCATTTAAAGTATCTGCGGCACCTTTTCATTTCTGGACACCTGACGTCTATGACGGCGCGCCAACGGTATTTACTTCCTTTATGTCAACTGTTGTGAAAGCAGCAAGTTTTATTGCTTTTATCCGTGTGTTCAACGATGAATTTGGAAGTATTCGTGCTGAATGGAAATTGCTGGTTGCTATCATAGCAGCCATCACTTTATTTATTGGCAATATTACCGCTGTATTTCAACAGAGCGTAAAAAGAATGCTCGCTTACTCCAGCATTTCACAGGCCGGTTTTATGATGCTTGCAGTTTATTCTTTAAATGCTGATGCTAAAGAAGGCTTGATCTTATATGCAGCAGCATATTCCATAGCTACGATCGGGATATTTGCTGTGCTGATTAAAATGAAAGATTATACGTTTGACGGGTTCAATGGATTTGCAAAACAACAACCCCTGATTGCGGCCTTGCTAGTCATCTTTTTGTTATCACTTGCAGGCATTCCGTTAACAGCAGGTTTCCTTTCTAAGTTTTATATGCTTAAAGCTACAATCACAGCGGGAAGTTTGGCACTGGCCATCTTTGCCGTGTTGATGGCAGCCATTAGTGTATATTATTACTTCCGGTTGATTCAATCAATGTATTTTAAAACAGGTGAAGGAACAGTAATACAGGTATCCAATCGATTTAAATACACATTAACAGGGCTGGCTGGTGCAACTATAATTTTAGGAATTTTTCCAAACCTGCTCACCTATTGGTTATACTTCTAGATGCTGCTTTAAAGAATTACAAGTGATTGTATAATGGGTTTATTAATTTAGTAAATCCATTCACATGAACATCTCTGACGTTTTCTCGTTAGCATTTCGAACGGTACGCGGTAATAAACTACGCACTGGTATTACTGTGGCTATCATTGCCTTTGGCATCATGGCTTTGGTTGGGATCATCACGGCTATAAAAGCAATGAATCAAAAGCTAACGGAAAGCTTTTCCACAATGGGAGCAAACGGGTTTGTTATTCGTTATAAGGAACGGAATATTCGTTTTGGTGGTCATGGCCCTTCCATGAAGCTTTCCAAAAAAGGTAAGAAAAAAGAAAAAACATCCAACCTTGATAAGCGTATCCAGGAAGAAGAAGCAGATCAATTTGCTAAGTACTATAAATTTCCCGGGAGCGTGGGCATATCCTGTATTGCAGGCAGAAATTTCACCGTCTTTTTTGAAACAAAAAAAACGACACCGAATGTATTTTTATTTGGAGCCGATGAGAACTACCTGGACCTAAACGGTTTTGCTATGAAAGCTGGCAGAAATTTCAGCCGCCAGGAAATTCAATCGGCATCTAATGTTTGCTTGTTGGGATATGATGTAGCCACCAACTTATTTAGGTTAGGTGCGGAGACTGCAGTAAATAAAATAATAAGAGTAAACAATATTCCCTACCGTGTTATTGGTGTATTAGGCAGCCGGGGCTCCTCCTTTGGCTTTAGCAGGGACAATATCGTTATCACCGGATACAAGAATGTAAGAAGGTACTTTGGAACAAACAGTTATACCATTGGTGTAATGACAGAAGATGTGAAACAAGTGGAAAATGCGATGGGTGAAGCGGAAGGTGTTTTTAGGGCTGTAAGAAAATTGGCGACCACAGAAGAAAGTAATTTTGTTTTGGAACGAAGCAACAGTATTGCAGAGAAGGCAATCAGCGTACTGGGATATTTAACGGCTGCTGTGATAGTAATTGGTTTTATTACTTTAATAGGATCAGCAATCGGGTTAATGAACATTATGCTGGTATCAGTTGCTGAAAGAACAAAAGAAGTCGGTCTGATAAAAGCGATAGGGGGCAAGAGCAAAAGCGTGAGGCAACAGTTCTTATTAGAGTCAATTATTATAAGTGTACTCGGTGCAATAATTGGAATCATTCTCGGCATTATAGTAGGAAATCTGTTTTCTATTGTATTGAATACCGGCTTTGTTGTGCCCTGGAGATGGGTGATTTACGGAGTAGTTATTTGTTCCATTGTTGGATTGCTGGCAGGTCTGTATCCTGCTCTGAAAGCGGGTAAACTAAACCCCATCGATGCTTTGCGATACGAGTAAATAACAAGAAATCAACAGGCTTAATTATTGTTATTTTTGAAAGACATATAATCCTACCTTTAAAACTGCAGGACAACAACTTAATAAAACCGGTGAAAAAAATGCAAGGGGTATAACCATTGGATGCTTTTTTTCAGTAGAATTGTGACCGCAAGTTTAAAACTGAAATCTTTTTAAATTAAAAACTAAAAATTACAATCATGGCAGAAACAAGACCGACTGCAGGTACAACATCAGTTAAGGCTACATCAGTTCAACCGAAAAGAAGCAGTAATGCTATTTCATGGCTTGCACCTATTATTTGTGTTGTAGCCGGTTATGTTATTTGGCGATTTTTGATGGGGGATCCTGCCGGCTTTGAAAGACCTGATCCTGCGGGCGGATTCTGGCCTCACCATCAAAAACCCAAAGGTGGCTTTCATGGTATTTATGAAGGTGGTATCATCGTTCCCCTACTTATCGGAATGTTATTAATGGTGGTCGTTTTTTCTATCGAACGTTTCATGACCATCAGCAAAGCCTTAGGAAAGGGATCTATTGCTGATTTCATCAGGAGAGTACAATATCATTTAGCCAACCGTAATGTAGATGCTGCACTTGCCGAGTGTGATAAGCAGCGTGGTTCTGTAGCTAATGTAATGAAAGCAGGTTTGCGCCGTTATAAAGAAATGATGAACACACCCGAGTTGGATACTGAGCAAAAAGTAATTTCTATTCAAAAGGAAGTGGAGGAAGCTACAGCGCTTGAATTGCCAATGTTACAGAAGAACCTGGTATTTCTTTCCACTATTACATCGGTTGGTACCCTGGTTGCCCTATTAGGTACGGTAATCGGTATGATCCGTTCCTTCTCTGCCCTTGGTGCATCAGGTGGTAGCGATGCTACGGCCCTGGCAACAGGAATTTCCGAAGCTTTGTATAATACAGCCTTGGGTATCGGTACTTCCGCTCTGGCCTTAGTGATGTACAACATCTTTACTACAAAGATTGACAGCATTACTTATGGTATTGACGAGTCTGGGTTCACTTTAACACAGTCTTTTGCGTCCTTATACAAATAAGCGTAAAAATTTTATGGAAAAAGAAACCATTTGAATCTCAGTACAAAAATTTTATAGAAGATGCCAAGTGTCAAATTACCAAGAAAGAGCACCGCAACAGACATGACCCCGTTTGTGGACGTGGCCTTTTTAATCCTGTCCTTTTTCATGCTAGCGACAAAGTTTAAGCCGCCCGAGCCTGTGGAGATTACAACTCCCACATCGGTTTCTGCTGACAGATTGAAGCAACAGGACGCTGTTCATGTAGAACTCGATAAAGCAGGTAAGGTTATCTTCAGAGTGAACGTTCAAAACGAGAATGATGAATCCAAGAGTATCAAAAAGAACATTATCCAAAATGTAAATAAAGGTCGGAATCTTGGTCTTTCTGAAACAGAAATGAACAATTTCGTTAAGAATACAATCGTTGGTGTTCCCTTCTCCAAATTGAAATCTTACCTCGCTGCTCCAGAAGGCCAACGTATGAAGAGTCTGGAGGGAATTCCGGTACTCGATTCAGCCAATAACGAGCTAGCTACATGGGTTGCCTCAGCCTATAATGCCTTTCAAGGCAAAAAGCTGAACTTTATGATCAAAGGAGATAATAATGCGAAGTATCCTTCTTTCAAAGGTGTGATTGAGGCTATGCGCAAGAATGACATATTTAAGTACCAGTTGATCACAGATCCTGAAGGTGTTCCTTCCGGAACTGACTTGTATAAATTACAGCAAAAACCAAAAGCTTAGGAATCATTATAACAATTAAAAACAATTACTATGGCAGATATAGACGTTTCCGGTGGAGATAGTGGCCATAAAAAAGGCCCGGGGGTCAAAAAAGCCAAAAAACTTTCGACCCGTGTAGATATGACGCCAATGGTGGATCTTGGGTTCCTGCTCATAACCTTCTTCATTTTCACTACAACAATGAGTACGCCTACTACCATGGGGTTAATCATGCCGAAAGATGAAAAAGATCCAAAGGATCTTACAGAGGTAAAAGAGTCAGCGGCGTTGACTGTTATGTTAGGTAAGGGTGACCAGGTATATTATTACATGGGCCAGTTAAAATCAGATGGCTCTAACTTCCTTTCCACCAATTTTAAAGATGTTCGCAAAGTAATACAGGATAAGAAAGCAGAGGTTATGAAAAATCACTACCATGACCCGGGTTGTGAGAAGATTTGGGCTAAAAATGGTGGCGATCAAAATTCATGTAAAGACAAGGATTTTGTAGTGGTAATAAAACCTAATGAAGAAGCTACCTATAAAAATTCTGTTGACATACTTGACGAAATGACCATTAACGATGTGAAACGTTTCGCCCTGGTTGATATTACTTCTGATGAAAATCTTTTGGTAAAAGCAACTGAGCAAAGAAATGGTGTAAAATAGGATAGGCGTTGTGGAATTCAAATAACTATTGCATCTAAATACAAATTAAAAAATGGAAGCAAACAAAATACTTCAGGCCGATATACTAGACCTGGTTTTTGAGGGACGTAATAAGGATTACGGCGCTTACGAACTAAGGACTAAGTATAATAAGCGCATTACGACTGCATTGGGTATTACTGCGGCTATTGCAGTGCTTCTCATCGGCGCCAGTTTCTTGTCTAAAGCTTTATCATCAAGCGATGATAAAAAGGTAGACGTAAGAGATGTGGTCATTGAAAATCTGAATCAAGAACCGGATAAACCACCTCCCCCGCCGCCGCCGCCGCCAAAAGCACCACCTCCGCCAAAAGTGGAAATGGCAAAGTTTACCCCGCCTGTAATTAAAAAAGACGATGAAGTAAAACAAGAGGAGATTCCTCCCGTTAAGGAAATGGAGGATAAAAAGATTGATGTTATTAATCAGGAAGGTGTAAAGGATGAAGGCATTGTCGCTCCGGTTGTTGACGAAGGAAAGGGTGTTGTGGAAGCTCCAAAAGTAGAAGATGAAAACAAGATCTTCGAGAAGGTGGAGATTGAAGCAGCCGTGGACGTGCGCCAATGGAGAAGGCACCTTGAAAGCCAGTTACAGCGTTATATTGAGGATGCTGCTTCTCAAGGTATGAGCCCGGGCCAATATACGGTACAGGTTCGTTTCCTTGTGGAAAAAGACGGTAGCATCACTGATGTAAAATCTCTGAATGACCCTGGTTACGGTTTAGGGAAAGGTGCGGAAGAAGTGGTTAGGAGAGGTCCTAAATGGTCTCCGGGTGAGCAAAATGGAAGAAAGGTTCGTTCATACCACACACAGCCTATCACCTTTGTAGTGTCTGAATAATACTTGAAATTATATCTTTAAGATCCCTTTACATAAGTAAGGGGATTTTTGTTTTTATGGAGAGTAATTTTGCGCATGAGTTTGAAATTGTCAGGATGGAATGACACCATAGTGGCACTAGCCACGCCGCCGGGAATTGGAGCAATTGGAGTGATACGATTAAGTGGTGAAAAGGCCATCCATATTATAAATGCGCTTTTCCCTTCCAAAGACCTAAACGAGCAATCTTCTCATACTTTACATGTAGGCTTTTTAAAAAGCAAGGAAAAAATTTTAGATGAGGCAGTCGTTTCAATATATAAAGCACCGCGTTCTTACACAGGTGAAAACATTGTTGAAATCAGTTGTCATGGCTCTCCTTTTATACTCCAACAAGTAATAGATGCCTGCATCGAGGAAGGGGCGAGGCTGGCTAAGCCCGGCGAGTTTACACAACGCGCCTTCTTAAATGGAAAACTTGACCTTGCACAGGCAGAAGCAGTAGCCGACCTCATTGCCAGCAACACCCAGGCATCTCATAAAACCGCACTCAATAATATCAGGGGCGGCTTTTCACAGGCGCTAAAAGAACTGCGTGAAGAGTTGATCCGGTTCTCTGCTTTGATCGAACTGGAACTGGATTTTTCCCAGGAGGACGTTGAGTTTGTTGATCGCTCCCAATTAATGAAACTGGTGACAACTGCAAACGAACATACCGGAAGGCTGATGCAATCTTTTCAGTTGGGCAATGTTATCAAAAACGGTGTTAGTGTTGCCATCATTGGTAAGCCAAACGCCGGCAAGTCAACTTTGCTTAATGCTTTATTAAACGAGGATCGTGCAATTGTAAGTCACATACCCGGCACTACCAGGGACACTATTGAGGAAGTATTAAATATGGACGGAATTTTATTCCGGTTAATTGATACAGCGGGTATCCGCAATCATTCAGACGATGTAATAGAAACAGTTGGCATTGAAAAAAGCCTTCAGAAAATGAAGCAGGCCGAAATCGTTCTTTATTTGTTTGATGTGAATAACGAAGATCCTGTAGAACTATCGCGTACCATCAGGGAACTGGATCAAAAGGTCATACATTTTTTATTAGTGGGAAACAAGGTGGACTTAATTGATGAAGCAGCAGCCAGGGAAAAGTTTGTTTATACAAGTGGAGTCATTTTTATTGCTGCAAAAAATGGTTTGCACCTGGAGGTTTTGAAGGAAAGAATGGTAGATAAAGTTTTTCAAAAAGATGTATCGGGTGAAAGTGTCATTGTTACCAATGCCCGTCATTTTCATGCCTTAAATGAAGTACACAGCGCATTAAATGATGTGATACTCGGATTACAAGATAAAATACCGGGTGACCTGCTGGCCTTAGACATTCGAAGATGTTTGCAGTACCTGGGGGAAATTACCGGTGAGATTACAAACGAGGACCAGTTGGATTATATTTTTAGCAAGTTTTGTATAGGAAAGTAACTAGCAATTCTATTGGTTGCTTTGTTAATTGTTTCGGTGCTTACTCTGTTTTCAGAAAGTTAGAAAATAACACACTGTCTGGTAAAAGAAGATTCAAATTTTAAATCAAAAGTTGGTTAGGTGCATTTCAACGTCGGAAGCTTTGCTTGCATTCTTTACTGCAAGTTAAACGCGATTATGCATTTCAAAACTGGGGTGCTAACTAGGCGGAGGCAATGAGCACTATTAAACTTATGTGCTACTTTTAGGCTGACAGAACGCTATTAACTGGCCTTAGGCAATGCGTAACCGCGTGCCAGCGGTTGGTCCACCTATGGTACTATTATAGAAAAAGCCTGACGATATTAAAACTCAACGAAACCATCTTAAACGAATACTGGGAATCGGATTTGGCCTTGCAATAGTAATAGGTGCAACAATTGGAATTGGTATTTTACGAATGCCTGCAATGATTGCCGGTTATATTGATAACCCTTTTCTTTTCATTTCCTTTTGGATTGTTGGAGGACTTATTTCATTGTTAGGTGCGTCAATTTATTCAGAAATGGGAACCCGTTTTGCAGTTGCAGGCGGTCCCTTTGTTTATGCTCAAAAAGCTTTTGGAGATACTATTGGGTTTATTATCGGGTGGGCCAACTGGATTTTTTCTGCGGGCATTATTGCTTACCTGGCAATTGCCGTTGGAGAATACACGAATAAACTAATCAGGATACACTTACCTGTCGGTATTATATCTTGTGTTCTTATTATTCTGTTGTCTGTGATGCAATGGCAGGGATTACGTGTTAGTAGCAACTTCCAAAAAATAATGAGTGCTCTTAAAGCAATTGGATTATTGATATTGGTTATTTCCTGCTTCTCCTATTTTTTAAATGGCAATAAATACACAGGTTCTGTAGTTTCTGATTCTACTCGTTCTTTGCCTTTGATCTCCGCTGCCATCTTATCACTAAGAGCAATATTTGTAACTTATGGCGGATGGAATACTGCTGTATATTTTACCGAAGAAGATACCAACCCGGAGAAAAACCTTCCGCGTTCATTAGTTTGGGGTGTAGTTAGCATCATGATTATTTATGTATTAGTTAATGTTGGCCTCATTGCAGTGCTACCCCTTCACAAAATGGCGAAATCAGTATTGCCCGCGGCCGATGCAGCACAATTAATATTTGGCGGCAGTGGTGACGCTATTGTTACCATCATTTCTGTTGTATCGTTATTCGGAATTTTAAACGCTGTTTTACTTTTTGCGCCAAGGATATTATTTGCTGTCTCACGAGCAGGTTTGTTTTTTAAGTCAACATCAAAACTCAATAAACATTTCATTCCCGGCAATGCGCTGATCATAACTACTTTAGTTTCTGTAATCTTTGCGTCAACAGGTGTATTTAACCTGGTAGTGAACATAACTGCACTATTAATTATTCTTGTTGATTTATCGGTTTACATTTCTATTATTTTTGTTCGTCGACAAAGCCCTTCCTTAGCACCACCTTACGCAGCATGGGCATATCCGTATAGCGCAATCGTAATGATTATTATTACACTCGGTCTTGCCATTGGGCTTTTCTTTGAAGACACCCCCAACTGTATATATTCCCTAATTATATTGGCTCTTGCATTTCCCGTTTACTTTATATCTAAAAAAATGTCTTCGAAAAGTACAGTTTAATAGAAGTTCGGCAGCCTACAACCGCATGTTTGCTATAGCCGGCGAGCAATTTGATTGCGAATGGACTCGATATAAAGTCATTGAATGGGTTGATTATTCACCTAATACAGGATAAAACATTTAGACAATGGAATATTTTCACAACTGTACTTTTTATCCTTTATAATTTTAGATTGAGTTGATTAAGATACTCTTAGGTAAAGAGCACGTAAACAATTCGGCGGGTTCGATCCGGATTGGCCTTTTTTTAAAAGCTCCACTGTTTATGTGTCCGGGGCTGGTTATTTGTTCTTAGAAATATTACAAAAAAAGAATCCTGGCTCTGAGAGGTAAAAAGCCTCGCGGTGCACAGGGCAAGGCAGAGCTTTACTTGTGTTTGTATGATTATTAAAAACAAGATACTTAAAACAATTACCCTAAAAGCTCGCTATTAAAGCCTTCTGAGAACAGAAGGCCCCAATCATTACTATGACATTTACTATTAGAGTTCTCTCACCTTCTTTGGGCTCTTAGGGTGGTAATGAGAGGAAATACCATTCATTAAGGTTTACAAAACGGTTTATTCTTCCACAATAACTGTTTAGTGGCTAAAAACCACAACTCACTACGCTTTGCATTGATAGCTGTAACCTCAAATAATAGCTTTGCGTCATAATTACACAGTTATCAAACAAATATTATGAAACAGTTACTCACTATATTATTAATTGTAACAAGCAGTACCGCATTTGCCACGCCTGGCGTAAAAATATCAGCACCGGTTATGCCTGCAATGAAGAGAACAATTACAGAAGCCAGGGATATGAAATGGGTAGGAGGGGATGAGATTGTGAAAATCCAATTTTCGTCTAACAACCAATATGTAACAGGTTTTTACAATTCAGATGGAAAGTTACTTGGATTAGCTAAGAATATTTTGTCCACCGAATTGCCTTCACTTCTTTGTAAAAATTTAAAAGAAAAGTACAGCCAGTATTGGATCTCAGGTGTTCTGGAATATTCAGGTGACGAAGGAACCGTTTATTACACCATGTTGGAAAATGCAGATCAAAAAATTGTTTTGCAATCTTTTGGAAACAAATGGTCCGTAGTAAAGAAAACGGACAAATAGTTTTCCAGCTCATATAGCAGGCAGAATGCAGACAATTGTTCTGCAAGAAAAAAATCTCCTTCGGTTTTCTGTATTTGCATAAAATACTAATCGCCCATCAGTACCGTAAAATTCAATTATAAAAAAGCACGTCCCTGCCATTACTTTGGTTAATCAAAAAGATTATGAAAAATTTTCTGATTATTGTTGCCACTTTGCTTTTTACGCTTCCTGGCAAAAGACGTTTACGATTTTTAACCTAAAAAATCATTTTGAACATTTCATTAACTACTGAAACTATTGGAGATGAATAACACAAGCATATTTGATACCGCAGGCCGTTACACCATTCAGGATAAAAAGGTACGGGATGGGCTCCTGTTCATTCCCGATATTAGCGGATTTACGGAGTTTGTGCATTCAACAGATGTTTTAACCGGTAAGCAAATTACTTACGAGTTACTTTCAGCAATCATCAGCCAGAATGATCTCAAACTAAATATAGCAGAAGTTGAAGGCGATGCAGTTCTGTTTTATCGTTACGGAGCCAGGCCTTCTTTGCACCAGTTGGTGGAGCAGTATGAAATGATGACTAAGGCCTTTGATCGAAAACGTAAACAATTAGAAAAAACCTTTTCAAAACCACTTGACCTGTCCTTAAAGATCGTTGCTCATTATGGTGCTATGACCGAATTTGAAATCGGCCCCTTTAAAAAATTATATGGAGAAGTGGTGGTGGAAGCACACAGACTGTTGAAGAACTCTATCTCAAGTGATCGCTATCTCTTATTGACTGACTCCTTGCTTCAGAGCATCAGTATCCCCGATTACAATCAATTGAAGCAGCATGGTATCCGCGCAAATAAAGTTTGTGAAGTGTATGGTGGTTTGAGAAATATATGTTTTACATATTTAGACTTCAGCCATGAAAAAAAATGGAAACA
>DAIQPL010000253.1:0-6190 GCA_036787395.1 Flavisolibacter sp. | reverse complement strand
CCCAAACAAATGAGGAAACAGAAAGAAGGAAATAATTGGTTAGCACCCACTGGTTATTCTGTACAATAAAACAATAAAATTTTGAGGATGGATAAAGAACAAACAAGACTTGAAGAACAGCTGGCACCTCTAAAAAATACTGACAATGCATTTGTAAAAGTTAATGAAGATGGATCTCCCCTTATGCCAGATGTATTAAAGGAACCGAAGCAGGAGGAAGACAATAGGGAACCTTCCACCACTATTGACAAACGATAAACTTCAGGCTTTTAATCGCAAAACCTCAATGTATGAAAAAAGAAAAAGATTATACGGGAGACAAAAGAAAAGCAGATCCTGACAAGGTTTACAACGACGAATTAAATAATCGTGGAAATGAATTGTTTGATTCTGAAGCGGAAGGCAATGCACGGGATATGGCTAAAATAGAAAAAGCCAATAGCGGAAGTGGTCAAAAAATGGATTCCGTCCATCCGGATGATTTGGAGGAATGAAAGCAGCATCCTTCGCAACGCGACCTGGTTATTCCTTAATCATTGTGTGCAACAACCTTTCTTGGATTACCTGCTGTAAAACATTTTTTGGCAAAGCACCTTTTTGAATTATTGGTGCTCCTTCGGTCGGAATAAAAAGCAAAGTAGGAATGCTCTGAATGCCAAAAAGAGAAGAAAGTTCCATTTCTTTATCTGTATCGATTTTATAGATTATCAGTTTGCCGTCATATTCATTAGCTAATTCTTCCAATACAGGTGCTACAGCCTTGCATGGCCCGCACCAGTCAGCATAAAAATCCACAATAGCTGGCAGACTCCCGGCATATTTCCATTCCTGTTCTTTTTCATAATCAAATATCTTGTCCCTAAAGTCCAGTGCGGTCATTTGTTGAGTTGTCATATTGTATATTAGAATTGATCAATTTATTTTTATCTATCCAAACAAGATGCCATGAACTGAGACATTCTAACTAACCTCCCAGATGACTTAGCTTTGCGGCGCGGTTACACCGGTACTTAATTTTACTTTAATGCTTTCTTATTTTGAGTTAAGGAAATATGGAACCACCATGCAAACTGAAGTAATTGCTGGTTTCTCATCTTTTTTAGCTACTTCCTATATCATTGTGGTTAATCCGGCAGTTCTAAGCCAGGCGGGCTTGACTTTTACTTCTGTACTGACGGCCACTGTTCTTGTTTCTTTCTTCAGTTCTTTAATGATGGGACTCTATGCAAAGAATCCGATAATAGTGGCACCTGGTATGGGCCTTAATGCCTTTTTTACCTTCTCTGCAGTTATAGGTATGAAGGTGCCCTGGCCAATAGCTTTAGGCGCTGTATTTTGGTCGGGTATATTTTTTTTGCTTCTTTCTATATTCAATATCCGCACTTATATAGTACGAGCCATTCCACATCCCCTCCGTTATGCCATTGCTGCGGGCATCGGTTTATTTATTACACTTATTGGTTTTTCAAATGCTCATTTTATAACACATCACCCTGCTACTATCGTCGGGGCAGGCGAGCTAAATGTTGTAGTAATAACATTTCTGATTGGCTTAGTTTTTACAGCTATTTTAATTGCCAGGAAAATAAAAGGTGCTATTTTGATCGGCATTTTTTTTACAACTCTCGCAGCATATCCCATTGGACGTTTTTGGGGAAATGATGTTTTAGTACACTTCAGCGGCGTTTTTGCAATGCCTGATTTCGATCTTTTTCTTCAATTGGATCTCGTTCATTCGTTGCAATGGTCTGTTCTCCCTGTGATTTTTGCCTTTGTATTTACCGATCTTTTTGACAGTCTCTCTACTTTGGTAGGATTGTCTGAAGCTGCTAACCTGCTCGACAAAAATGGCGAACCAAGAAATCTGAAACGTTCATTGATTACTGATGCTGTTTCTACAACCCTTGCGGGCCTGGTTGGCTCCAGTCCTGGCACGGCTTACATAGAATCGGCCGTAGGTATTGAAGAAGGAGGACGTACCGGCCTCACAGCTGTAGTAGGAGCGCTCCTTTTTTTGCCTTTTCTTTTCTTATCGCCAGTACTATCCGTGGTACCTGCAATAGCCACAGCACCGGCTTTGGTATTAGTGGGCGTGTTTATGGTACGACCCGTAATTAAAATTAACTGGCAGCAGTTGGACGAGGCCATTCCGGCATTTTTAGCAATGGTGCTAATTCCATTTACCTATTCTATCACACAAGGAATTATATGGGGTTTTCTTAGTTGGACAGTGCTGAAGGCTGCAACAGGCAAGGCAAAAGAGGTAAGCCTTGCTTTATGGATTATAGATGCATTTGCTCTCCTGGCGCTTGTATTAGAATAGCCTAAAATGGTGGTTATCACGTAACCTACGTGTGAAATATCGTGTTTATACTTGCCGCGTTTTAAGTTAATTACCCATTGACTTTAAATAAGCTAACTATTATTTTGCACTTCATTAACACCGTACCCAATAATTGAAATACCATGCCCCGACAAACCTTTCTTTCCCGGGAGTCGTTTGTAGACGCCACGGAAAAACAAACTAAGGAAACCTTGTTTTCCATCCCTGCTTATGTATCCAATATCAAATTGGTAGGCGAAAATAAAGTAATAGAGTCCTTCAAATTCTCGTACGAGTTACCTGTAAAAAAGTTGAACTATATAATTGGGGTTACTATCCTTCCTTTAAATGATCAATATACAAGAATAAGCCTGCACGCTTCTCATGTTAATGGACATGCTTTTTATGCCGATTCAGACATGGCTTTTGCCTTACACGATTTTGAATCAGCTATTCATGCAGCTTTAAAGGGCGACCTGGCTCATTACAAATCTGCCGGTGAAAAATCAAAAGAAACCAATAGCTTTTCGCATTTGATTGCCGTATTCAAATCGTCGGTAACTGACCTAATCTTTAAGAAAAAACTGTCCTGATATTTCATAAGCCGAATTAGCTGGATAAAGTTATTTGTCCGCACTATATTACTACTATCAACACCTGTTGTGTCACTCACTTCGTCACTGCTAAATCTATTCAACTATTCCTTTTCTGTACCGGTTGTTTTTCTAATTCCTTACTTACATATCCATAGTTCTGGTCATCAAAGCAAACAAGAATCACTCTTTCCAATAGATCGTTTTTAATGTCTCCCTTGCAACTTCTATCTATACATTAGAAAGTAAGGTGCAGAAATTAAAAAGTTTGGAAAATGACTTGATTAATAACTTTACCCTTCATTTCATAACATGACAGGAAGAACAGCTCTTATCATTGGCGCAACAGGTTTAGTTGGTGCGCATTTAGTACAACTGCTGTTAAAGGATGATCGTTTTTCAGCCGTTATAATATTTGGAAGGAAAAGCACCGGCATACAACATCAAAAAATACACGAGCATCTTATCAATTTTGATTTGCCTGGGTCATGGCAGCATTTAGTAAGTGGTGATGTAGCATTTTCAGCATTGGGAACAACTATAAAAAAAGCAGGCAGCAAAGAAGCGCAGTACCAAATTGATCACAGCTATCAATACCAATTTGCAAAAGCCGCTGCACAAAATGGTGTGCCGGTTTATGTGCTGGTGTCATCTGCCATGGCAAGCGAGCATTCACGTATCTTTTATACCCGTATGAAAGGAGAATTAGAAAGAGATATAAAAACATTGCCTTTCCAATCGATTCATATCATTCAACCGGGAATGCTTGTAGGAGAAAGAACTGAAAACAGGCCTGGAGAAAAGATAGGAATTAAGCTCGTTAATTTTTTAAACACTTTAGGCATTGCCAAAAAACAGAAGCCTATCCACGCAGCTGTCGTTGCTCAAGCTATGATCAATGTATCATTCAAAACAAGTGAGAAAGTGAATGTGTATAGTTTACTCGACGTATTTGATGCCGCTAAATAAGAAAATTATTTTACAACGTACAGGCTTCCATTTTGACTGCTAACCAACCCCAATTGATAGGTAGCGTTAACTGCTTTTCTATTCTCTGGTGCTTGTTGTATCAAAAGATGACCCGGCCTGAGGTCATTGAAGTACAATGTTTTTTTATCAGTTAATTTTTTATTGAGGTCATAATAAAAAACATCTATGGCAACAAGCTTTAGTGTTTCACTACTGTTGTTTTTTACCGCTATCTCTAATCCCCCAACACCGTTGCCGGGCAAGTATTTCGCATGAATGTTGATCAATTGTGATAAGGACTCTTCTTTGTTATGGCTCTCTTTTGCAAACACTTCGGTTTTTGCAGGAAGCCCAGTAGTTTCTTGTGATCGTTCGGTTGTTGTTTTCTCAATTTGTCCTAATACGGTTTCCGTTGCCGGTTTTTCTTCGATATCTGGTCCTTGCTCTTTTTCTGTTTCTGTAATTTTTCGAGCAGGTAAGTTTCTGCTTATACTATTACCAGGTTGACTGATTTCTTTTTTTGAAACAAATTTTGACTGCCTGTTCTTTTCTTTTTTGTTGCCCGGCGAGTTTTTTACTTCCTGGTCTTCCGGAGTCTTTGCTGGCGTTGCTATTGTGTTCCTGACGAGAGGTTGTGAGGCAGCTATTTTAGGACTGTTTAGCCAGTTAACCCCTAAAGCACCCAGGCAAATTGCAACGAGAACAACCGCAGCAACTATTAGCCATCCTTTTTTCAAAACCAGTGGCTTACTTCTTTTCTGTTGATGCATCCAGTTAGAATATTCCTCCTTAATGTCTTCTAAAGAGCGGGCATATTTTGTATCTACTTCCGGTTCTTCCTTTACAAGTGTGCCATCAGCAAAAGCCATTGCTTTTTGTCGCATTTTTTCTGCTCTATCTGCAAACGATTCCTGTTTTTCAGTAGTTGCTTCGATGCTTGCAAGAATAGGTTTGCCTGCAGGCATACTTACAAATATCTTTTTTAAATGACCTAATTTGTTTACCTGTTTTCTTTCAACATTTTTATCTGGCAAGGGATGAGCAACATCACCTGTTGCACCGTCTTTTTTAATTGATGATTCTATGGGCTCACCTACATAAGACTTAAGGACGTCAATTTCGGCAGGGTATTGCCACCCGGCACTTTTTCCTTGAACCCAAACAAGATCAAAGGGCTTAAGAGTTTGTTGTACTAATTCTTCAAGACTGTGAGGACCTGTTTGTTTATTGTTTCTAAGGAGTAGGTAGATCTTGTTCATAGTGCTTCTTTAAAGAAACCACGGACAGCAAATCAGCCCACAATCTATACCTTAATTTGTGAAGAAAGCGTTATTTGCAGCACGGATGTACGCGAATGATTAAGCATGCTATTAGGGCCACTTTCAGTAATTGACTATTGCGACAGTCATTCACTATCAATGCGTATACACCATACCAAAGCTCTCTGCAGCCAGCACATCCTGCCATTGGTTAATCAACTTTTTAAACGCCATACCAACAGGCGTTATATTTCTCTCCAGGTCATAGAGCCCTACTTCATGAATGCGTCCATTATCTTCCCGTAAGGCGGTGTCCCAGTCTGCCTGGTGCGTTAAGCTATACCAGGTAAAACCAACGATAGGTACGCCATCCTGTTTCAAGCGGTGCAGGTTAGCCCATTGGCGGTACAACCAGTTTACAGAGTCAGGCGCTTTCATATTGGTTTCTGTATGCATGATTGGTAGCTTATACCGTTGGTAATATTGATGGGTGATAACATAATATCCAAATACTTCTCCTGAAGCTTGTGTAGTACCGTTAGGCAAAACCAGGTGTTCATTTGTTGCATAATAATCATTACCCATAATACAACGGGCCTTTACCTGGTTTTGCTCAAACCAAACATAATCACCCGATGTCATCCCATTTTCAATTAAATACTGGTACATCTGTACGGAGATGGGATAACCGTAAGTAAGGTCCAATGCAAGGAATCGTTTACGGTTTAAAAAATTTGCCCTCTTTTGCACTTCCGGCCGCATGGGATGAAAATATTCCGACGATTCGCTTTGAATAAAAATCGCTTCCGGCTGCACTCTTAAAATAGCATGCATGGCCAGCATATTGGCTTTGCATAAATGTTTCAACGCTGTTACAAAAGCCCTGTCACTGTTCAGCCGCTCATTCCACCAGCCGTACTGTGCTGAAAACATGGCTGTAATAAAAATTTCATTAATTGGAGTGTACAATTGTAAATTGGGAAATCTTTCCGCAAAGGCTCCGGCATATTCTGCAAATAGTTGAGGAAACTCTGGATTTTGAAAAT
>DAIQPL010000252.1:0-6213 GCA_036787395.1 Flavisolibacter sp. | reverse complement strand
CAACTACAAATCGCTACTTTGCTTTTGTGGTTAATTGAAGCTGACGTTTTTCAATTGCCACAACTTCATAAACACTTTAACGTTAGCCGCAACTGTTATGTCCTACATTCTAAGAATATCATATTCTATTGTTGTATGCCTTGTTTTACACAAAACATCGGTTGCGCAGATGTATCCAAAATTTATTGCGCAGGTAAATGGTACAGGTAGTGGTTTAATGAAAAGAGGACAATTTTTAGCGCAGCAAGGTGTTGGCGCACAAAGAAAAATCACCTCCTACCATTCTGAGCCTATTCCAGTTGACAGCTTTACTCTTCTTATACAAAGAGACACTTCAATCCTTTTTCTTTTCAGAAATAAAGGAAACATGTTTGCTGAAGATTTAAAAACAAAAATGAAAAGCATACAACGTAACGATAGAGTTTTAATCTTCAATATTTATGCTCATAATGTTGATGGCAACGTACTGTTTTTAAGCCCTCTTGAATATAAAATTGAATAGCTTAAATATGCTGCGGCTAACAATAATAGCTTTAGGCAATATGGGCTTTTGAATTTGTTCTGTGCCACAAATTCGCTATTTTCCTAATGAACAAGGCCAAGCAGATGTCTTCAAATACCCATACTGCATAAAGCCCTTCTGCGTAATTATAAGAGAACCAATTGGGAAGGCCAACAAGACTAAATATCACTTGGGATTACTGTCTCTTAATTTCGAGGCTACCTTCGTAATAGTAGAGTTCTGATGTTGGGACTTCAGGTGTTCGATTCCACAGCCTTCCAAAAGTTCCCAGAGGAAAACTTATCGTCCAAGTTTTTTCTGAGGTTCGGGAAACGATCGGTCGTGTAGACCCGTTACCGTGAATTTTTGCGTTGCCGAATAGACCGTGATCTCCGAAAATCAAGCTATAGTACTCGCTGCAATCCGAATTGCAAAAGCGAACTTCTCCGGACTGCGGTGACAGGGAAGAACCAATAGCCATATCAGTAAAGCTATTTATTGTTGAAGTTAACGGCCTTGAGAACGCAATGTCATTCCCACCACCAGGCCCGGTGAAAACGCCTAATGTTTTTTCTCTTTCTTTACTTACCGGATCAGTCATTCGGTGTAAGAGTGTGCGACTATTACGAGTGCCCGTGGGAGCTGGTTTGGCAGCACTGTCACATTCCGGGAAACCGCCAAAGGGCCAGTTCATACAAATATGGAACGACTGTTCCGACCAGCGTGATGGATTGAGCCAAATTCCAACCCAATCCTTACCTGTGTAATAAGTACCTTTTCCGTCATTTGTCAGATTTCCAGATGAACTAACTACCGCATCCAACCGAATATCGCATTCCTTCTGCTGCATTTGTGCCTGAAGTTTGCACATAACACTGATCATAGTCATAAAAAGCACAAATGAAACTTTATGATTGCAAAAACCACTAGTTGATTTTTTTGAACTTCCCTTTTCATAAATAAACATCATTCACTAATTTAAACAATTAAAAATTTAGTCAATAAAGAAACCGCTAACATGGTATTGCCAAAAGCAGGGAAACGCAATGCTATTAGGCTGACGATTAAATTATAAACAAGAAACTATTTCTGAACTTTAGAATGCCAAAGCCCCGCCTTCGGCAATACCTGAACCGTTGTGTGCAATTGAGGCAAAACAAATTAACACTGCAAGAACCCAGTCTATGACATTTTATGCAAGAAAAATAGAATCCATCTCAAGAAAAATTTACTCAAATGTTTACCTGACGAAACAAGTAATCCAGGCAAAGTATTTCATAGATAATAACTTCTCAAACAACATTACACTTGAAGATATTTGTAAAGCAGGATATATTTCAAAATATCATTTGATTCGTTCGTTCAAAAAACTTTACGGAAAGACACCTAACCAGTATTTGATTTTGGTAAGAATAAATAAAGCAAAAGAACTTTTAAGAAAAGACAATTCTGTTTTAGAAGTTTGTTTTGCTGTTGGCTTTGACAGCCCTACCACCTTTGCCGGGCTTTTTAAGAAGCTCGTCGGCTCATCTCCACGGAGCTTTAAAAAATTATAAAATAAGAAAAGCAATTTTTAAGAGGTTTTACGCTATTCAATTATTCACTTTTGTAGCGCTTTAATAATAATACAAATGAAGATAGCAGTAACAAGTGTAATGGTTGACAACCAGGACAAAGCACTAAAGTTTTATACTGAGATTTTGGGCTTCGTCAAAAAAAGAGATATACCACTTGGCGAAGCACGATGGCTGACCGTTGTATCAAAAGAAGAACAAGATGGCGTAGAGTTATTACTGGAACTAATCAGTTTTGCTCCTGCGAAAACATATCAAAAGGAATTATTTACAGCAGGGATTCCTTTCACGGCATTTAATGTTGCGGATATTGACAAAGAATACCAGCGATTAATTGATTTGGAAGTTTCATTCAGCATGAAACCAACACAAATGGGGCCAACAAAACTTGCGGTATTTAATGACACCTGCGGAAACAACATTCAAATTTTTCAAGTATTGTAATTACTATGATAAACAAAAAAGATTATTCTAACGGACAAAAGGTCCAGGAATTAAATGGAAATAAACTGACTTACTTTTTTAAGAATGGAAAAGTAAAAGCAGAAGGCCTTTTGATAAATGACAAAATGGATGGTGAATGGAAATTTTACAGGGAGACGGGACAACTTTGGCAGGTTGGGAATTTTAAAAACGATATGAAAAACGGAACCTGGTTACGATATAATAGGAATAATAAATTGGAATACCAGGAAACATTCAAGGATAATAAAATTGTTAAAAATATTTAACCAGGAATTTACTTCAATTTATATAAGTAAATTCTTTCCGTGCTGCAAAGTAGATGCATACTATTATGCTCATTTTATTACCTTCCACTTTACGGTAAAATAATTTCTTAGTTCATCTATGGCCAAAAAATTGGAAAATAAAGAACCAGAGATTCTCTCCTTCGAAACACCTGATGCTTTTGAAAAATGGCTGGCAAAACATCACAATAACCTAAATGGTATCCTGCTAAGGTTTTTTAAGAAAGAATCAGGAAAAAAATCTATAACATATAAGGAGGCGGTTGACGAAGCGCTTTGCTATGGCTGGATTGATGGCCGGGCAAATAAATTTGATGATGAATCATGGATACAAAAATTTACTCCACGCCGGGCAAAAAGTATCTGGTCAAAAAGAAATATAGATAATATTGAACGACTCACAACACTTGCAAAAATGAAACCTGCAGGTTTAGATGAAGTGGCTAAAGCAAAGGCTGATGGAAGGTGGGCACAGGCGTATGACTCTCCGAAAGAGATGCAGCTACCGGATGATTTTATGAAGGAACTTTTTAAAAATACAAAAGCCAAAGCCTTCTTTGAAACATTGAACAAAACAAATAAATATGCAATCGGCTGGCGATTGCAAACTGCCAAAAAACCTGAGACTAAAGAAAAGAGAATAAAAGCAATTGTTGAAATGCTTTCAAAAGAGCAGAAGTTCCATTGAGGACGCTGATATTTTTTTGAGGTTCCAGCCGTGTTTTTTATGACACAGAAACCACCGTGTCCCCGCCTTAGGCTGGACCAGGCATATAGTACAAGGCCTTTTCCTTTCTGGCAGTATTTAAGACTATCAATTAAAATGTCCTTATACTCTTTCCTTGTAAATACATCCACCCATTCTGCAACGGCAAACGTTACAAAATATATAGCTTCCTTGTTTATTATTTTATAGCCTCCTGTACTCATGGCAGGTAATAACCTTAAGCAGCACTAACGAAGGATCTTATTTGTAGGTTGATTATCAGATAAGTATTAGCCCAATGCTATTCTTAGAATAATTGTAAATAAAGAAATTGTTGTCCTGAGTTACAAAATTGGACAGCAGCCGTTTATTATTTGAGGAAAACTGCGGATAGCCCTCGGGTCTGCTTTTTTATGTTTAACGGGTAAACAGCATTGAAAAATGGTTTAACTATACTAGTCCATCTTATCTTTAGCCCTGGTTCAACCACTACCTATGGATCTTAATTATGCTATAACTTTTTCTTATGGCAAAAGACCCAACCAGTTCTGTAAAAAAATTATTAATAATAACACTGGCAAGCTGTTTCATTTCAGCTTGTTTTTTTATTTCCTGTAAAAAAGAGAAATCCTGTGAAGGTTGTAGTAATGGTAACCATCCTCCTGTTGCCGATGCCGGAAATGACACTATCGTCCGGTTACCTGTTGATAGTGTTCTGCTTAATGGAAGCTTATCAACCGACCCGGATGGCACAATAACTACTTACAATTGGACAAAAATAAAAGGACCTTCTTCTTCCACTATTCTTAAACCTAACTTGCAAAAAGCAATGGTGAAGGCGTTATCAACCGGTACCTACCAGTTTGAGCTAACGGTAACAGACGATGGCGGGCTTTCAGCAAGAGACACTGTGCAGGTTATTGTAAACAGTACAACACAAACAAACAGGCCACCGGTTGCCAATGCAGGAAGTGATCAAACTATCTCATCGCCTGCTAGTACTGTTACTCTTGATGGAAGCGCTTCTTTCGATCCTGATAATAACATCACCTATTATTCATGGACAAAAATTTCAGGGCCTCCTTCGTTTTCTTTTGCCAATTCAAGTGCTGTTCAAACAGAAGCCATCTATCTTGAGCCTGGTACTTACCAGTTCGAATTAAAAGTGACCGATGCAGAAGGGCTGTTTTCCATGGACACCGTGCAGGTAATTATAACTGCATTAGTAAATAATAACTGTGCTCGTTCGCAAACACGAATTGGTTCACTTTCTCTCCCAAGACAAGGAGTATTGATACAGTCAGCCGGCAATAAAATACTATTTGCAGGCGGCGAAGGTCCTGCAAATACAATATCATCGCGGGTTGATATTTATGACCTATCTACTCAAAGCTGGTCCACAGCTAATTTAAGCGTTGCCCGCAACGCCATGGGTGCAGTTACTTTAGGTAGCAAAATATACTTTGCTGGTGGAAATAACGGAAGTCCGAGTTCACGGATTGATATTTATGATGCCTCCAGTGACACATGGTCAACAGCGGAGTTAAGTGAACCAAGAGAAGATGTTATTGCGGTGGCTGCAGGAAATAAAGTTGTTCTTGCAGGAGGTTATAACAATGGAACCAAAGTTGACATTTATAATCAGTTAACCGGCACATGGTCAACAGCCACTTTAAGTAAGCCCATGGCGGAAACGGCTTTTCATGGCTACTATTCTTTTTTTCAATCTGGATATATTTCTGTTGCAGATAAAATCTATTTTACCGGTAATAACATTAGTATAGGCAGCAATAGTGTTGATGTTTATGATGCATCAAACAATACCTGGTCAACACAGTTTATCAGCCCCAACCAATTTGCCGCTGATATGGCTGTTTCGTCAGGCAATAAGATCTATTTTTCAGGCTCGCCGCAAGGCAGTGCGGCGCCGGACTATAATTATGCAAAAACGCTGGAAGTTTATGATGTTACATCAAATGGCTGGTCATCTGTTAACATGTCTTCTTCCCGGGCGTATATGGGTGCAATTTCCGGGGATGATAAAATATTTTGGGCAGGTGGATTCGATTCGAGTTGGTTATTATATGGGGAACAATCTTACCGGCAACTTAATAATATCGAGATATATGATGTAAAAACCGGTTTACACTCATTTCATAATCTTCCGCAGTCAGATTGGTTTGTTAAAGCATTAAAAACGAATAATAAAATCTTTTTCTACTATAAGGCTTCCACGGAAATTTATGATATAAGCACACATTCATGGACAAGCTGTACCAGCTTATTATTCCAGCCATTTGCAATTGATAATATTATTTACCAGGTAGGAGCAGACAACTCCGGCGTTTGGAAGCTTGAATTTTAACCGCTTTTTTCCCGTAAATAACATAGCTTGTTTCCACAGGGTGCTACGAAATTGTAAGGCAGCAACTACGCGGTGTATAGTTGTTTACTCAATACATGGCGAAAGGTTGTAGCAGGCACAAGCCCTGGCACGGCAGACCCTCCACACAGACAGTTTTCGTTATTATTCAATGCAGCGGTAGCCAGGCTACAGGACATGGCAACGGCAAAAGGCTAATGCGCTGTCGCAATCAGCACTTCTACATGTCGCTTTCAACCCCGACAAAGCCGGCGCATCTTTGGTATTTTTAATCAAACTTATTGAACATGAAAATAGTA
>DAIQPL010000048.1:0-19136 GCA_036787395.1 Flavisolibacter sp. | reverse complement strand
CCAAACAGGTGCGAAACATTGTAAACAGGAACTCCGTCGAGCAAGATCAGATTTTGGTCGGGACCTCCACCTCTTACATATATTCCTGAAGATCCTTCGCTACCTGCCTGTACACCAGGAAGCAATTGCAGCGCCTTCACTACATCTACCTCACCTAAAAAAGCAGGCAAGGATTTGATGGTTGATACAGGGAGATCGATACTGCTCATTTGTGTGCGATTCTGGACTGCATCTTTCCTGGCCGAAGTCACTACTACTTCAGAGAGCTGGTCAGAAGGTTCCAGTTCAATGGAGAGAGAAATGTTGTCTTTCAAAAATACTTTTTGCACATGCGGTGCGTACCCAACATATGACCAGGCTATTTCAGCCGAATCGGCCGGAATGGTAATGGAATAAAAACCATAGGCATTGGAAGTTGTTCCCAAATTTTTATTTTGAATGAATACAGAAGCTCCGGACAGCCGCTCACCCGTTTTTTTGTCCGTAACATATCCATACAAAGTAACTTTCTGGCTAAAGCCGGAAATGGAGAAAAATAAAGCAGCTAATACAGGTATACATTTCCATAGTTTCATATCTCTGATAATTTGGTATAAAGAATTTGCAGTGGCATTTGTAATAAAACGCATAAAGAACGAATACCCCTATGCTGCAAAAAAATTCTAAGGTATAGAATCTGTAATAGCGCTAAAAATAGTAAACATACCGTAGCCGTTTTTAACGTTTCCTTTTATACGTACAGGCTCAGACAGGCTGGGGACTTCCACTGATAAATTGAGGCTGATGATATTCCTAAAATAGAGGAAGTACTCCTCATTTATCGAATAGGTTTTTAAAAAGGCTTTATGTAAACCGGTAGCATTGGAGCTGGGAACAAATATATTTGGATCGGCGCTAACGGTAAGTTCTTTTACTGATCCATTAAATGATTTATCGGAATAAAGTATTTCTGTATTGAGCAGGCAATTATCTGGCTCAAAATCTATCAGGTCTTTGGTTGACTGTTCTACTGCCGGATCTTTAGTATAGACACAAAATGATGTTTTCCCCAATGGTGCGTGAAGTGCCGTCAGATAAAAATTTTTTTCTACCGGATCGTTAATGGAAAGTTTAATGTCATCGAGTGGATTTCCGTCCATGGTAGTTCTTGCATTTTTTGTATGCTTCACAAATAACTTTTGCGGCGGAGTAGGGCCTGCGGTTGTGGCCTCAATGGTTTCATAACCCATTGCACTTACTACTATTTTATATATTTTTCCAGGCAAAGCAACAGCAGCTGCGGCGATATATCTTTTCTCCTGTACATTATACCGGAGCGAGTCTTTGAACACATCATTTTCATATACTGCTACAGATGCATTCTCAATGTATGTTAAATCATCAGTTACAAAAGTATCAATGGCAAAAGTCCGGCCTACTGCCACTTTAAATGTATCACCAATGGCTATATAACCATGTAACACCAGGCTTGGAGCTCGTTTTGGTAGTTGAATGTTCGTTTCTCTTGTGCAACAGAATACTATCCCTGAAAAAAGGATTACGATCAGCAACTGAATTCTATTTTTAGTAAATCTCATCATTCGTTAAAACTTAAATTGATAAGAGATGGAGGGTACAATAGGAAAAACAGATACTTCCTTAAAAACAATTTTATTATTGAAATAGTCATATTCTTTATACCTGAAAAAAGGATTGAACCGATGGTAGGCATTGTAAACACTTAAAATCCATGTGCGCAGGTACCTCTTTTTTTGCTTTATAAATTTTACCGACACATCCAGCCGGTGATAGTCCGGCATGCGAAAATTATTACGTGACTCATAGATATCAATGTACCGGCCAGTAAAAGGATCAAAATAATAACCCAAAGGCATAGAAATAGCTTGGCCGCTTGAAAAAATCCAATCGGCACCCACTTCAAATTTTGGAGATGGCTGCCATATGGCTGCCAGTTTTATTTCATGTCTGCGGTCGTATTTAAATGGAAATGTCCTGCCGTCGTTGATATTTTGAAACTGTCGAAGGCTGCGGCTCAATGTATAACCCGCAAGACCGGTAATCTTGCCTTTCCTTTTTTGTAAAAGCCATTCCATGCCGTAGGTTTTTCCTTTGCCTGATTCTACTATGTCTTCCCACCTGTTATAGATATTGCCAAACCCGGCGCCTTCACTATACTCTATTACATTGTTCAGTGCTTTATAATACACTTCTACAGAAAGATCGAGGGACTTGTCATGGGAGTAAGATGTACCGATTGAAATTTGTTTTGATGATTGCGGTGGCACCTTTTCGGTAGCAGGAAGCCAAAGATCGGTTGGCAGGCCAAGGTTACTATTGGTCAATAAATGGATGTACTGGTACATGATACCACCCGCTGCTTTAAGGCTCCACTTTCCGCCTAGTTTATATAACCAGCTAACACGCGGCTGCCATGCGTAAAAGGTTTTGTTTTTCACAGCAAAAGCGCTGATGCGCATGCCTACATTTATTTTTGATTTTTGGGATAAACGAATATCATCTTCTACATAAGCGTCATATTCTCCTGTATACAATGAGAGGTTATCAATTGTTTCATTGATCCTGGTAACGCTATCTTTTTGAAAAATGTAATTGATGCCAGGACGGTATCTATGTAACGTAGCGGCAAAACCAGCTTTTACAAAATGACCCAAGGTGGGTAAATAATCCAGGTCCGCCTTCACATTGAAATCATGTATGCCTGAAAAGTATTTTTGAACCCGTTGGTATGTATACGGTTGGTTTTTGTTGTTTGACTGTTCCTCTTGATTGGTGTTAAACCGGTAACGGCTATAATTGAAGGTGAAGTTGGCAAACATCTTTTTATTAAACACATGATTCCAGCGAACCAGGGAAGTTATATTTCCCCAGGAAAATCCATAATTAAATGTCGAATTTTTGGTGCTCGAATCGGGAAGCAAAGAGCCGAAACGCTCTGTAACTTTTAGTTTGTCGAGGCCCGTATAGATACTAAAATAAATACGATCCATTTTTCCCAAAGGAAAGTTGGCCTTGACATTTACATCCATGAAATAAGGAACTAAATCAACGTCGCTGTCTACGGATTTTATCAAAGGCCGGAGTAAAAGGTCGGCATATGTTCTCCGGGAGGAAACTAAAAAAGAAGACTGCCCTTTTTTGATGGGCCCTTCAAATGTAAATTTTGAAAAAATCAAACCAAGCCCACCTTCTCCGTGAAAGTTGTATTTGTCGCCTTCCTTCATGTGAACGTCTATAATAGATGAAACCCTTCCACCATAGCTTGCTGGAAAGCCGCTTTTCAAAAGTTCAGCATAATGCACGGCATCTGCATTAAAAATGCTGAACATTCCAAAAGCATGTGAGGCATTATAGACCGGTACACCATCAAGTAAAATTAGATTCTGGTCAGGACTTCCGCCCCTTACATATAATCCCGCTGTGCCTTCATTGCCTGCCTGGACACCAGGCAATAGCTGCAAGGTTTTCAAAACATCCGCTTCTCCTAACAGGGCAGGAACCGATTTTATGAGATTGACAGGCACAATTGTTTTGCCAATTACAGTGCGATTTTGAGCACCGCTTTTTCCTTCACTGTTCACAATCACCATCTCACTTATAACTACGTTTTGTTCCATTTCTATATTCAGGCTTCGATCCTCGTGGAGATATAACTCTTGCTGTCGAGCCAGATAACCCGCATAACTGGTTTGCAGTTCTATCGTATCTTCTTCAAGCGTGATAGAAAAAAAGCCATAGTTGTTACTGGTGGTTCCTGTTTTTTTAAAGGGAAGGTAAACAGATGCCCCAATCAGCCGCTCACCGGTTTTTTTATCAACGATATAACCACTAAGCGTAAATTTTTTTTTAGGAAGTGAGCCGTCTACTACAAGAAATATCTTCCCGTTCTGCTCAATATATTTTACTTTCTGTCCTTTGAGTATAGAAATTAAAAAATCTTCCACCGTTTTTTCAACGCCATTTAATTCTATTTTTTTTGTGAGATCAATCACTCCCGAACTATAGCTAAGACTGATGCCGGGGATGGTATTCAATTCATTTAAAAATATGCCTACGGTTGCTTTTTTACCGGTAATTGTTATCCGTTTGCTGAGGACAGCCTGGGCCTGGCAAATACAAGGGATCAGCAAGAATAAAAATAGAAAACGCATGATTAGTTTATACTGATTTCATAGTTAGTCTCATTTACCTTTTTGATTTGGTAAGATGTGATGAGCGACAATTCTTTCAGCACCGATGGTAAAGATTGTGCATCGAAAGTTGCAGTAACAGTAGCTTTTGAAAGGACCGCACTATCTTCTTTTTTCAGAATGATATTTAGGTCATAGTAGTTGCTAAGCGTTGTAGCAACCTGTCCTAATGGCGTATTGTTAAAGACAAGCTGGTGGGATTGCCAGGCATTAAAGTTGTTGTCTGTATTAACATCTTTCCTGATGGTATTGTTAGCCAACAAAGCCTTTTCACCGGGAACAAGTATCACTTTCTTGTTGGTATCTAACTTTGAATTAAACTGAACCTTTCCTGTCCTCACGATCACCTCTACATTATTTTCACGCTCGTTTATAGTGAAACTCGTGCCTATGACATGGACTTCCGATTCTCCGGCTGTTATCACAAATGGCCTGGCGGTGTTAGGCGTCACTTCAAAAAAGGCCTCACCTGATAAACTAACCTGGCGGCTATCTTTAGCAAACTTTTCTGGGAACCGAAGGCTGGCGCCGTTACGCAAGTACACTTTACTGCCGTCTTCGAGAATCACGTCTTTTACTGCAGTATCGGCCACTAGGTTGTTATAACCAGTTCTGCTACTTACTATCCACCAGGCAGACAAGGCCAGGATAAGGGAAGCAGCAACAGCTATCGCGGCTTTTTTTGTAAACATTGCAATAACCCGGTAAGGTGCGGCTGGCTTCCTGATCTTTGCATCTACTTTCGTCCATGCCAGCTGTGTATCAAACATAACCGGCCTTTGTTCTCCTGCTCCTTCCCAGAACTTTTTTAAAAGCTGAAAGTCCGCCTTATTATTTTCATCGGAGTCTATCCATTGATGTACTTTTTCAGCTTCCTCTTTGGTCGCCTCGCCACTCAGGTATTTACCGATCAAATCATGGATATCTTCCGTCATGTGTGTAAATTAATAACTATTTAAATAGAAGCCTGACAACGCCGACAACCAGGCTTCACAATTATCTCAGCATATGAATTCTTACTACATATCTCTCACCAAGAGCAACGTCTGTTTCATCAGATAAGACATCAAACTCTTTGTCCGTTAGTTTGGTTATTTTCCAAAGTTCATTATCCATTTCAATGGTACTATCATTTATAAGATGATAAGAGGCTTGCTCCTCTCCCGACACGGGCGAATAACTATACATTATATTATTGCTTTTGAAAATTACCGAGTCTGCAGGTGTACCAACATATTCATCCTTATCTTTTAGCACATTTACAGGAGAATAATATTCGTCCGTGACATTTACCAATTGCCATTTACCAAGAATGCTTATAGCTGCTTTTTGATCCATTGATTCTTCTTTCCGACAGCAAATCAGAACAAAAACTAATAAACAGGGAATAAAAATCTTGTTTCTCATAACTCTGCGTTTAAGTTTTAAAGGTTTTATAAGTAAAACGCATAGATTACATAAACCCCTATTGCGGCTGTAAATTTTTTTAGGACACTAAAAACGAGAATCTTGTAAGCATTGACAAAAGCATTAAAAAAGAAATGTTGTTCTTTTTTGCATAATCCCTCACAATACGCAAGGCTTTACCTATTTGGTTTTCCACTGTTTTTACGGACAGGTTTAATTCGTCCGCAATCTGTTGGTAGGTTAGATTACCAAAGCGGCTTAATTTGAAAATGATCAGGCATTGAGGTGGTAGCAAAGAAAGAGCTTCCTCAATAAGAGCAAAAGGATCTCTTTTTGTTTCAGCATATACTTGAAGGGGTTCCTGAATTGCAAGGTGGCCAGTATCCTGAAGAATTTCCTTCGACTTTTTACGCAAAAAAGAAATGCAGCTATTTTTTACAGCTGTCAACAGGTAGAATTTTACCTGCGGACTGTCAACAATGTGGCGGGTATTTTGCCATACCCTTACAAAAACGTCCTGTACTATATCCTCTGCATCCTCTTTATTTTTTAAAATAGAAAAAGCGTAACCTGATAAACTGGCATAGTGTTGCCTGAAAATTTCTTCAAAAACGAGGTATTGCTTCTTTTCTTCAGGCATTGCTTATTCGGTTAACATCATTTTACCGTACAATAAACTAAAGTAGCGATTGTGTATATAAGGAACATTCTGTCGGGCCTCTTTTTTTATTGCTGCTTTCTTATAGCTGCAGGCATTGGTCAACAACAGGTTTTTGCATAAACAAAAAAAGGATTGAATATTTTTTGCAGAGACCATTAAAATATTTCATTCCTCTGCCTCACGTTCATATGTCCTGGCCACTCCGCTCGTCGCAGTCTTGTATGAATTTTTTTTGATAACTCCATTAGCAATCGTACTGAAACTGTCAATCAGTTCTTTCTAGTTTTACCATCACAACATTTTATATGACAACAATTATGCTTCTCCTCGCTAGTTTCCTTTTTCAGGCAAGCTATGCAACAGATCCTAGACCGGGCGACCCAAAAACAATTGAGGAAAAATTTAAGTCAACATTTCCCAATGCGAGTAATGTTACCTGGCACCAGGATGGCAGCGATTATTTAGCCTATTTCAAAACGGGCAAGGTTACTATAAAAGTAATCCTCAATGCATCCGGGGACCTGGTGAGTTATCTGCGGTACTATACTGAAGAAGAACTGCCTTTTTACATTTATTCTAAAATACTAAAGAAATATCCTGGCTTAACTATACTTGGCATTACAGAATTTTATAGCAATAACAATCTTAGCTATTGGATTTCCCTGACAGATACTAAAAATATTTGGAATTCTGAGTTTGACGCTAATGGCAATCTAACAAGTGAAACGAAAATGAAAAGTGGAGCTACAAGGTTAAAATAGAAAACATTTCAAACATTTAGCACACACCTTATCACGCGTAAATAAGTACAATGAAATCATTTATAATCTTCTTGCTATTTATTTCATTCCATAGTCCGGCGCAACATATTGCAATGATAGATATGAAATTGAAAAATGAACCCGTTCTTATGGATAGATATTCGGTAAATGACTATTTCGAGGGAAGATTCCCTATTTATAAAGCTGATATAGACTCAACCGTAAAATACATTCATTTGGCAAGCACTTTTATTGATCAGGCAACTGTAAAACAATACGAGAAAGCTTTCAAATTCGGTCATTCGGAGCTTAAGCTAGCGATAAACCAAATAGGAGAAAGTTTCTACTATGCTGTCAGCCTAACCACGACCACAGTTGAGGCTACATTTAATTTTGATATAGTGAACTATACGGTTTATAAAAGAAAAGCGCAAACAAAATTAATAACGCTAATAGATTACCTGCAAAATAAGGGGCTCACCATGCTAACAAAATAAAAGTTGCCTGCTAAGTGTATCGGTCAGGCGACTTTTAAAGCTTTATGTTCTTCTGAATTTTTCATGTGCCTGGATAGCATAGAAATAAATGTCTTTAGATAAGGCGGGTTGATCTTGTCCTTTAAAACCCCTGCATACCACGTTCTTTTTATACCTTTTCTTGTTATACGCACCGCTGTTAACTCTCCAGACCTCAGGTAATGGAAAGCAACCCAGTTAGGCAATATGGTAAATCCAATACCTGCTTTTACCATTTCAAAAATTACTTCTGTAAGTGGCAGTTGATACAGTTTTGCCGGCAAGTGGTTATTAAAAACCTGGTCGCAGATTGTACTTTTTTCCACCGGTATGTTGTACATAATGTATGGCTCGGTATATAATTCACCCGGCTCTATCCATTTTAACTTAGACCATTTGTGTTCCTGCGGGACAATAACATAAAATTCATCGGAAAACAATTGAGTATATGCTATTTTCTTGTTTTTGTTTTCCTCAAAAACACCGACATCAATCTTGTCATCCAGCAAATAAGTTGTAGCATTTCTTGTGGCTTCCATTTCAATCTTGATTTGCACTCTTGGATACGACAAATGAAAGTCCTTTAATATATTGGAAAGCCAGTGATAGGAAGTATAACATTCCGAACTAAACCTGATCTCACCGGCATCACTATCTGTCAATCGTTTAACAGCTGTCTTGGCGTTTTCTACCTCTTCCAGGATCTTTCTCCCGGACGCAAGTATAATCTCTCCCTGCTGTGTAAGAAGCATTTGTTTCTTCTGGCGGATAAATAGCTGCGTTTTAAAATATCCTTCTACTTCTTTTAACTGGTGGCTTAAAGCAGACTGCGATAAATATAATCTTTCGGCAGCTTTGGTGAGGCTTTTGCACTCAGCCACCTCCCTGATCATTTTCAGATGGCGTAATTCCATAAATTAGTTTTATTAATGTGCTGTAGAATTGTAATTAAAATTACTAATAATCCGGAAAGCTTTCATCCCGCTCATCCATCTTACCAGTGTATTTTGCAATAATTAAAAATAACGTTGTTGCAGTATGCACGCACTTTATTCAATGCACCACTCGTATAATGTTTTGCGGGATTGTAGGAGAATATTATCATTATTGACGAATACTGGAATCCCATCTATAACCGAGGTAGGAAGCTTTAATCGAGAAAAGTGTTAGTCGCTCAATAAATTAATACAGAGGGAACGGAAAGGCTTATCGCTTTATGCGGTAGATTAATAGCTTGAGAGTAGTCAATCTATGCACAAAATTGTACTTAGAAGATGGTCATGCGCGAAAGCGGACTAAAACAGAGCCTCACGCGGTTCAAATAATTAGTAACAAGTTGTCTTCAAAGCTTTTGTTCAAAAAAATAATTAAGTGATTTGCCATTACCTGAGATTGTAGCTTTTAGTTTCGTTCCCTCCTTTTTATAAGTTATGACTTTGGGAAAATCATGGTCTGGATTTTCACAAACAAATTCATTGGCGGTCACTTTTGTTATTTTAAAATAAACGGGTTTTTTATTTTCGGGCACGTCAGCTACATAATATAGAGCACCACCTTCTATTACGATCTTAAACTTTTCGACAAAAATGGTATCCCGTTCTTTTACTATAACACCTTTCCCCTGTAATTGCGTTGGCGATAATTTGGTCCATTGTTCAAATGCCGTTAGGCCAGCTTTTACATTTGTACGGTTCCAGGACCCAACCAGCCATTGTATTCTTTCAAAGTTCTTTGTCATTCCATCGGTTTCCTGTTGTGCATGGCAATAGTGCACGCAAAGACTAAATAAGGCGATTATCTTTATTTTTTTCATGTTTGAAATTTAGCATTAAATGTAAAAAGGCGGTCTAGACCTGTATTGTATAAACCCGACAAAGTATTAAAGTGCTCATTCTTTTTTCAGGAAAAAGTTAGCAAGGTTTTGTTCTTCAAAAACATATTTCGAGGGATCTTCGCCTGTAAATGTTCTAAAGTTCCGGATGAAATGAGCCTGGTCATAATAACCCGTTTCATAAGCCAGATCGACCCACCTGAGTTTATTTTCTTTAAGTAACTGGAAAATATAATTGAACCTTATGATTCTGGCATAGAACTTTGGCGGCAACCCCACAAAGGTTTTAAATAAACGTTGCAGTTGCCGTTCAGTTAGAAATAATTTTCGGGTAAGTTGCGTAACTGTTATGGCACCGTTTGTTTGAAATATAAGTTCTACGGCTTTGTCTAATGAAGAACTGTCGGGCGGAATCTTCGCCGTAGTTTTTATCAAGTGCTGATTTGCAAAAGAAAGCATTTGTTCATAATCACCCGCAGCCAGGATCAAAGTTTCCAGTTCATTCAAAGAAGAAATATCCAGGCTAGTCAAGGGAACTACTCTATCTGTGAGGCTATCCATGGAAACACCAAAGATAGCAGTGAGTGCTGTTGGTTTGAATTTAATACCCATAATCCCTGATCTCCCGGTATTTTCCAGAAAAAAATGTTTTTTAAGCTGGCCGGCTATGAGACTCTTCGACTGCAGTTCCCAGTTTTTGTGAATGTTGATGCGATAGGGTTCGCCATAATGAAAGATAATCTCAGTAAAACCGTCAGGTATAATTTTTTGCTGAACAGGCGCCGGATCGGGATTTTCTACTACCCAATAGCAATCGATAAACCGAGCTAATTCTTTTGCTGGTGAAATGCGTTTAAACAGCATTAGCAAACACTTGTAAGCAATAATACGATTTCCAAAAACAAAACGCAGCACTATCGAGCACTGCGTTTCTAAGCAAAACCATAAATGAAAAACTATCCTTGTTTTACTAATTGTATTTCTGCCAATAACCGGATTTCATCACTTACTACTACATGCCCGGCTTCGGTAACAGCATTCCAGGTTAAACCAAACTCCTTACGGCTTATTTTACCATTGACGGTAAAACCAGCCTTTGTTTGTCCATATGGATCTACTACAATTCCTCCAAAATCAACATTTACAGTAATGGGTTTCGTTACTCCTATTATGGTCAGATCACCATACAGCTTTGCGCCATCGCCACCAGACTCATATTTTTTTCCAACAAAGCGCAAGTGTTTGTGTTCTTCAGCCTTAAAAAAATCTGCTGATTTAAGATGTGTGTCGCGTTGCTGGTTATTGGTATCTATGGAGTCAATATCAGCCGTAAACTCTATGCGGGTAGCTGAATTAAAATCTTCTGTTTGTGTTTCTACTTCCAGGTCAAAAGTTCTGAAATAGCCTGTCACCGTTGTAATCATCAGGTGTTTTACTTTAAACTGTATCTCAGAGTGTGCCGGGTCGATCTTCCATTTAATTGCCATAATGTTGAATTTAGAATGTTTACAAAATTATCCAGTTATAACACCGATGTAAAATGTTTTATCATATTTGGGTTATAAGTTTATATCAAAAAGCTTACCCTTTCCCGTTAGCCCATCCGTACTGAGGTCATACTCAGTGAACCTCCGACAGTTTTATCGTTGAAAAAGCTTGCAGTTTCCTTTTCATTTTTTAACCCCAGTGTGTACATCAAGGGTAGATAATGTTCAGGTGTTGGAACAGAAAGCAAAGCCTCGCTACCCAAATCCTGAAAATTGATTAACCTATCATGTTGGTCATTGGCTATCAGTTCTTTGAAAGTGGTGTTCATTTGGTTTGCCCAGTCATAACCATACTCAGGTTCGTTGATCTTGTCCCACGCCACCAATTTCAAGTTATGCACCATATTGCCGCTTCCGAAAATAAGCACTCCTTTTTTGCGTAACTCATAGAGCTCCCTGGCAAGGTCATAATGGTATTGTGCTTTTTTTGTATAATCAATGCTCAACTGTAATACAGGAATGTTTGCTTCGGGATACATATGCCGCACAATTGTCCATGTACCATGGTCCAATCCCCAATCGTGATCCAGTTCTACTTGTGTTGACTTGATAATGGAGGCAGTTTCTTTGGCCAATACGGAATTACCGGGTGCAGGATATTGTACATCAAAAAGTTCCTGCGGAAAACCTCCGAAATCATGAATGGTTTTTGGGAAATCCATAGCCGTAATCTTTGTGCTCTTTGTTAGCCAGTGTGCTGACACTACCAGGACTGCTTTGGGTACAGGAATTTCGTTAGCTAATTGTTTCCAATAATCACTAAAAGCATTATTTTCAATACCATTCATTGGCGAACCGTGCCCAATAAATAACGCAGGCATTAGTTGTGCTTCTTCTTTCAGTTCACTTGTAAATTTTCTAAATGCTCCTAATGTTGTCATTGCTGTTGCTCCTGTAATATGATTTATAAATTGTTTCCGGTTCATCAATGATCAGCTTAACTTCTTTCGTCACACAAAACTACTACTACAATGAGCCAGGCTCCATTGAGATAAGCCAAGAAATATACTTGATATAGGTCAAGCCGTAAGTAAGAAATAAATGATGTAGCGAGTGGAACCTTAACCTTATAATGACGATTGTGGTGTGAGACAACAAGCTTATGTGCTGCATCCTCTTTGATGTTTATTTTCTCAAAGTCATTTGTTTGCGGATACGGCTTAGTGTTTCGGGAGTAATACCAAGATAGGAAGCCATCATGTGTTGTGGTACCCGCCGGGGTATGGAAGGACAAGACTCTACTAACTGATTGTATTTTTCTTCTGCCGAATGGCTAAGTGAACTTATCAATCTTCTTTGCGTTGCAATTAAACTACTCTGTAACAGAATCCGAAAATAGCGTTCCAATTTTGGTAGCTTTTGCATCATTTGTTCTTCAGCGCTTCTTGACAACAGCAATAATTCGCAATCTTCTAATGCGTCAATATTATACACGGAGGGTTCACCAGTTAAAAAACTAAGTTGGTCAGCAATCCACCAACCTTCAAATGCAAACTGCCCAATGTGTTCACCGCCCTTATCGTCGACTGTATACAAACGTAACAAGCCTTTTTCTACAAAAGCAACATTTTTACACGGATCGCCTTCCTGCAAAAGATATTGTCTTTTTCGCAGTTTCTTTGGTGTAAAAAAAGTTTTACTGATCTCTTTTTCTTCTTCCGTCAGTTGGATCTTCTCATTAAACTTTGTAAATAATAATTCAAACATTGTATTGCTTTGTCAAAGCAAAAGTAACGGAGTTCAGTAAAGATGTTACAATGTGTTGTTCTTTGGTGTTGTCCCAGTTTGAAAAGTTTAAAGTTAGAGGCTCTGTCATCGAATGTCAAACCTTAAACTTTAAACTTTTATACAGCTGCAACAAAAAACCTTAAACCCTAAACGCAAAGCCTGGTCATCAATACAAAAACTTTACCGACATAACTCCGTCGTTTACCGGCAAATAGCCTTTCTGTCGCCTATCTTTCCTTGTCTTCTTTTCCATACAGTATTTACTTTGATCTAAATTTTAAAAAATGAACGACGATGAATTTAAAAACGAAGTAGAATCAAGATGGGGTCACTACGAGAGAAAGCGTAGACATGGCCGCGTATGGGCAGGTTTTTTCCTGCTGATCGTCGGTGGTCTTTTACTTCTTAGAAGCATGAACGTAGTTTTTTTCCCCACCTGGTTTTTCACCTGGCCTGTGTTTCTTATTGCTCTTGGTGCCTTTCTTGGCGTTAGGCATGGCTTTCGGGGCGGGTTCTGGATTATTCCTATAATTATCGGGGGAATAGCATTAATTGACCGGATAGATCCAACACTCAACCTTGACCGTTTTACAGCACCTTTTATAGTTATCGGAATTGGCCTGGTGTTTATACTTCGTCCAAAAAGAAATAGCTGGCGTAAATGGAAACATCAGCGGGAAGCTGGTTGGCAATCACCGGGAACCTCCGATGGATCAACAAATGCTGCCACAACTGAAAATGATTTTAGCAACTATTCAGGTGACCGCAGGGATTTTCTTGATGTGACAGCGGTATTTGGTGGTGTAAAAAAAAATGTTTTGAGCAAAAGCTTCAGAGGCGGTGATATCGTAAGTTTTATGGGGGGCTCGGAGATTGACCTCACGCAGGCCGATTTCACAGGTAAAATAACAATTGATGCTACAAACATCTTTGGTGGTACAAAACTAATCGTTCCGCCTACCTGGGATGTACAAAGTGATATTACGGCAATTTTTGGAGGCGTAGATGATAAGCGACAAATTCATGGGGTGAATTTAGATCCGAACAAAGTATTGGTACTGGATGGTACCTGTATGTTCGGCGGTATTGAAATAAGAAGTTTTTAAATGTGCATTTCCTGATCTTAAATCTATAATTATGAAATGGTACCTGGCAAAGATGGTTTACCAGATTATTTGCGGCGATGGTGAACATACAGCGCAATTTGATGAACAGTTACGTTTGATAGCGGCCGACAATGAAGATGAAGCATTTACCAAAGCAACAGGCATGGGTAAAGAAGAACAGGATTCTTTTTTAAACCAAAAGAATGAACTGGTCACCTGGCAATTTATAAATGTATCAGAACTCTACCGGCTAAGTAAATTAATTGATGGTGCAGAGATCTACTCGCGAATAAATGAAGTGGACGATGCCAATGCTTATACTACTTTCGTGCATCGCAAAGCTGAATCCATCCAGGAAAAACAAACGCACCAGTTACTGAACTTAATTTAAGAGCATTGGCATCTTCACCACTCACAACTTTACGCTTCAGGCTTGTATTTGCCATTTGCTGGTGGCTGTGGGGAATTGTTCATGCTTTTGTTCTTAACTGGTTTGGCTTTCCCTGGAAAATGGCGGTCTGGGATAGTGCTGTTAGTAACCTGGTACTGGTAGGCATGGCGTTACTTGTTACAGTTACACTAAGGTCTTACATTCCTCAAAAGAACAAGTATGTTTATATTTTGGGATTGTGCCTGGCATTAGCCGTTACCTGGATATTGATAAGTCGCAGCCTGTTGATGCTTTTGGCCAATGACGCCACTGATTACAGGAATTTCTTTTCTCAATCTTTTCCTATCCGGTTTGCCATCGGTTTTCTGGTTATTGGCTGCATGTCCCTGGTAAGCGTTTTATGGTATACTATACAGGATCAACAGGAAACTGAAAAAAGAAAAAACGAGGCCGAAAAACTATCAAAAGAAGCAGAGCTTTATAAACTTCGGCAACAACTGCAACCTCATTTTCTTTTTAATAGCCTCAATTCTATCAATGCCCTTATTGGTACGCAGCCGCAACAAGCAAGGACCATGATTCAACAGCTATCAGATTTTTTGCGAGGCACACTAAAAAAAGAAGACAGCCAATGGGCAAGTCTTGAAGAAGAGCTTCAGCATTTGGAGTTATACCTTGAAATTGAAAAGGTTCGTTTTGGTCACCGCCTGTCTACGGTTATACACAATGAAACAAGTGGCTCAATACAATTGCCCGTGATGCTTTTACAACCAATTGTTGAAAATGCTATCAAATTTGGATTATACGACACCACTGAAGCGATTAGCATTAGTGTTACGGCAAAAAATGAAAATGATAGTTTAATGGTGCAGGTAATAAACCCTTTTGATCCACAAACCAGCTCGCCCAAAAAAGGCACTGGCTTTGGATTAAATTCGGTGCAACGAAGGCTGTATTTGCTTTTTGCCAGGAGTGACCTTTTGAAAACAGAAACAAGAGAACAGCTATTTATCACCACCATTAAAATTCCACAACCGAAATGACCAGGACATTAATCATCGATGATGAACCGTTGGCAAGGTGTATTGTAAATGAATACCTGAATGGACATCCTCAATTCCAGGTAGTACAGGAATGTAATGATGGATTCGAAGGCTTAAAAGCTATTATGCAACACCAGCCCGACCTCATTTTCCTTGATATTCAAATGCCAAAGATCAATGGTTTTGAAATGCTCGAGTTAATTGAACAGCCACCTGACGTTATTTTTACGACAGCCTTTGATGAATATGCCATCAAGGCTTTCGAAACACATGCAATAGACTATTTATTAAAACCATTTAGTAAAGAGAGGTTTGACAAAGCGCTTGGTAAGTACCTGGATCAGCCAGCTTTACAGCAACAAAAAAAAGCTACTAAAGAGCTGCTTCAATCGACTACAGAACTACCAGCACAAAGCGAACGCATCGTGGTGAAAACTGGTGGGAAGATTAAGATAATACCTATACCTGAAATACAGTACCTGGAAGCAGCAGACGATTATGTAAAAATTTATACGTCTGAAGGAAGTTTTTTGAAAAATAAAACAATGGCTTTTTTTGAAACAGCCATGCCGCAAAATTCTTTTGTGCGTACGCATCGTTCTTATATTATCAATGTACAGGAAATTACCAGGATAGACCCATACGAAAAAGAAAGTCACCTTGCCATTTTAAAGTCTGGCGCCAGGATTCCCGTAAGTAAAAATGGGTATGGAAAGTTGAAAACTGTGCTGGGATTATAGCTCAAAAATGATTGGCTTATTGATCAAATCGTAAGACTCATTTACCTGGCTTGCATTTATAAATTTGATCCCTAAATTTTTTGTAGTTCCATATGATTCATGAATATGACCAAATACATGCACTTTGGGTTTTAGCTCCTTAATTGTATTTAGCAGGTCTTTGCATCCAACATGCTGTTCATTGGCTACCTGGTCCAATATTCCATAAGGAGGACCGTGTGTGATCAACAAATCTGTGTTTTGTGGAATCATTTCCCAATGTTTCCTGATATCTTCTCCCCTGCTTCTGTTAAATGCCCAATTAAAAAACTTTGGTGTTATAGGCGAGCCCCAAATATTAATACCGTCTATAGTTGTACCATTATCATTCAGGTAAATAATGTCGGGAGGTATTATTTGATCCAGGTCTTTCAGTTTCGCTTTTTCAAATAGAAAATCATGGTTACCCGCAATAAAAATTTTATGTGCAAATTCTTGCTTACGGAACCAGGTCAAAAAATCTTCGATTTCGAGTTTTTCCCCGCGGTAAGAAACATCACCGGCATGAATCAGTACGTCTCCTTTGGGAAGTCGCATTCTTCGGTGGCGGGCATGAGTGTCTGCAATCACTACAAATTTCAACTGTAATCATTTTGAAATAATCTCAAAAATAAAGCTGTCCGGCATTGCAGAACAGCTTTGTATACAGAGACGCTGCTTTTTATTTAGTTTCCCTACGGGTTGAATGGTCGCGGTTGCTAGACGAGTCTTCTTGTTTGTGTTGCGGTTGTGATCTTTTACCTTTTTGCTCACCCGTATTAGATTTTGGCGCACTACCCGCCTGGCCAAATCCCTGGTTGCTTTGATTGCTGGCGCCACGGCCGGCACTACCTCTTTTGTTATTATCACCTCTTCCTGACATAGATATAGTTTTTTGTTTGTTAACAATCTATAATATTGCGCAGTAATTGTGCCACTAAATTTATATCATGCCAATTTTGAAAACCCATTTATTATTTATTTTACTATTAATTGTTCATCTGAGTACACACGCACAAACTGCAGATACTATAAAGGCAACACAGTTAGAGGAAGTCATCATAAAAGCTTTTGAGCAAAATCGGAGGTTGAGAGAAATACCTGCTGCCGTGAATTATATTGGTAGGCAAAACCTTGAACGGTTTGGTCCTGCTTCTATTGTAATGGCTGTAAATACTACACCAGGCGTTCGGATGGAAGAACGCTCTCCCGGCAGCTATCGATTTAATATACGGGGCAGTTCGTTGCGCTCTCCATTTGGCGTTCGAAATGTAAAAGTGTATTACAATGACATACCCATAACAGATCCGGGAGGTAATACCTATTTGAATCAGCTGGGTTATTACAATTTTAATTCTATTGAGATCATAAAGGGTCCGGGAAGTAGTTTATATGGCGCGGGCACTGGTGGCGTGTTATTAATAGAAAGCATGAATGAGCATGAAAAGCCTTCTGTATTGGCCGAATATGTAGCAGGAAGTTATGGATTGCACAATATATATGGTGCCATTACTTCCGGCTCTGAAAAATCAACAAGCCGCATCGGTTTCCAGCATCAGCAAAGCAATGGATATAGGACTCATTCCGCATTAAAAAGGGATGTCCTAAACTGGGAGGGAATCTTCAGGCCTGATGATAAACGCCTGCTTAAGACAACCGTTTTACTCGGTAACCTTTTTTATGAAACGCCCGGTGCTTTAACACTAGCCGAATACAAATCAAATCCGCGAATGGCGAGACCGGGCGGAGGCGGATTCCCCGGAGCTGAGCAAAGCCGGGCATCTATTACACAAAAAACATTTATAGCCGGCGCTTCTTATTGGCAGCAACTAAGTGCTGAATGGCAAAATAAAACTGTTTTTTATGGAATGTTTACGGAATTAAGAAATCCGACAGTACGCAATTATGGCAAGAGCTCTGAACCTCACGCGGGAGCACGAACGGTTTTTAAATTTCAACATGCATTTGCAAACTCAATTTTCGCCTGGGACATTGGTGGCGAATGGCAGACGGGACTGCCCTCTGTTAGCATTCATAAAAATGTTGGCGGGAACCCGGATTCGTTGCAGAGCTATGATGAAATTAATAACCGACAATATTTTGTATTTACACAGGCAACACTTAATGTAAAAAGCTGGCAAATTAATGCGGGTGCCAGTTGGAATAAATTAAAAGTAAGCTTACAGCGTTTTCAACCTGTTACTATAGGCAAGCAATCCCGGGAGTTTGATAATGAAATCGCCCCCCGTTTTTCTCTTTCAAAAAAGCTGAAAGATTTTGTCATCTACTCAAGTGTATCAAAAGGCTTTTCACCACCTACTACTGCAGAGTTAACCCCGTCGGGAAGTGCGATTAACCTGGGACTGAATGCAGAAGAAGGTACAAATTATGACCTTGGATTGAAAGCCGGTTTGGCGAACGGATTATATGTGGACGTAAATGCCTTTATATTTTCATTGAAAAATACAATTGTAACAAGAAGAGATGCTGGTGGCGGGGACTATTTTGTAAACGCTGGTAAAACGAAACAACACGGTGTTGAAACATATATCAGCTATCCATTGTTTCGGTCTGTTGTTTTCGTTCAAAAGAGCTTTGTTTGGCTAAGCCATACCTGGCACGATTTCCATTATAAAGAATTTAAGCAGCTGACTAATGATTTTTCAGGAAAGCAGTTACCAGCCAATAGTCCACATGCAATTTCAAGTGGTGTAGATTTTACTTCAAACAGCGGTTTGTCAGCAAATGTTGCTTATTACTTTAGTGACAGAATTCCGTTGAACGACGCCAACACTGAGTATGCGGACCCTTACCACCTGTTGAGTACAAGACTGGGTTTTGAAAAACGTGTAGCAGAAAAATTAAGAATAAAAATTTCAGGAGGAGTGGAAAACCTGTTAGATCAACAATATAGTTTGGGTAACGACATCAATGGTTTTGGAGGCCGCTATTATAATGCAGCCCCCAGAAGAAATTATTATGCATCCCTGGTATTACAATGGGCTAACAAATAACTAAGCCATTGAAGATGTGACAAGCCTTTTCTCCCAGGCTTCATTCTTTTTGTGTTTTTTCCGATCCAGGAATTTCATCACCCCCGCCGCAACCAATCCTCCTACAACGTATAGACCAACGGTCATGACCTTTGTTGGAACAGTACGATTACTCGTATCCTGGTTA
>DAIQPL010000251.1:0-6230 GCA_036787395.1 Flavisolibacter sp. | reverse complement strand
CAGGTTTCAATCCTTTATCAATGACAATTTGAGCCTCATAGTTTTTATCTTCCGTTTTAAAGGAGTTCAGACGAACACTAATGGTATTATTGATGCCAATATTCTGAATGCTATAGTTTACCTGAGTACCTTCAATTTCAATCTTCAGCTTATCTTTCAATTCTTCCGCCTTTACGGGATAATTGAATCCTAAATTAATTTGCGGCACGGCAGTGCGGGTACTTTCATCCTGTAATACCCAGGTCACCTGCGCATCACTGAGTTGAAGAGAGGCGGTATGAAATTTTATTTCATCAACGTCTTTCAAATCGTTGTATTTGCTATAGCGTAATACATCGTCTTTTATTCTTGCTTTGTATTCAGTAGCTGGCAATAAAGGCTGGGCAGGAGAAAACACCAATTCGTCAGGGCCATTCCAGCGGAAACGCCCGGGGATCTTTGGCTCAAAAGAAATATAAGCAGTAGAGTCCCACGAGTTGATTAATGAATCAGGATAAACTCCTTTACTAAAACGAAAAACAAGATTGTTTAACTGGGGTACTTCACCTTTAGCATTGGTATAATCGAGGCCTACATAATTACGGTTACAGGCCGATAAAAAAATAGTCCCGCTAAATATCAGCGGGACTAAAATATTTTTGATACGCATAAAATTGTTTGTTGATAGTTTGGCTCCAAAAAGATAAGTAAAAAAGAAAGAGTTAAATTCTCTATTAATATTCCTGGTTAAATAAAGAAAACAGAAATTAGAGTGAGCAAACTAACTAAGGAGGCAGACTCGATGAGTCCATATAGATTTAGAAGATTACAACAGAAAGTTACAAAGCAAAAATCACTGTTGCTTGTTAAAAGATTTGTAATTGTAGCTATCAGTGGTTTCCTTTTGTTCCTCCTTTTCAATTTCATTTTTCCTGTTCCCTCTTCAATTGAATATTCAACAACCGTTACAGATGCAAATGGCGAACTTGTAAATGCTTTTCTTACAAAAGACGAAAAATGGCGGATGAAAACGGAGCTAAATGAAATCTCTCCCCTGCTTCGTAAAACCATTATAGCAAAAGAAGACAAATACTTTTACTACCACCCCGGCGTCAACCTGCTTGCCGTAGGAAGAGCAGCCCTTATGAATATTTTTCGAATGACGAGGACTTCCGGTGCTTCTACTATCACTATGCAGGTAGCAAGAGCACTGGAACCACGCAACCGCAATCTCGTGTCCAAAGCAATTGAAGTATTCAGGGCTTTTCAACTGGAATTGAAATATTCTAAGGACGAAATTTTGCAGATGTATCTCAATCTTGTTCCGTATGGTGGTAACCTTGAGGGTGTAAAATCTGCTTCTTTACTTTATTTTAAAAAGAATCCGGATCATTTATCCCTGGCTGAAATAACCGCCCTCTCTATTATTCCCAACCGACCTTCCTCTTTAGTGATTGGTAAAGCAAACGACCTTGTTATAAAAGAACGCAACAGGTGGTTGCAGAAATTTGCAAAGGACGGTGTTTTTTCAAAAAAAGAAATTGAAGACGCAGAAGCAGAACCATTAACTGCGTTCCGTACGTCGGTTCCGCATTTTATTCCTCATCTCGCATATAAACTAAAATCCTCTTCTACTAAAACTAACATTAGAACCAATATCATCCTTAATACCCAGCTAAAGATTGAAAAGCTGACAGAAGATTATATAAGAAACTTAAGGTTGAAAAATATTCGCAATGCCGCTGTGATAGTGATGGACAATAAAACACACAAAATCATTTCGTATGTAGGGTCCGTAGGATTCACTGATACAACAGATGGCGGCCAGGTGAATGGAGCCGCGGCTATCCGCCAACCAGGAAGTACATTGAAACCCTTGCTGTACGGACTATGTATTGATGAAGGTTTACTCACACCTAAGGCGGTTATAAATGATGTGCCGGTTAATTACAGCGGTTATGCACCGGAAAACTATGACCAGAAATTCAACGGCTATGTAACTATGGAATATGCGCTGGATCATTCTTTAAATATTCCTTCTGTAAAAGGGCTGCAGCAATTGGGCAAAGGCCGGCTCATTACCAAACTCATTGCCTGTGATTTTAAACAAATTCAAAAAGATCAAAACAAATTAGGGCTGTCGTTGATCCTCGGGGGTTGCGGAGCTACGCTTGAGCAATTGACCGGTTTATTTTCTGCCCTTGCCAACAACGGCATGTATAGTACGCCTCAATTCCTACAAACAACTGCTCCGTCAAAAAAGATTCAATTACTGACCCCGGCTTCCAGCTACATGATCACCGAGATCCTTTCCAAAGTTAACAGGCCTGATTTTCCCCTGAACTGGACAGCTACAGAACACATGCCGAAGATTGCATGGAAAACGGGAACATCCTATGGAAGAAAAGACGCCTGGAGCATTGGCTATAATAAAAACTATACGGTTGGTATCTGGGTAGGTAACTTCTCCGGCCAGGGAGTAGCGGAATTGAGTGGTGCTAATACAGCTACGCCGCTCCTGTTTAAAATATTCAATACCATAGATTACGATAGCAACTCAGATTGGTATGTTCCACCTGGAGACTGTGAATTGCGAAAGGTATGTAGCGAAACAGGTTTGCCACCCGGTCCTGATTGCACCAACCTGGTTTCAGATTATTTCATTCCATTGATTAGCACTTCCACTACCTGCCATCATTTGCGGGAGATCAAAATATCACCTGATAATTCTGTTTCCTATTGTGAAAGTTGTGCGCCGGCAACCGGCTATATTAAAAAGTTATATCGTTCAATAGCACCTGAAATGCAGGACTATTTTTCTCAAAATGGAATCAGCTATCAAAAAATTCCCCCTCATAACCCGGATTGTGAAAAGATTTTCAAAGGCGACGGACCAAACATTACATTCCCATTAAATGGCACAGAATATTTCATTAACTCCAAAGACCCTGAACCATTACAATTAAAAGCTAATGCCGGCTCAGATGTGAGTAAACTGTATTGGTATATTAATGACCAGTTTTATAAAAGCACCAATGCAGGAGAGGCCCAGTTCTTTATTCCCAGCGAAGGTCCTGTAAAAATTTCATGCACCGATGACAAAGGAAGAAATCGAAATATTATGATCAGGGTAAAATACGTGAATCTTTAACTGGCTGGTCTTACTTCGCTGGCACCAGATGAATTTTGCGTAATGGCCGGCCTACCTTTATAGATAACATTGCTTGCGCCGGAAGCTTCCACATCCAGTTTTTTGTTAGCATTCACTTCAGCTTCTGACGCACCGGAAAGATCAAGTTCAATATTATCTGCCACCAGCTCAAAGGTTTTTATTTCACTGGCGCCGCTGGCATGCAGAGAAAAATCAGTAACCTGTCCTTTCAAATTCAAATGACTACTTCCTGAAAGCTCTGATCGAAGTTTCGAAGCATTTAGCTGCAGGTTAATGTTGCTGGCGCCACTTGCATTCACACTCATTTCATCATTTGCTGATATGGGACCATCCCCGATAATATCACAAGCTCCTGAAACATCAATATCCTTAAACGTGGGAGCAGCTACGTAAACAAGAATATCTTTTGAAGGATCCAAATTAACACCATCTTTTTCCTTGATCACAAGCGTATTGCCGTCGTTATAAACTTCAATGTATTCCATCAGGTTTTGGTCTGCCTCAACCTTTACAGATGAAGCTGCATCCTGTCGCAAATGAACTTTAATTCCGCCACTCACATCCAGGCTATGAAAACCGCTGGCATTCCTTTGCTGGCTTACTATGTGGCCGTCGCCGGAAATGCGTTCGCCGCCAAAATAATTGCAGGACGAAAGACCAAATAAAGCTATTACCAAAACGATAAAGGAAATTCTCATGATGATTGTTTTTGTATAAGACTACAGTTATAAACGCCAAGTTACAAATAGATTTAAGTTTTTATGAAACCACCTACAAATCCTTGCGAAGCGTTCCTTGCGACGCTCCGTTCAGGTGCAGTAATTCTTATTATCTTTTGATTTCACGAAAAGCCGGCAACGAGGCAGCAAATAGAACCCTTGTTTTTGCTTCTTTGCCAGCTTTGCCTGAAACTTTCTGTTCAATGAAGTTGTTGGCGTGCAGGTGTGCGATGGCGCCTGCTGCGCCACAGGCAGCAACGTAAGTTCATAATAGCATTTGGTTAGGACAATAGTTTTCCTCCTTATTTCCACCTTCGCAAACCGTTAAACCGAGGTTTATTATTTTTACACCCCATGACAGAAAAAATTCTGATTCTCGACTTCGGCTCACAATACACACAATTGATTGCCCGGGCCGTTCGGGAGGCCAATGTTTTTTGCGAAATCGTACCTTTTAATAAACCGGTTGAATATGACCCTTTTCTAAAAGGGATCATCCTGTCAGGGTCGCCATTCTCCGTTAATGATGAAAAGGCTCCGGATGTCAACGTGGCTTCGTTGACAAAGAAAGCACCGGTTCTGGGTATTTGTTACGGGGCGCAAATGATGGCTAAGCAATTTGGTGGCAAAGTGGAGAAAAGTAACAAACGGGAATATGGCCGTGCCATTCTTCACCTGGAAAAAGAAGACAGCCTGCTAAACAACCTGATTCCAGCCTCCCAGGTTTGGATGAGCCATGCCGACACCATTTTAAAACTGCCTAAAGAATTTGAATTGCTGGCTACTACCGATAGTATTCCTGTTGCTGCTTTCAAACATAAAGACGATGAAATGCATAAGCCCCTGTATGGTTTGCAATTTCATCCGGAAGTGTACCATTCCATAGAAGGCAAAAAAGTACTTCATAATTTTTTAGTCAACATCTGTGGTTGCCGGCAAGATTGGACACCTGCGCATTTTATTACTGACACTGTTGCTGCTTTAAAAAAACAGATAGGTAACCGCAAGGTGGTGATGGCCATCAGTGGCGGCGTAGATTCTACCGTTGCTGCTACTTTAATCAGCCGGGCTATAGGCGATAATCTTCATGGAATTTTTGTAGACAATGGTGTGTTGAGAAAAGATGAATTTGAAAATGTAGTAAAGACGTATAAACAGCTTGGCCTCAATGTAAAAGGCATTGACGCCAAAAATAAGTTTTACCAAAAGCTGAAAGGCAAAACGGACCCTGAGAAAAAAAGGAAAGCGATCGGGAAAATCTTCATCGAAATTTTCCAGGAGGAAGCAAAAAAAATAAAGGGTGTGGAGCTATTAGGACAGGGCACTATTTATCCCGACGTAATTGAAAGTGTTTCTGTACACGGCCCTTCCGTTACTATCAAATCGCACCATAATGTTGGCGGCTTACCAAAAAAAATGCATTTAGGGTTGGTGGAGCCGTTGCGCTATTTGTTTAAAGATGAAGTAAGAAAAGTTGGCACTGAATTGGGTATCCCTGACGACATGATCAGCCGCCATCCTTTTCCCGGCCCCGGTTTAGCCATCAGGATATTGGGAGAAGTAACAGAGGAAAAGGTGAACCTGTTACAAAAAGCCGACGATATTTATGTTAAAGCATTGAAGCAACATAACCTGTATGCAACGGTTTGGCAGGCGGGCTCTATCTTATTGCCGGTGCGTAGCGTGGGAGTAATGGGCGATGAAAGAACCTACGAGTTTACAGTAGCACTAAGGGCTGTAACCAGTGTGGATGGAATGACAGCAGATTGGGCGCACCTGCCTTATGATTTTCTTGCTTCTGTGTCCAATGAAATTATTAATTCGGTAAGAGGTATAAACCGTGTAGTGTACGATATTAGCAGCAAACCGCCAGCAACGATTGAATGGGAGTAATGGTTTAAAGTTTTGGTTTTTAGTTTGAAGTTCTTTAGCTGCCATATCCCCGTCAATTTATCACTGATCTCGTTTGAGAAAATTTTTTGCTTTACCTGAACACTTGCTATTTACATTAGAAATCTTGATATGAAAAGACTTTTTGTTGGATCGATTTTTACTCTTGCTATTTCTTTTTCAACGATTGCACAAACAGTACAACGGAATAAGATTGCCATCTTTACACCGCTTTACCTCGATTCTGTTTTTGATGCCACAGGCAATTTTCGTTTTGAAAAAAATAACTTTCCCCGGTATGTTATTCCCGGGTTGGAATTTTACCAGGGAGTTCAAACAGCTTTGGATTCTTTGCAAAAAAGAGGCGCTCCGCTCGAGATTTTCGTTTATGATTCAAGAGGAAAACAAAGCATCTCACAACAGCTGGCTCTTCCTGAATTAACAGATGTGGAAATGATTATTGCCCAATC
>DAIQPL010000047.1:0-19168 GCA_036787395.1 Flavisolibacter sp. | reverse complement strand
CAATAGAATTCTCTTAAGCAGTCCTGACCAGTAGATAAGGTGGCCCCGTAAGGCCACCTTTTTTTGTCCTTATGAATTAAAAGCAACGAGGCTTAAACAACCTCAACAACTTTGACATATTCCATCAATTAATTTGAAAATTAATTGGTTGCCAATGTGGTTTTTTTTAACTTTAAAACTTAAATTGCCGTTATAGCTTCACCAGCTTAAATCCTTCCTCGTACTCCTTGTAAACATCCTTGATCTCTACTTTTTGGGGACCATCCTAAAAAATACCATTATGTCAGAAGTTAATGTTTTACTGCAAATGGCAGTAGAAAAAGCCAGGTTAATAGAAGAAATGATCACCAAATTTCTAGGTTACAAACCAACATGGAAAGAAAGAAAAACCTTTAGAATCATGAACAGTTTAGGAGAAAGCAGTATCTACCGTAAAGGTGAATATATAGGCACGGTTACCTATCCCATGACAGATGAAATAATTACATAACTGTCTTTTCCGCATTAACCAGATAACGCTCATCAATAACTGCTCCCAGGCCGGGTGCGTCCGGCAGCTCAATTATTCCTTTGTCTAAGTACTGTATTCCGCCAATTACCGGGTCTTCGGTAAACATGAGGGGCGTATCAAAATCGCAGTGATAAATATGATCATTGGCCAGTGCTAAATGGGCAGCAGCAGTCATACCGAGGCGTGATTCCATGAACCCTCCCACCTGCATATGGATGCCCGCAGCTGCACCCAATTTTGCAATCTTAAGGCCTTTGTAAAATCCGGATGATTTTCCCAGTTTGATATTAAACATGCTGCACGCCTTAAGTTGTATCAGTCTTTCCGCATCCCATTCATCTCCACAACTTTCATCAGCCATAATGGGAATGGGCGAAGCGGCCGATACTTTATTCAGCTCCATAAACCGGTAACGAAGAATAGGCTCCTCACAGTGTTCAATATTATAGGGCCCCAAAGCCTGCAAAATAGCAATAGCATTTTCTGCTGTTTGCCAACCCTGGTTAGCATCGATACGTAAAGGATGATCAGGACCAATGCCTTCCCTGATAGCCTGTATCCTGGATACATCTTTTTCCAGGCTTTGTCCGAGCTTTACTTTTATGGCAGGAAAGCCTTGTTCTTTAAACAGGATAGCATCCCGTTTCATTTTTTGGGGATCACCAATACTCACGGTCATATCGGTTTCCAACACTTTATTTTTCTTACCTCCCAATAATTGATAAACAGGTATACCGGCATGTTGACCGGCTATATCGTGCAGGGCTATGTCAAAAGCACTTTTAATGCTGGTGTTGGCATAGATCGTTTTATCCATTGCTTCTATACAACCGGCAATATCTAATGCATCTTTTCCTTTTAATACCCTGGCAAAATACTGGGCTACAATAAAACAGGTGTCAACACTTTCACCATTAATGGACATGTAAGGACTGCATTCGCCGTAACCCGCACAACCGTCTTTTGTACGGAGGATGACAACCACGTTTTGCACATCATTGATGGGACCCAATGAAATAACAAAGGGTTCTTTTAAGGGAATGAATAATTTATAGATCTCAACCGATTGTATGATAGTACCCTGCTGCATAACATTGTTTTATAAAAGAGGCGTAAAATTAGAGGATTAGTTCTATCCAAAGTGGCTACGAGAACCTTTGGTTTGCGTAATGGGATTTCACTCCCTGTTAAGAAGATGTTTATTTGCTTTCAGTTATGGCCGCTACTCACCAGAACCAAACAAAATACGCATACCTGCATTGAGCATAACAGGTAAGGGTACATGTTTTTTGTTGTGTAAAAGTGGAGAAGGATAGTCTGATGTAGGAATAGAAGTTCTTACATCGACATATACGTAGAAGTTCGGCCCCAGTGGGAGTTCAGTGCCAAGAGCAAGGTCAAGGGTTAAACGTTTGAAATCATCCTTGCCCAATTGGGGCGTGGGTCTCAATGCATAAAGCGCCGTGTCAATAGACGATACTAAAATATTTTCTGCCCTGGTAAACAGCAAACCAAATCCGGCCGCTCCATAAAGATTCCAGTCATATTCTTTGTCAAAGGAGCCCCTGATGTAATGTTTCCACCCAATGGAAACCTGTCTAAAAGCCCACTTGCCGGTAATATAATAATCAATTTGCCCAGGCGTTCCCGGTGGCTTTACATCTGCTTCGAAACTATTGTTGAAGCTTCCTTGTGTATGATAATTGAACCAGCCATAAAACGTGTTCTTTTGAGAAAAATGAAGATCGGCTTCTACACCCTGGCCCAAGGACCAGAATTTTTGTTGAGGACTAAAATTGCGGAGAAGAGAAACATCTGTTGCTATGCTAAAACGAAGTTGTGCTAAAGCAATCCCGTCAATACAAATAACAGATGTAAAAAATAAAATCAATTTCTTCAAAGCAGTCGGAATTGAATAGAACCAAAGATAAAAGAAAGAGTGGTGAATGGTTAGAGTGATTAAACTCCTTATCCATTCACCACTTATTTATAAAGGCCTATTTTTTTATGGTCAGCTCTTTAACAATGTTTGGTGCACCTCCCAGCTTATCGATGCACCATAAGATATAACGGATATCAACGCAAATAGTGCGGTTCAGATCTTTGTCAAAAGCCAATTGGTGGCTTAGTGCTTCATAATTGCCATCGAACGCAAGACCAAGAAGTTCGCCATTACCATTAATGACAGGAGAACCGGAATTGCCACCGGTGATATCGTTGGTAGTAATAAAGCCAATAACAAGGTCGTTGGTACGGGCATCTTTATATTGGCCAAAATCTTTTGCCTTGATCAATTGAACTTCTTTTGCCGGTAAATCAAATTCATAATCGCCGGGTTTATATTTTTCCAGCAGGCCTTTAGAAGTAGTAACATAATCATAACGAACCGCATCTCTGGGCTTATAATCAGCCACCTTGCCATAACTAACACGCATAGTAAAAGTGGCATCGGGATACATCACTTTCTTTGGGTTCATTTCGGCCACGCCTTTCAGATATAATCTTCCCCAATCATTATTCTTTGTAGTGAACTGTTGGTATAAAGGAAGATACTTCCCCTGGTAATTGCGAAGAATGGTATTGGCAAGGTTGTAGGCAAGGTCTTGTTGCAGTACATTGGCATCCGGGCTGCGGACAAAAGCATTCCATTTCGTGTCATCAAGAAACATAGTATTTTTAAAAATGGCCTCTGCGAACTTTTGATATGTTGAAGCTTTATCCAACGCACCATATTCATTCCGGATAGAAGTAAACAATCCCTGCGGCTGCTGGTCCTTTGGAATATCATTATAATACATCTGCAGCACTGTGCCTACAATATTTTGATCAGAAGTTTTGTTTTCCGCCTTTATAAAGTTTTGTCTTGCAATATTGACAGCATCTATTTCTTTTTTTATATCGGCAGACGAAACACCCTGGCTTACCATCTTATTTTCGAGGCTTTGCAGGCTGGCTGCAAACGCCAGTAAGGGGGAACCCAAAAGTCCTTCGTTGATGTATACCCGGTGTGCTGCATAGGGCTTCCAGGCGGTATACGCTGCCTGCAGGTCATTGAAGATAGTTTTGTACTCCGGCTTATCTGCAGCCCATTTTATAAAAGTTTCTTCTGCTTTTTTCTTTTGTCCATATACATCATACTTGAGCAATTGCTTTGTTTCACCTTCATAAAATTTCCAGTAGTTGGCAATGTTGGCATACTCAGACGCCAATTGCAATTTGATAGCAGGATCTTTTTTCATTTCCTCGAACATGTACTTAAGCCGCATATCACGAAGCTTTACAAGGGTCGGGTTTTTTATATCGGTAGATAATTGTACGCCCGGTGAAGACTCGTAACGGTTGGTACTTCCGGGGTATCCCCAGATCATGGTGAAATCGCCTTCCTTCACCCCTTTCAATGAAACCGGTAAATACCATTTTGGTTTGAGCGGAACATTGCCCGTGTTATAAGGGGAAGGTTTTCCGTCTTTTGTTGCATACACCCGAAATATGGAATAGTCTCCTGTATGGCGCGGCCATTCCCAGTTATCGGTATCGCCGCCAAACTTGCCCACTGACTCCGGTGGTGCGCCTACCAGCCGAACGTCGGTGTAGCGTTGGTATACAAAAGCAAGGTATTGATTGCCTTTGAACAAGGGACTTACCTTCGTTTCAATGTTGCTGGCTGCGTCCGATAAACGTTCGTTGATAGACGCAAGTACAGCCGTTTGACGGGCCGCTCTTTCAGCACCCGATAAACCTCTTAGTGAATCCTGCACTTCTTTTGTTACATCATCTATACGAATCAAAAATTGAACAGACAGGGCGCCACCGGGAATTTCTTCGCCTTGATTCTTTGCATAAAATCCATCTGTCAGGTAATTATGTTCTACCGTACTGGCATCTGCAATAACATCATAACCACAATGGTGGTTAGTAAAGATCAGGCCTTGAGAGCTTACCAGTTCGCCGGTACATCCGCCGCCAAAAATGACGATGGCATCTTTCAGCGAAGCTTTGTTGATGCTATACAATTGTTCTTTAGTAAGTTTCAGACCCTTCTTTGCCATGTCATTGTATACCTGCTGACCTAGTAGCAATGGCAACCACATTCCTTCATCTGCAGCAGCTCTAAACGCAAGCGTAACACTAAGGATAATGACAATAAAATTTTTTTTCATGATCATAAATTTCGTTGAGTACAGTTTTTTAACGGCGTGGGCAAACGTACTTAAAATTGATACTGCTCCCAAAAGGTAGAGGAGCTGCCCGGCCAGGGTTATTTTTTAAGAGAGCCATAAGAATCAATAATTGGTTGCTTATAAATCTGTTAAGGATTAAAAAAGGAAAAAAATTTATGTATCCGCCTTTTGTGGTACTATCAACTTTTCTTGCGTCGCACTCTTATACTGCAGCAAGTTTTCAGCAATCAGCCCTCAGCCATTAGGTCGAACTTCTAAAGGCGATAGCTGAATGCTGATAGCTGCTCCAAACGTACAAGAGAGTGACACAACGGAAGCGGGTGCCAGCACTGAAGCCAAGCTCCCTACTTCTTTCTTACGTATTTGTTGTATTCAGCACCTTCCATAATAAGTCCTTCAGTTCCTGTATGTTTTTGTTGATAACCGAAGAAATAAAAATATGTGGGATATTTTGTGGTAGTTCTTTTTCAATAGCTTCTTTTAGTTCATCGTCCAGCATATCGCTTTTGCTAACGGCAATAATAAATTGCTTATGCAATAACTCCGGGTTGTACTCTTCCAGTTCGTTTACCAGGATATCGAATTCTTCTTTGTGATTTTTGCTATCAGCAGGGATTAAAAACAGTAAAACAGGATTGCGTTCTATGTGCCGTAAAAAGCGATGGCCTAAACCTTTGCCTTCAGCCGCGCCTTCAATGATACCCGGGAGATCAGCTATACAAAAACTTTTTCCATCACGATATTCTACCATGCCCAATTGCGGGGTAATTGTGGTAAAAGCATAGTCGGCTATCTTTGGTTTGGCTGCTGTCATTACAGAAAGCAAGGTGGATTTACCGGCATTGGGAAAACCTACAAGCCCTACATCGGCCAATACTTTAAGCTCTAATATTTTCCATCCTTCCTGGCCCGGCAAACCTGGTTGAGAGTGTTCAGGCGCCTGGTTGGTAGGCGTTTTGAAATTAGTATTGCCCAATCCGCCCTTACCGCCGGGAAGCCACACCTTTTCTTCGCCATCGTGTAAAATCTCGAGTTCCTTTTCCCCGGTTTCTTCATCTCTTGCAATGGTGCCCAATGGAACTTCCAGGATAATGTCTTTTCCGTTTCTCCCGGTACGGTTGTTATCACTACCTCTGTCCCCATCATCGGCCAGTATATTTTTATAGTAACGCAGGTGCAAAAGTGTCCAGAGGTTACTGTTGCCTTTTAAAATAATATGCCCACCTCTTCCGCCATCACCTCCATCCGGTCCACCCAGCGCTGTTAGTTTATCCCTACGAAAGTGTTTGATACCGGCTCCGCCATGTCCACTTTTACAAAAGACCCGTATCTGGTCTACAAAATTAGTTTTCTCCAAGAGGTATTGTTTTTGCATCAAAGATATTACCCTGTCAACCATTCTTATGAAATCATATCTCTTTACTCTTGCTATTCTGCTTTTAGTGGCCGCAAAAACAATGGAAAGGGATAAGCTTCCTTTATGCATTCAGCAACGCATAGATGAGATTAGACAACAACCAAGGTGGAACCCACCTGCCGAGGTGTATGAATATTCTTACAATGGTAAAAGAGTTTTTTATTTCACTAGCAATTGCTGCGACCGGTATAACGAAGTATATGATGAAAAATGCGATTACATCTGCGCACCTGCAGGCGGCATAACGGGCAAAGGAGATGGTAAATGCAGCGACTTTAGTACAAAAGCGCAGTACGTAAAATTGATTTGGAAAGATGACCGTACAAGTCCTTAAAGAGCCTAAGTGCTAGTCCTTACAAACAAAAAACGCCGGCTTACGGGCCAGCGTTCCTCAGAGGGTTCAGTTAGTTTACTGAACCAAAACTTTTTGGGTAAATACAGATGTTTTAGCTATGTCGAATACCTTAACAAGGTACGTACCTCTTGTATTGCCTTTGCTTAAAGAAAGCGACTGGATTTGTGTTTCATTATTGATAGTAACCTTCTGCTGCATAACACTTCTGCCCAAAGCGTCCATTAATTCAACGGTATAGTCCCCATCAGGAACTTTATTGAATTGAACCATTATTTTATCTGTTGTAACAGGATTGGGATAAATGGATATGAGTTTGGCAAAACGGTCGGCTATAGGCGTTCTTGCCAGCTTAACATTGGTCAGTTCAGGTTTGATGGGAGTTTTAAAAGATAAGAAGTTGCTGTTGGCAAGGTCAGAACTTTTATAAACGCCATTACCTGAAGGGTAAACAGATGCGGTCCAGTTTCTGGGATTGATTACATAATAAGCGGTGGCATCCACTGCACTGCTCACTAACAAAGAACCTTCTGCATCCACTACTGCGCCATTTACCGTAAAATTGGCCGGAAGGTTTTTTATAGATCCCAGGTGAGTAGCTACCTTGGTTTCCGTATTTACTTTAAACACGTGATTACGTGCTGAAAGGATAAAAAGATTTCCTTTATCATCAGCAATCATATCGCCACCTGCTGAACTGCAGCTATTGTGAATAGAAACTCCATTGTTAGCCGCATCATCTACCAGTTTGCCTAATTGCCGGATAGCTGGTTTTTTGCCTGTAGAAAACCTAATAAAGCTATTACCATCATTACTGATAGCATAACCGTAACCATCAGGTGCAATCACCATGCGGGTAATGATCTTGCCTTCGTCATTATGCATGTTGCCATTTTGCGTAAAGGCTTCGCCGGTTACATAATACACTTTCATGTTACCCAGGTCAATATAACGTAATTGATCAATAAACATGGGTGTGAAATAAAGGCGGTTGTGTTTTTTATCATAGGCAGCAGCTGCAACCCCGGTGGCAAATGGTGATTGCATCAAATTACCATAGCGGGCGTCTGGTTGTAAGGCTAATTGTTTTTTTGTTATCGCGTCGTATACCGAAATTTTCTGGTCGGTGCCATTTAAAAGTACATTGCTATATTCGCCGGTTTGAAGATCCAGCTTTCGCAACACGTTCCATCCGGCACCTTCTTTTGAAATATCGGTGATGGCATATGCAAAACGATCGTTTTGTGCATGGAGATTGAAAGCGCTGAATACAACTAGTAGGGCTGATGTTAGGGAGGGTAAAACTCGTCTCATAATCTTTGGTTTATCTGTTTAAATGAGACTCTTAAATTACGAAAAAAAATAACAGGTTTATTTTTTTTCAAGTCATTGTTCACGGCTTTTTTTGAATGGCTGGTAGTTATGTTCAGTGATGGGCTTTTGTACCGTTTCTTCCTGCAAAGGTTTGCAAAGTTTTAAAGTGTCGTAGCATTGCCGAGGAAGAAGTTGGTATAATTTTGTTCCTTCTGTTTTCCAGGCTATCATTTCATCGCTCACAGGTTTAATGATCTTTGCCGGGTTTCCGGCCACTAAAGAACGGGCTGGAATTTTTTCTCCCTGCTTAATGAACGCAAGCGCACCAACAATGCATTCATCACCAAGGTCAACCTGGTCCATGATAACGGCATTCATACCTACTAAAGAGTTGCGGCCAATAGTGGCTCCATGAATAATAGCACCATGACCAATATGTGCTGCTTCTTTTAATAAAACGGTAAAGCCGGGGAACATGTGAACGGTGCAATTTTCCTGTACATTGCAGCCGTCCGAAATAATGATCTTTCCCCAATCGCCACGCAAGGCGCAGCCAGGACCGATGTATACATTTTTCCCAATGACTACATTACCGGTAACGGTAGCTTGCGGATGGACAAAAGAAGACGGATGGACTGTCGGTTTAATTCCATTGAATTCATAAAACGCCATGCACAAATGTAGAAGGCAAAATGCTGCTCCAAAGCTTTTGGCTTGCTAAAAAGATTTTTGAGTGGAAGTATTTTCATTCCAGCCCAATTGCGTTAGTAGGAAAGTATATTTCAAAGCAGTAAGCTTTTGACGTTCAAAACGGCCTGATTCCCCACCATGGCCTGCACCCATATTTATTTTAAACAAAACAGGATTTGTACCCAGGTTGTTTTCCCTCACTTTGGCTACCCATTTGGCAGGAGAAAAGTAAGGTACCTGCGTATCGTTCAATCCACCGGTAGCTAATATAGCAGGATACGTAGCCCGTTTTACATTATCAAGGGGCGACCAGCTTAACATATAATCATAATGTGCTTTTTTATTGGGATCACCCCATTGGTCATATTCCAATGTTGTAAGCGGCAGGTCGGTGTTAAACATATCAGTTACCACGTCCATCCAGGGAACTTCTGCTATTACACCCTTGAAAAGATCAGGGCGCATATTAACTACAGCACCCATCAGCATGCCTCCCGCACTTCCCCCGTTGGCAAATAGTTTATCCTGCGAAGTGTATTTTTCATTTACCAGGTATTGAGCGGCGTCTGTAAAATCGGTGAACGTATTTTTCTTGTGCAGGATTCTACCCTGCTCATACCAGTCGCGACCCAATTCCTGCCCGCCCCTGATGTGTGCAATGGCAAAAGATATACCTCTGTCTAATAAGCTAATTGCCGAAGAACTAAAATAAGGATCAGAATTAGCACCATAGGAACCGTAAGCATAAAGTAACAAAGGGCTGGTGCCATCTTTTTTAAATTTGTCTTTCCTGTACACGATAGAGATAGGCACTTTTGTACCGTCAGCAGACGTTGACCAAAGGCGTTTTGTTTCGTATAAAGAAGGTTGAAAGCCTCCACCTACTTTTTGTTGTTTTAGTAATTTTTTTTGTCCTGTCTTTATATTGTATAGATATTCTGAACCGGGAGTACTGAGTGAAGTGAAATAGTAACGTATGCTGTCGGTAGCATAATCATCTGTAGCCATATACATATTGGCTACATAATCTTCCTGCCCAAAATTTACGTTGGACCATTTATTGTTCTTACGATCATAGATTTTAATTTGAGTAAGGCCATTCTCTTTTGTTTGTACTACATAATAATCTTTCAGCACTTCTACATTTTCCAGATACGCCTTATCATTCGCCGAAATGATATCTTTCCAATTGGCCATAGAAGCGCTGCCGATAGGAGCCGTCACATATTTAAAGTTCTTTGCGTCCTTATTTGTATAAATATGAAAGACATTCCCTTCAAAATAATTTGCTGAATATTCAATATTATCCGTGCGTGGTTGAATCACAGCAGGAGCTGCAAGCGCATTGTTTGCATCAATAAATCTTACTTCATTGCTGTTGGTGCTTGCTGAGTTAATAAAGATATAGCGGTTATTTTTTGATTTCGAAAGCCGGATACTATATGTGCTGTCTTTTTCTGTATAAATTTCTTTATCAGTGGAAGGGTCGGTGCCCACCGCATGCAGCATGACTTTATAAGGTCGCACCGTATGATCGTTCAATACATAATAGAAGGATTTATTGTCATTAAACCAGGTATAGTTTCCCGAAGTGTTTCTGATGATTTCGGGGAATAATTTATCTGACATCAAATCTTTGACATAGAGAAGGCAGCGCCTATCCCCCGATGTGTCAATTCCATAAATATAATGACGGTTATCCGCAGCTACAGCCGTTCCACGAACGAGATAAATCTTATATTTTTCAGCTAGCCTGGGAACGTCGAGTAGTATTTCTTCCCTGGCGGTGGTGGTACCTTTTTTTCGCACCATGTAGGGATATTGCTTACCTTCTTCGAAACGGCTATAGTACCACCAGCCATTACGTTTCGTAGGAAGAGACTGATCTTTTTGCGGGATACGGGCTACCAGTTCTTCATACAATTTTTTCTGCAGGCCTTCCGAGCTTTTTAAATATCCTTCTACATACGCATTTTCTTCTTTTAAATGATTAATCACATTGCTATCAGAAGGATTGCTAAGCCAATAATAATCATCAATACGCTGGCCACCATGTTCCTTAAAAATTTTCGGTTCTTTTTTTGTAACAGGAGCCTTAGGTTGAGCCAGCGTTATTGTAGAATATAACAGAAGTGCGATAAAAGCGCAGTTTTTTAGTTGCATACAGAATGTAGTTTGAGATGGAAAGAAAGATACGAAAAGTACGCCTGCTGCCTGCCCTCAGTACAACTTTTTTGCAACGAGATAAAAAATGAATAAAGCAGCTAAGAATAAAATGACTTTTCCCTGCCAGTTAAATTGTGCAACCTGGTAAACGGAATACGCTTCGATGAACAAGGCCGGGATTTTACCGATAGAACTGGCTGCTAAAAAATGAAGTGCTGATACGCTTCCAATTGAAGCCGCAAATGTAACAAGCCCCGAGGGTACAAATGGGAGTAAGCGTAAGGACAAGATCAATAAAAACGCCTGCCTGCCTTCTGCTTTAATAAGCCGTTGTACTCCCGGGAATTTTTGCAGTTGATGATTCGTGTTCTTTTTAAACCCTTTGCGATAAAGGAGGAAAGCAAGTACCGCTCCCAATGCCTCACCCAAAAAAGAAATGACTGTCCCCGGCCAAAATCCAAAGAATAATATATTGGCTGCTGTAATAAAAAAACTGGGAACTACTCCCGCTACAGCCACAAGAATACTAAGGAACAAACTAATGGCAACCGCTGTTTCGGGATATTGCTCAAAGAGATGGAGAACAGCTTCTTTCATTGGTTATAGCAATGTTTTGCCTGTTCTGAAACAGGTGCCTTTGAACAAGGCCACCTGCTCATCATTCTGATTATTAACGGTAATAAGATAAAGCCCTGTGCTTTTGCCGTTGTGTAATTCTTTTGCTTCGGCAATAATTACATCACCAGGCTTTGTTGTTTTGGTAAAAGTTATATTGGTATCTAAAGCCAGGGAAAGGTTATTACGATTATTACAGGCGAAAGCAAAAGCACTATCAGCCAGCGAAAAAGCAATACCCCCATGAACTACACCAAAGCCATTTATCATTTCCTTTCGAATGGTCATTTTTATTTTACTGTAACCTTCTTTTATTTTCATCACTTCAATGCCCAACCATTGGCTGAACAGATCATCACGCATCATCCTGGCAACAACATCATTCGCTAACTTGTCTTTTTCCTCCTGGCTCATTCTCCTGTAAAAGTTGGTTTTCTTTTCTCTATGAAGGCAGCAATGCCTTCTTTGTAGTCTGCGGTTCTGCCAGCTCTTTCCTGCAACAACTCTTCATCGTGCAACTGGTCTTCATAATTATTGATCAGGGAATTGCTAAAAGCCTGTTTGGTCAGCGCCAATCCTTTAGTAGGAAGTTGTGATAAAGTGACAGCAATTTTAAAAGCTTCCTGTTGAAATATATCATCAGCAAATACTTTATAAAGCATGCCCATCCGTTCAGCCTCTTCTGCATATATTCTGTCGCCAAGCATGGACAGCGCAGATGCTTTTTGCCAGCCAACCAAACGCGGAAGAAAATAGGTTCCTCCACTATCGGGTATCAAACCAAGCTTTGAAAAGGCCTGTATAAAAGAAGCCGACTGACAGGCTACAATTACGTCGCAGCACAAGGCAATATTGGCGCCGGAACCGGCAGCTACACCATTTACGGCGGCCATTACCGGTTTTTCCAGTTTGCGTATTTTTTTTATGATTGGATTATAGTGTTCTGCCAAAATGGTTGTTATCCGGGGTCCTTTTGGATCTCCCACTTCATCGATATCTTGTCCAGAAGAGAAGGCTTTTCCTGCACCCGTAATGAATACACAACGTACCTCTTTACTTTTGCAGGCATCTAATTTTTCCTGCATCAGCAGGGCCATTTCACGATTGAATGCATTATACGTAGAAGGGCGGTTGAGGGTGATAAGGGCAATGCCTTCTTTTATCTCAAAAAGAATGGAGGACATGAGCTGCAATTTGAAGTCAAAACTAAAGGCTTAATCTGTAATTAGATTAGTGGCACTTAAAATAATCAAAGGCTTCTTTGCAGTCCAGGCAACGATACATGGATTTGCACGCTGTAGAACCAAACTGGCTTATTAATTCTGTATGATAAGAATTACATCGGGGACATTGTACCGCCTCCTGCTGAAACATTTCGGTAGTACAAAACTGTTGTTTGGGATTAGGCGGAGCAATGCCGTAGGCTTTTAATTTTTGTTTACCTTCTTCGCTCATCCAATCAGTGGTCCAGGCAGGGGAGAGTTGTTGTTGAATGGAAACAGTGCGAAATCCTTTTTCTATCAACTTTAGCCGTATGTCCATTGTAATAACATCCATGGCAGGACATCCGGAATAAGTAGGTGTGATAAACAGTTTCACCTGCGGTTCATCTCGTCCGGGGAGGGGCGTCAACTCCACTTTTCTGAGTATACCTAAATCAATAATTGAAAGTACTGGTACTTCAGGATCTTTTACTTCTTCTAATATCTTCCATATTTCTCTCTCTGTGACCATTACCAGGTTGCATTTGGATACGTTCTTTGCAGGTATTGCATTTCAGCAAGCAGGAAGCCCATATATTCTGTATGTTTTCCGTCTTTGCCACCTGTTTGAAACCACGGCCTCCCCCCAACCCCGTCTGGTTTAAGAGGAGTTAAGGTGGCTTCTGAAAACACGTCCGTTATTTTTTTATTCCAATCGTCTTTTAATGAAGCAACGTTTATTTCCTCGTAAGGAGCTGGTGTAAACATTTCTCCCGTGAACATTTCTGTGTTGGCCAAAGCAATTTTCATTCGCTGCTTGCTTTCTGCTGTGCCATCGCCGAGGCGAATAACCCATTCACTGCTCCAGCGTAAATGATAAGCTACTTCCTTGATTGATTTTTCAGCAATGGCTGACAGTTGCGCATCACTGCTTTTTTGTAATTGCTGGTATTGATAAAATTGAAAAGCAGAAAAAAAGAATTGGCGCAAGACGGTATGCGACCAATCGCCTTTTGGTAATTCTGTAATTAAAAGATTTAAGAACTGGTGTTCATCCCGCAGGAAAGCAAGATCGTCTTCCTGTAGCTCCCTATTGTATTCTTTCCAGGCACGCGGAATATATTTGTCTACTGCTTTTTTTTCGTTCTCATTAAAATTGTTATAAACTGTGGCGGCATACTGATAAAAATTTCTTGCCTGCCCTAAATAATCAAGAGAAATATTGGTAATGGCTATATCCTGTTCCAATACCGGTCCGTGCCCGGTCCATTCACTATTGCGTTGGCCAACGATTAAGGCGTTGTCGGCGAGATGAAGGGTATATGTGAAAAGAGTTGGGTTCATAGAGTATTAGAAAGAGAGGGATTTGGTAAAGTGGTATTAGGTAAAGTGGTATTAGGTAAAGAGGTATTGGGTAAAGAGGTGGCTGCTTTTGTTTCTTTGACAGCTTGCTTGGATTTCTGTAAAAAGGAAATATAGCCGTTAATGAGCTTGAGCACCTTTTCATATTGAATTTCTCTCTGCGAAAAAGTTTCTGAAGCTATATAACCTTCGTCTAAAGCTGTACATAAATGATCAAGGCTTTCATTCAAGGAACCTCTCGATTGCCGGAAGAACTGCATTGTTTCCTGATAATTATAACCGCCATACCCTTCGGCCATATTTGCTGTTACAGATCTTGAGTAATCTTTTAGTTGTGCTGTTAACAGAAACTTTTCTTCTTTTGGAAAGCACTTACAATCTTCAATAATTTGTTGCCTGAAAACCCTCGCTTGTTTCCATGCTTCTAATTCCCGGAACCCACCTTTATAATTCTCTGAATTCATGATGATGATTAATTTATTTACCACTACCCATTACCTAATACCCATTTTACCTTTTTCCTACATATGCTTTACTTCATCCGGCAGGTCGTAAAAAGTTGGATGGCGGTAAACCTTGTCATTGGACGGCTCGTAAAAACTTTCCGCTTCATCAGGATTAGTTGCATGGATGTACTTACTCTCCACTACCCAAATGCTTACACCTTCCTGTCTCCGGGTATAAACGTCCCTTGCATTTTCAATCGCCATTTGTGCGTCGGCTGCGTGAAGCGAACCTACATGTTTATGATCCAGTCCCTGTTTACTACGGATGAATATTTCCCAGAGCGGCCATTCACCTCCTGATGCAGAATTTTGTGTTCCACCACTTAGATTGTCACCAGGAATATCGCCGTAATAATATTTCCGTAAAAAATTCATAAGTTTTCGATTATTAATATTCAATCTAAATGTTCAGCAGAATTACAGAACGTACAAGTGAGTGACACAACAGGTGATGCTAGTAGTAGTAAATAGTTTATAACTACAACTCTCACTCACAATCCCAAGGCTGAAACCAACATTACGCAGCCTTCATTTCTTTGTCACGTGCCGCTCTTTTTTCAGCATGTACTTTCGCAGCTTCTCTTACCCAGGCACCTTCCTCCCATGCCTTTTCACGGGCATCGAGCCGTTGTTTGTTGCAAGGGCCATTACCATTTACTACGTTCCAGAACTCGTCCCAATTGATCTTTCCAAAATCATAATGTGCACGCTGTTCATTCCATTTCAGATCGGGATCAGGAAGTGTCATGCCAAGTAATTTGGCTTGCTCAACAATCATATCAACAAAACGCTGGCGCAATTCGTCATTACTGAAGCGTTTGATCTTCCACTTCATACTTTGTTCGCTATGCATGCTTTCACTATCATGAGGGCCAAACATCATGAGGCTGGGCCACCACCACCGGTCTATAGCATCCTGCACCATAGCTCTTTGTTCGGCCGTTCCTTTACTCAGTACCAGCAAGGTTTCAAACCCCTGGCGTTGATGAAAACTTTCCTCCTTACAAACACGGATCATTGCCCGGCTGTAAGGTCCATAAGAAGCACGACATAAGGGAACCTGGTTCATAATGGCAGCACCATCCACCAGCCATCCAATAGCACCCATATCAGCCCATGTTAAAGTGGGGTAATTAAAGATGGAAGAATATTTTGCTTTGCCACTATGCAGTTGTTCTATCATTTCATCACGGGAAATGCCCAGTGTTTCCGCTGCTGAATACAGGTATAACCCATGACCCGCTTCATCCTGCACTTTAGCTATAAGAATTTGTTTCCGCTTGAGAGAAGGAGCACGGCTGATCCAGTTGCCTTCGGGAAGCATACCAACGATCTCGCTGTGCGCATGCTGGCTGATCTGCCTTATTAAGGTCTGCCGGTATTTTTCGGGCATCCAGTCTTTGGGCTCAATGCGCACTTCTGCATCTACTTTGTCCTGGAATATTTTCTCTAATTCTTGTACAGACATATAGCATTTGTTGATCACAAATTTAATAAAACCGGGCTCCTGTTAATGTTAATAAAGCCTGGCTCCGCAATAAGCTGTCCGGTTATCCAAAGTGGTTTTGAAATCTATTGTGGAGCATTACCTTTAAATATTAATTGAGTGTTCATGAAAGGTTTGCTTTTGTTTTTTGCGTGTTTTTTCTGTTTCCAACTATCAGCACAGAAACTAACACTGAATGAAAATTCTGTTGTAAAAGATTCTTCTGGTACGGTATACCCTTATGCTATCTGGCAGGCCATGTTAAGGCAAGGAGATTATAATTTAAAGGCCGAAAATCCAAAGGATCAGCGTACAGCCTTTTTGCTGGTTCCTTTGACCGAGAAGCAAAAGCAATCGAGACTGGAAAGGATGGGAAAGCCTAAAGAAAGCGAGTCTTTCACAACGGGCAGGAAAATTAATTTGTTTAATACCAGGGATATTGATGGCAATAAAGTGGATATGAAAGATGCCAAAGGGAAGATCATTGTGATCAACTTCTGGTTTATTAACTGCGGGCCCTGTCGCAGGGAAATACCGGAGCTGAACGCTTTAGTTGATAGTTTTAAAACAAATGAAAAAGTTTTGTTTGTTGGAATTGCACTGGACGCTAAAAATGAATTGCAGGAATTTTTAGAAAAGACGCCTTTTAAGTATGCCATTATTGATAATGGACGATTTGCTGCTGACAAATTTGGAATACGTTTTTTTCCTACACACGTGATAGTGGATACGGAAGGCAAAGTATATTTCCATACTTCAGGGCTGGCGTCAAATACGGTTCATTGGATAAAGAAATCCATTGAAGAGCTATTAGCCAAGCCAGGAACGGATGTAGCTGCCCAATAATTATTTAGCATCAAAATCTACCGTAACCTTTGGAGTTATTGGGTGCGACTGGCAGGTGAGTATATAACCTTTTTCTATTTCATCGGGCTCCAGGCTCCAGTTTACGTCCATACTCACCTCACCTTCTGTAAGTTTGGCCTTACAGGTAGTGCACACACCACCCTTGCACGCATAAGGAAGGTCAGCGCCTTGCTGCAAGGCGGCATCCAGGATACTTTGGCCTTCCACTGACAGGTCGAACTCAAATAAAACTCCGTCGAGCTTTACACCCACTTTTGCTTTTGGTCCTTCATCAGTTATAGATGACGGCCGGCTGTCTAAAGTTGACTTTTTTTGTCCCGGAACAGTGAATAGTTCAAAGTGAACCTTCTCTGACGGCACTCCTTTGCCTGCCAGGTAACCTTTGATGCAGAAAATCATTTCTTCGGGCCCACATAAAAAGAATTCATTACAGCGATCTATATCGATCAGTTTATCAAACAGCAGTTCCAGTTTATCAATATCTATCCGGCCATTATTTACAGGAGTGTCTGTCCGTTCGCGGCTTAGAATGTGGTAAATGCTAAAGCGATCAATGAATTTGTCTTTTAGTGCTTCCAGTTCTTCTTTAAAAATGATAGAATTTTTTGTACGGTTGCCGTAGACCAAAGTGAAGGAACTTTCGGGTTCGGTTAGTAAGGTTGTTTTAATAATACTTAATACAGGGGTAATTCCGCTGCCTGCAGCAAAAGCGACATAATTTTTCTTTTGAGCAGGGTCTAACTCTGTATAAAATTTCCCCGTTGGTGGTAGAACTTCCAGGTAATCACCGGCTTTTAGTTCGCTATTTGCATAAGTAGAAAATAAACCACCTTCTACTTTTTTTACAGCGAAGCGTAGTTCATTATCAAAAGGGCTGCTGCAAATAGAATAGTTGCGGCGGATTTCTTCTTTAAAGAATTTTTTTTTGATGGTAAGCGTTTGTCCTTGTTTGAAGCTAAAGAGGCCTTTCAATTCTTCTGGGACATCAAAGCTTACAGAAACACAATCGTCTGTTTCTTTCTCAACTTTTTTTACCTGTAAGGCGTGGAAATGAATCATATAGCGAGCTTCAAAGATAATAATGCAGGACCAGCGAGATCCTGAAATAATTAAACAGAGCTAATAAAAATTCCTTTAGGTTTGCACGCCGTAAAACAGGCGATAGTCGGTGGTTAATTGTTTTGGCAGGTGTACTATCGTTAACATTGTTGTAGAACTAAAATCAAAATCTCAAACCTTAATCGAATGTCTTTAATTGTTGTTGGTACAATGGCTTTTGATGCTATTGAAACGCCTTTTGGTAAAAGTGATAAAATTATTGGCGGTTCTGCCACCTATGTAGCTTTGGCAGCGTCCAACTTTATCAAACCCGTTCAGCAGGTATCCATTATTGGTTATGACTATCCTAAAGAAGAAATGCAGGACCTGAAAAGGCGCGGCGTACAAACAGATGGTGTGGAAATAGTAAAAGACAAAAAGTCGTTCTTTTGGGCAGGTAAGTATCACATGGATATGAATACCCGCGATACCCTGGTGACTGATCTGAATGTATTGGCCGATTTTAATCCTATTATACCTGAAAGCTACCAGGGCGCAGAATTCTTAATGCTGGGCAACCTCATGCCGAAACTTCAAAAAAGTGTAATCGAACAATTGCGTGAACGTCCTAAATTGATTGTTCTCGACACGATGAACTTTTGGATGTCTTCTGCCTTAGATGACCTGAAAGAAGTGTTAACCCTGACAGATGTTTTAATGGTAAATGACAGTGAAGCCAGAGAGTTGAGCCACGAGTTTTCATTGGTCAAGGCCGCCAAAAAAATTATGACCATGGGACCAAAATACCTGATCATAAAAAAGGGGGAACACGGCGCTTTACTTTTTCATGAAGACCAGGTTTTCTTTGCACCGGCACTTCCGTTGGAAGATGTATTTGATCCAACCGGGGCAGGGGATACGTTTGCCGGTGGTTTTATTGGCCACATAGCCCGCACAAAAGATATTTCGTTTGAGAATATGAAGACGGCCATTATTGTTGGTTCGGCCATGGCGAGTTTTTGCGTAGAGAAATTTGGAACAGAGCGTTTGAAAGAAATTACCAAAGAAGATATAGACCGCAGGTTGACACAGTTTCATGAACTGGTGAATTTTGATATAGAGCTTGTATAGACTGGGGTTGGAAGGATTTTAGCCATGTATGGGAGATAGAGCTTCATTGTGAAACCAGTCCTGAAGAACTTTCTCATGTATAACCTGCTCTTTACTTTTCTTTTTGCACAGCTCAGAGTTTTCTTGCCAATACCACGGTATTCTTAAATTGTTGTTTCTTGCCCTGCAGGTTAAATATTTCGGTATAAATAATGTAGGTTCCTATTGGCAGCTTTTGGCTTTTATCGTCTAATCCATTCCAATTCCAACTTCCTTTCAAACCAAGTAATGCATTTTTTACAAAATACCGCACAGGTCTTCCAATAGAATTAAATATGCTTACGTTGCCAA
>DAIQPL010000250.1:0-6233 GCA_036787395.1 Flavisolibacter sp. | reverse complement strand
TAATCTGCATCTTGTTGTATCTGCTAAGAATGAAAACCTGAGTGATATTCTCAGAGATTTCAAAAAGTTTACCAGCAAACAGATCATTGAAGCGATAATCAATAATAAACAAGAAAGCCGTAAAGATTGGATGTTGCAAATTTTTAAAGAGGAAGGGAGTAAAAACGGTCGTAATACAACATATCAATTCTGGCGTCAGGATAACCAACCTCAGGAACTCTACAGTCCGAAGTTTGTTTTTCAAAAGATAAACTACATTCATAACAATCCTGTTGAATCAGGTATTGTTGAAAAAGCTGAAGATTATTTATACAGTAGTGCTAAAGACTATCACGCAACAAAGAAATGTGGTTTGCTTGATTTGGAATTTCTATGAGTTATTCGATACAAACTAAAGCCAACAATTGTGACAGGTTTTAGCTATTACACATTATGGAAATTTCCGGAAAACAGAGTATCTCAGTGAAATTTCAAGAAATACAAATAAGAATCCAATTACCAGGAAAGGCAAAAATTGTTCTTCAACCCTTGTGATTATGCTCATTTGAATAGTTGATTTTTCAAGATGGCTGATATTTTCAAATGCCTCTTTAAGATCTTCACCATTACCTGCGTGACTGTATTGTCCTCCTGTTCTTTCAGCCATTCTCATTAATAATTGCTCGTCAAATTCAAAATTTCGCTCCCGGGATGGAGTGCGTCGTGTTACATTAATTTTGTTGTTTGATCCGATCCCAATTGTATATATTTTTATGTTGAACACCTTTGCAAGCTCAATTGCAGTTTCCGGAGAAATGGCTCCAGACGAATTAACTCCATCTGACAAAAAAATAATGATCTTAGTTTTACTCTTACCGTCTTTCAATCTGTTTATAGATGTTGCAATACCCGTTCCTATAACTGTTGCGGCTCCGGTTAAATCGGTGGTGGTAATATTATTGATTTGCCCGATTAAGGCATTGTTATCGGTAGTCAGGGGACACATAGTAAGACCATTGTTGCCAAAAACTACTATCCCGATTCTGTCACCATGCCTTTCACGAACAAAATTTTTTGCTACTTCTTTTGAAGCTTCAAGCCGGTTTGGCAATAGATCTGTATGATACATACTCCCGCTTACATCAAGACAAAGCATGATGTCAATTCCCTGCCCTTCAAGAGATTGATTTGAAAATTTGAGCTGAGGCCGGGCTAATGCAATTATTAAAAAGGGCAAGCCGAAACAACGAAGCATAAATGGAATATGGAAAAAAAGGGATTTGATTCCTTTCGGTTTAGGAAGAAATTTAGTGGTACTGATCAATAGGGACGGCTTTTGCTTGTTGCTCTTTTTTACGTACCAAATAATAAGCAGAGGAATTACCGTCAGTCCATACAGTATCCAGGGATAATCAAACTCAATATTTTTCAACCAGGTTTCCAATTCAGTTTTAATTTTAATCAGGACTTTCCTGTCTTTAACCGGTGAAGTGCTTTAACAAAATTTCTGGCAGTTGAGATTTCTTCATTCTGCTTTTCAGCAATATCTCTGTCAGCAAACCTGACCGAATCAGCCTTTTTTACAAGCTCATAAAATGGTGCTTTATTTTTTTTATCCAATTCCAGCCCTTCCAGTATGCCCACCCACTCTTCTGTAGTACAGTACAATACGTTTATGTCGAATTCTATAGAAAAATACTGACGACATAGCTGATATAGCTGATGATAATATTCTTTAACTGCATCTTTATCCGGAATTTGCTTTTTTTCAAGCAGCGTTAATTGCTCCAGGATCCAATCGATGGAATTCAGCATTCCCTTTTTTTCTAACGTTTTGCTTTTTATTCTTCTTCTTTTTAAAACCGCCCATAATACAATTATCAGAACAATAACAGCAATTAAGGCAATTACTGAAGTTGTTTGTGAATGAGCAGACTCTTTAGGGGTTTGCATGATATTTTTTATATCATGGTAATTTTTAAGTCGTGAAATATCTGCCGGGAATACTTTTATTTTAATGGATGGTGTATGTAAGCTAACTGGATTACGGGGTGATTTTTTGCTGAATAACACGTTAAATGCCGGTATATCCCAGAATCCTTCGTCAAAGGAAGTCAGGATATATGTTTGCTCATAATGATTTACTCCATTTTTACTTACGGTGTCAATTTTACTTCTTTCAATCACCTCAAAATGATTAAATGTATCCGGAATTTGAGCCCACTGTACAATTGGATGTTTTTTTACATCTACATTATCTGCTGTTACTACTAATTTAATCTGCTCCCCGATCAAGATGGAGTTATGGTCAACCGATGCGTTAATGTTTTGAGCCTGGAGGAAGGAAAAGAGTTGAAATGCCTCAACAAGGAGAAATAATATAAAAAAATTTATTGCTCTCACCGTACTCTTTGAAGAAATAGTTTCTGTAATTCTGTTATATAATTTTTTCCTGTCTCAAGCAATAATAATTCTGCACCAGCTTTCTTAAATGCCGCAGCCGCATAAGCTGAAAACTTTTGGAATTGCGCCGTATATTGACTGCGAATAGATTTATCCCGGGTATTTAGTAACATGGTTAAACCCGTTTCAATATCTTTTACGTGAAGCCACCCTGCATCAGGTAGTTCCTGGTCAACTTTATCATAGACTCTAAGTCCTATTACATCATGTTTTCTCGACAGAATACATAGCGCATTTTCATACCCATCAAATGCAAAGTCACTTAATATAAAAACAATGCTCTTATGACGGGTTATATTATTTAAAAAATCAATCGGTTTAACTAAATCTGTTTTTGATGATGAAGAGTTGGCCGAAAATATTGCCTTAATTATATATTCCGTATGATCCGGGTTCTTCCCGGGTGGCAAGTATTTATCTGTTTTGTCACTGAATAATATCAGTCCGATTCTATCATTATTGAGGATGGAGGAATAAGAAAGATCAGCACAAATCCTGGTTATCATCTCCCGTTTACCCTGAGATGTGCCAAAAAGGGTGCTTGGGCTTATATCAACCAGGAGATAGATAGAAAGCTCTCTTTCTTCTTCAAACAGTTTAGTAAAATAGTGTCCCATTCGTGCTGTTACATTCCAGTCTATAAATCTTACATCATCTCCCGGTACGTATTCTCTCACTTCTTTAAATCGTAAACCTGTCCCCTTAAAAGCGCTTCTATACCCCCCTGCAAATACATGGTTTGCCAACCATTTGCTTTTTATTTCTATTCTTCTTACTTGCCTTAATATTTCTTCAACTGACATCAAGGTGTTTTCACTTTTTTTTGAAGTAGTTCATCAATGATATCTTCAGAGGATACTCTATCGGCCTGGGCTTCATAGGTCAGACCTATGCGATGTCGTAATACATCTTTACAAATTTCTTTAATATCGTCAGGTATAACATAGTCTCTTCCATCCATAAAAGCATTTGCTTTTGCAGCCATTGCAAGATAAATGCTTGCCCGTGGCGATGCCCCATAACTGATCTTGTTCTTAAAGTCGCCAAGCCCGTTTTTTTCGGGAAAACGAGTTGCAAAAACGATCCTGATGATATATTGCTCGATTTTTTCATCAACGACTACTTGTCTCACTAATTTTCTTGCTGCCCGTATTTCTTCTCCTGTCGTTACGGTTCGAATTTGTTCCAAAGGCTCTGCTTTAACCTGGTTACGGATTATCAATTGTTCCTCCATTTCGTTAGGATAATCTATTTTAATTTTTAACATGAATCTATCTAACTCAGCTTCAGGCAGCGGATAGGTGCCTTCTTGTTCAATTGGGTTTTGAGTGGCCAGAACAAGAAAAGGATCATCAAGCAAAAAAGTTTGCTCTCCAATAGTAACCTGTCTTTCCTGCATCGCTTCCAGCAATGCACTTTGCACTTTAGCGGGAGCCCGGTTAATCTCATCGGCCAGGATAAAATTGGCAAAAATCGGCCCTTTGCGAACGTCGAATTTGTTAAGTTCCTGGTTATAAACTTTTGTACCCGTTACATCTGCGGGCAAAAGATCAGGCGTAAACTGAATTCTGCTAAATCGAAGATCAAGACATTTTGCCAGGCTTTTGATGGATAGTGTTTTAGCAAGTCCCGGAACACCTTCCAGCAGCATATGTCCATTGCTCATTAATCCAATCAGGAGACGGTTTATCATGTTGTGCTGGCCAATAATTACTTTACCCAACTCCTTTCTGACGTCTTGAATAAAACTCGGTGTTTGCATAATCAACCCTATGGATAACCTGGTTTAATTATTATAAAAATTTTCTACGGATTCATCAGGAAATAATAATGCCATGATTCTTTAAATTCCGTTTTTTTTAAATAATTACCCATTTTTAGTACAGTTATTGAAGTTTTAGTACAGTTATTGAAGTGGCTAAGACAAAATCTAAAAATTTTCAGATAAAAAACCGGTTAAAATAGTTGCAAAAATTTAATGTATTAATACAGACTGATGTTTTCTTTCCAACATATTGAATTTCTCAACTTTCTATTTTTGCTTTTGGTTCCTGTGTCATTGCTTATTTATGCATTTTTCTGGAGAAGAAAGATTCAAACTAAATTGGGAAACTCTTTATTGATTGCCCAATTTATTAAATCATTTTCACTAAGATTATTTTTCATCAAACCTTTATTAATACTAATAGCGCTGGCTCTTTTAATAATCTCAGCTGCAAATCCCCGAAAAATTATACAGGCAGAATCTAAAAACACAGATATTGATCTAATGTTTGCATTGGATGTCAGTAATAGTATGTTGAGTGCTGATATAAACCCAACAAGACTATCGGCAGCTAAAGAGTTAATTAAAAACCTGGTCCAAACTTTAGACGTTAACCGGGTCGGTTTAATTGTTTTTGCAGAAAAAGCTTTATTGCAGTTACCCATTACACATGATACAAAAGCAGCTGAAATGTACATAAACGAGGTTAACACTGATGCTATTCCTCAACAAGGAACATCGATTGGGGACGCTTTAGCACTATGTGACAAATCCTTAAACCTCAATGAATACAAATACAAGACCGTTGTATTAATTTCTGATGGTGAAGCTCATGATAATACAGCCATCAGTATGGCTAAGCAATTACGTGAAAATGGAGTAGTCATATACTGTATAGGGGCAGGTACTCCGCAAGGTTCTATTTTTAAAGAAGCTGGCTCCACTCAATATATGACAGATGAAAATGGAAAAACAGTTATTTCCAGATTAAATGAGTCTCTTTTAAAGAATATCGCATCCATTACAGGTGGAAATTTTTTTCTCCTGAATGATCAAAATGATATTATACCGGCGCTGAAAAAAGAGTTTAGCAATTTTGAAGAGAAACATCCTGGTAGCGGTCAGGCAAGAAGTTACTATTCATATTATCAGCTGTTTCTTTTTGCGGCGATCCTTTTGATGATAATAGAAATAATGATCCCCGAAAAAAAAAGAGTGGAATGAAAATGCTGCCTACTATATGTCTTATATTTTTTATTTCAACATCTTCAGCACAGGATGTAAATAAAATTTTAAGTGATGCAGATAAGCAATATCAGAAATCTGAATACTTAAATGCAAGTAAGTTATATGAAGAAGCATTAAAAACATCCCCGACGGATTTAACTGCTCAATACAATCTTGGCGTTGCCAGGTTCAGGCTCAATGAAATTGAAGGAGCGACGGAAGCATTTAAAAAAGCGCTTGGTCTTTCAAAAGATAAATCAATGTCTGCAAAAATATTTTATAATTTAGGTGTGGCTTTTCTTAAATCAGCAAATTATCCGGAAGCGATAACTGCCTTCAGAAATGCTTTGAAACTGAATTCAGAAGACAGGGATTGCAGAGAAAATCTTCAATTTGCAATAAATCAGAATAAAAAACAGCCTAACCAAAAGCAACAGAATTCAGGAATGAGCCAGAAGGAATTTAAAGAACAACAAAAATCAGAACAGAAACTAAGCAAGCAAGCCGCCGAAAAAATTCTTCAATCGGCACAACAGGAAGAATCCAGAGTAAGAGATAGTTTGCGATCAAAAAAATCCAATCGACAAAATAGAGCTACCAAAAATTGGTAGTCAACTGCGGATCCGAACCTGTTGTACGTAATGTTCTCCGTTGTCCGTGATGTTCCTTCTTTTCTTCAAACCAATAAAGAATATAAAAAATATAGGATAAGACCTCCCACGTTGTCGGTAGTCTTCCTTTCTTTTCCAACAATAAAGAATATAAAAATAATCTTGAGTCGTTATGTTTAGTTTGTAAC
>DAIQPL010000249.1:0-6286 GCA_036787395.1 Flavisolibacter sp. | reverse complement strand
TTATTGTGTATGCCATCCTTGCTTTCTGGATGAATATGAAGCGGTACATTTTAGCGGCAAGAAGAAACCCGCTGAGATATTTATAGCTAGTTGTTATTATAAGCAGACAGGTTTTTGTTAGTCAGCTGGTTGCTACTATCAGCTTTTGTTGTGTCACTCACTTGTACTTCCTGTTCGTTATGCAGCAATAAGAACGCATTTGGATCCTTTGCGTTATATTAAAAAACGAGATACCATCTGTTCCATTTGCTAGAATGCCTTAGCTTCACAAGCTGTTCTGCGTTATATGCTTGTCATGAGAAACATGCAATTATTAATTATGATGCTTGCACTCTTTAATAGTGTTTATGGCCAACATGCTGGTTGGTCTACAAAGAAAATCAATGAAATTCTCACAGTTGACATTCCAACCAACAATAAATTTGAGGAACAAGATATTATTAAGGGTTATACAGGTAATATCGACGAAGAGTACTTTGCAGTTTCCTATTACGACACCGCTATGAATGTAAATGATGCACAAAGTTTTAAAATAAGCCTGACAGGTTTCGCCCATGGAATGAGTAAGCGGGTGTCACAGGGTGAGTACCAGGTTACCCTAAGTGACACATCGTTAGGGAACACAAGGGGCATCATAATCAAGTTTATAGCAAATGCCAACGCCACCTACCAGCAAAACATGGTATGCTATGTGACAATGGCTAATGATCATTTCTACTCTTTTTCTTCAACTATGCCCACCGATATTAAGAAAGAAGCCTTGAGACTTCGATTTTTCAATATGATAAAGTTTGATGCAGAAAAAATTAAAGAATCTAAATATTCGTTGCATTCAGTATTAATAAAGTAGGCAAATCAAATAGCAACATAGTGCTTTAGGTTAAATGAGCAATTCCTAACACCAAGCGTTTTGCGAAGCATGTCGGAATTACTATCTTTCATTGGCAATTGACTGCCATACGAATTAAAATAAGCATACGTGCTCATGGAAGTTTTCCCTGAACTGAATACGATTAAACTGAAGCTAAGAAAAATCAGTATTGATGATATTCCCTCACTACTGAAATACGGAAACAATAAAAAAATAGCTGACAACGTATTGAATATTCCTCATCCTTACGGTGAACCTGATGCAGTTTTCAGGATCAGCTATGTGTACCAGGGCTTCAAGAACAAAACCCGGTATGTCTTTGCCGTCATATTCAAGGAAACTGAGGAACTGATTGGAGAAATAAGCTTGCATTTAGATAACTCAGGGAACATAGCTCAACTGGCCTATTGGATGGGTGAACCGTTTTGGAATAAAGGATTGGCAACAGAAGCCACTGAAGCAATTATAAAGTTTGGATTTGAAAACTTAAATCTTAATATCATTTATGCTGAATGCAAGGCAGAAAATAAAGCATCACAGAAAGTTCTGCTTAACAATGGCATGATAAAGAAAGAGTCTGGCGGAAGTGTAGTTAAATACAGCCTGACAAAGAAAGCGTTTGAAGAACAATAGTGGCTGCCATAATGTACTATTCTTACAAAGCACTCAACTTTATAATTTTACATTCAAATTCAAATCAGGAACAATGAATTTGACAGCCCAAATAGCAAAGCAGTTGCGAGCCGTTTATTTTGGAGGAAACTGGACAGCAGTAAACCTTAAAGAGGTTTTGACGGACGTAACCTGGCAACAGGCAACAACCCAGGTTTATTCTTTTAATACGATTGCCACGCTTGTCTATCACACCAGCTATTACATTAACGCCGTTACTAAAGTATTACAGGAACAACCCCTCAACGCAAAGGATAAATATAGTTTTGACCATCCACCCGTCGACTCGCAACAGGAATGGGAAAGCCTTTTAAATAGGACATGGGAAGATGTTGAAAACTTTGCCGGCCTGATAGATCAGGTGCCGGAGAACAAACTTTGGGAAACATTCGTCGATGAAAAATATGGTAATTACTACCGGAACCTTCACGGTATTATTGAGCATACCCACTATCATTTAGGGCAAATTGTGCTGATAAAAAAAATGCTTTCGCAGGCAGTAGAAAAAGGAACCCAGTTAAAAAATGAAATGTGAATTTACAAAAGCTGTTGTTGGTGCATGCATTCGTTACTATGGCTGCCGGAATAGTACTTATTGTTGCACCTGCTTTTATCCCGGCAACAATACATATTCAAATCAGGCCTGAAGAATTTCTTCTATGCTATTTTTTGGGTGCAGCCGAGTTGGGAATAGCTTATTTATCATTTTTCGGCAGGACAATAAAAGATAACCATGCCTTACAAGTTATTTCTAAAACCTTTATTGCTTTTCACTCAGTAACCGGTGCGGTGGAATTATATGCCTTGCAAAAAGGAGTAAGTTCAAAACTAATTGGAAACATTGTTCTACGGCTTGTAATAGTTGTTTTGTTTTTTTACTATGGTGTTTATAAGAACAGGAGATACAATAAAACCTTATAAAATATCTTAACAGGTGGCCAATAAATATCAAACGGTAACAATTAGCCTAATAGCCGCCTGCTTTTATTGATGCAAAAAATAACTGGTACATCGTTTTCATAAGTCTTATTTAAGAAGAAGTTTGTGATCAATCCTTAATCAGCGAATTTTTTCTTAGTATAACTTCTCGCACGGGCACGTAAGTAGGAACTATTTTTCCACAACACTTTATAATAACGATTACAGGCTCGTTAATTCCTGCATTTCCTATTATCTTGGAAACAAAGCCATATCTATGAAAACTACCCATTTAACCCTCCCTGTTATGGGGTGGATGGCGATGTTTACATCGTGCAGTGTTGTAAGTAATAATTATAAAGCCGAAGAAAGCTTTACTTCCTCTAAACTTAGCTACCAAAGAGCTGTGGTAACTACATATGCGGTAACTAAGCCTGCCGTGACTAAACCTTCAGTGTCAACCACCAGGTTAAAAAAATCGGCAAACGAAGCAAGAATTTATGCGCAGAGTAAAGGATTTAACAGCAGTTATTGTTTCCTCCTTGATATGAGCATTCCAAGCGGACAAAATCGTTTTTTTGTTTATGATCTTGTAAACAATTATGTCGTTCTTTCCGGCCTGGTAGCGCATGGTGGTTGTAACGAAACCTTTATCGCAGATGCAAAGTTTTCGAATATGCCCGGCGGTGGTTGCAGTTCAATGGGGAAATACAAAGTGGGTAATATTTACTATGGGCAGTATGGCAAATCATACAGGCTCCATGGTCTTGAAGCCTCCAACTCAAATGCTTTTAAAAGAGCTGTGGTCTTGCATGCGTGTAGTTTTGTACCCGACAAGGAGACCTTTCCAAAACCTCTTTGCAACAGTATGGGTTGTCCCATGGTTTCCAAAAAATTTTTTACAAAACTTTCCGCTATAATTGACCGGTCAACCAAACCAATACTCTTATGGGTGTATAAATAAAAGAGTTACTGTCGGCCTTTCATACAGCCAGACAGTTGACGATGCGATCATTGATCATTAACACTAGGCTTTCTCCACAATAATGTCGTTAGTATCTGAATAGGTAAATTGCACATAAACTCATTGTATGACTGAAAGATTAAAAACATTTCTTCTTTCTTTTTTGGTGCCCGGACTTGGGTATCTTCAAAATGGCGACAGGAAATCTTTCTTCAGGACAGTTATTTTTTTCCTTAGTGTGCTCTTGTTAGGTATAGCCTTCCGACTTTTTACAAGTTTTTGGAGCTTTTTATTCATTTTTTTTGTGCTCATTTCCATTTACATAGTTACTGCCATAGATGCTACATTAAAATTGAAGGCAATAAACCAATCGATAAGGAGTGGCGGTTTTTTAAAACTTTTTTTTACGATCACGTTCCTTTTAGTCACAACGTTTTCGTTTGCTAACAGGCGCACCATCATGGGTTTTGACATTATGAGCATGGAGGTTTCCGTAATGCAGCCAACCATTTTCGAAGGCGAAAAATTTTTGATCGATACCTGGGCATACAAAAAAATTTCACCGAAAAGAAAAGACATAGTTGTGCATTCATTTTACAGTCAAGCTGGTTTGTATTTGAACCGGATCATTGCAATTGAGAATGACAGGATAGAAATCAAAAATGGTATTGTGTTTTTAAATGGGCAAGTTTTAGATGAGCCTTATGTATTTGACATCAACGTTAGAAAACAAGAATCGAAGAACATGAAGGCCTTTAGAGTTCAAGGAGGACAGTACTTTGTTATGGGCGACAATCGGGATGCAAGTTTTGGTGACAGTAGGTTTAGCGGTACGATCACAATTGACAATATTGTTGGCAAAGCAACGGATCTTATTTACTCCCATGACAAATCAAGATTTGGCAGAGCCTTAAAATAACCACGCACTACAACAAACGATTGCCACATCATGAAGCAGCTAATTCTTTTTCGGGCTCTTACTCCAAACGGCTCACCAAAGCTTGCAAAACTTGTGAGCGATGTTGTATCCTATAGCTATAAATAAGTCATCGAACCGTTGTTATATAAGATTCTTTTACTCATCCATTTTATTTGGAATAGGCTTTGTAGCATTTTAGTCAAACTGCATTTTGAGATGAACTTGAATTGCTCCAATTTCCTTTGAACAAACCCATTTCTAACATGACAAAAAACTTTGAGATGAAAACAATTTTACTATTATTGATCGTGACCCTATTGTATAGTTGTGTAGGTCAAAAAGAACTTCAGGCAGACCTGGTTGATGTGAAGCTTGTAAAAATAGAGACGGTGCAACGCCATCCCGATGTGAAGAAAAAATTACTTACCTGGAAGGATATGAATGACGTTCACTACGTTACTTATGCCCCACTAACCAGTAATTACACCATTGGTTCTACTATGAGAGTCATGATCAGAAGATAAACCACCTACTCCCCATTCCTAGATCTTCTGGCGAAACAATTTAGTGCTTTCCGGAACGAGTTAAATATTAGCACCAAGTTTGTAACAAAAGGAAGAACTTAATTGTTTTAAATAATCATGGAACTACAGGATTGCATCATTATAGGCGGTGGGCCGGCTGGCTTAAATGCAGCCGTTGTTTTGGGCCGCTGCCGTAGAAAGGTTTTAGTGTTTGATACAGAAAATTATCGCAATGGGTCTTCACATGGTATGCATAACTACCTGACAAGAGATGATATATTGCCGGGCGATTTTTTAAATATCTGTCACAAGGAATTAGAGAAATATAGCGTGCAATTATTGCACAAAAAGATTGTCACCGCTGCAAAAAACAACGAGGGAATATTTATCGCAAAAGATGAAGATGGAAGGCTTTACTATTCCAAAAAGTTGTTGGTAGCAACAGGGCTTACAGATACGCTCCCTGGAGTTCCCGGTTTTAAAGAAATGTATGGCAGGTCTGTATTTCATTGTCCTTATTGCGATGGCTGGGAAGTAAGAGACAAAAGACTGGGCGTATACGCAAAGAACAAAGAGGGCTGGGAACTGGCACTGACGTTAAAAGGGTGGAGTGAACAAGTGATCCTGTACACCGATGGCAAAAACAAAGTAAAACCAGAACATAAGCAACAACTGGATGCTAATAACATCCCTGTGATCAGGCTTCCTATTGACCGGCTTTATGGAATTGACGGACAACTTGAAAAGATCATTTTCAAAAATGGAGAAGAACGGCCTTGCGATGCCTTGTTTTTTGTAAATGGTTATATACAGCAGTGCAACCTGGCAGAGGCATTTGGATGTGAAATGAACAAAAAAGGTGTTGTAGTCACCAATCGTTATCAGCAGACTAATATACCGGGTTTATATGTGGCAGGTGACGCTTCGAAGGATATGCATTTTGTGGTAGTGGCTGGGGCAGAGGGAGCAAAGGCCGGCGTGATTATTAATAAAGAATTGCAAAAAGAACATACAGATAAAAAAGCAGAAATTAGCAAACCAACCGCTGTTCTTTGATCCCTTCCTTCCAGATTTTTAACGTATAGCTAAGTAAAAAAACAGGCGAATGCGGAGCTATGGTACATCGTTTGGGCAAATTGCTTATTATGATTTATACAATGCCATTGGTAAAGACGCCTGCCAGATTATTATTTTTACTGGCAGCATTTTTCTCACTAACTATTGCCCGCGCACAGGACCAAAAAGACAGTTCATTTCAACAAATGATCGAAGCTAAAAGCTTTATTTTCAAAGCTCAATCAGTTTTACCCCTGAGGGGCAGCACAAGGCAGCTAACTTCAGAATATGATCTGAAACTGTTAGGTGACTCCGTAGTCAGTTACCTCCCCTACTTCGGCCGTGCCTATTCTGCACCTATG
>DAIQPL010000046.1:17039-19460 GCA_036787395.1 Flavisolibacter sp. | reverse complement strand
GCATTATAACAGCTACCAAAAAAATAACGTCCATCGTTTTTTAAATACTTACAATGCACTGGAGCGAAATGAAAATGTTTTTTCGAGGCAGGTTTTTGCCGGCTTTGTTGGTGGAGCAGAAATTAATTCTCGTAGCGAAACCTTGCTTCCTACCAAAGGCTTCTATTGGAATATGCAGGTGACAGCCATGCGAAAAATAAATGGTGTTCAAAAATCCTATGGCCAGGTTCACTCGCAGGCAGTTTTCTATTTGCCGCTTATTACCAATTCTATTGTATTGGCAAACCGTATAGGTGCCGGAACCTCTATCGGAGATCCTGCATTTTTTCAACAGTTTCAATTGGGCGGCTATAATACCTTGCGAGGTTATTTTGTAAACCGCTTCACTGGCAGAAGTGTAATGTACAATAACCTGGAGTTGCGTATAAAACTGTTTGACTTTACATCTTATCTTTTTCCCGGAACTGTGGGTGTGATTGCGTTTAACGATGTAGGAAGGGTTTGGGTGCCTGGTGAAGTATCTAAAAAATGGCATAAAGGTTATGGAGGTGGAATTTTCATTATTCCTGCTGATTTAATTCTAATACAAGCTGCTTTTGCAAAATCAGTGGAAGGCACGCAACCCTTTGTTTCAATTGGGTTGAGCTTCTAATAATTATATTCCCATAATGCCGGACAATTTGAAAGAATCTAATAGCTTATTACATATTGAATGTTGTAATTAACGGAACATGATCGCTGTGCCGGGACCACAAACCGTAATCACCTACTTCTACAGATTCAAGTTTTTCAGCAAAGTCTTTTGAAACAAAACAATAGTCAATATGATAGGGTTTGTTATTGTGGCGATACATATAAAGAGTTGGATGTACTTCCTGTCCTTGCTGTTGTTTTAGATGTGTATGATAACAACTGTGTATTCCTTTCTTTTCTAAATGTTTTACTACCGTGGTATGATTTCCTTCTCTCTTTGGTTTGTCCCAAATGCTGTTACTATTGAAATCGCCAACTAATATCGTTCTCTTATTTTTTAAAAGATTATCATAATAATGAAGCGCTTTCCAGATCTGTCCCACGTATTGAAATCCTTTATCCTGGGGGTTATTAGCCCAGATAGCAAACAAGGTAAACTTAAAAGAACCGCCGGTAACAGATATAGGAATGATCGTTCTAAGTGCGGGATCATGACAAGGCAGTAATTTAAATTTGAAATTGGTATAAGAGAAGATACCGAGACCTTTATTTTGATTAGTACCAAACCAAAGAGTATCCACTGGCTTTGGCAGGTCGTTATGAAATTTTAATTTTTCAGGATGTTCACATTCAGGAATGATTAAGATGTCGGGGTGATAGGTAAGTATATATGCGGCTTTTCTGCGAAAGACCATATTGCAATTCCAGGTTATAATTCGCATGCAGTTGTCTTACGTTTGATATGACAAAGAAAAAATTTTCACAAGAGAGCGCCATCTTATGGAAGCTTCTTTTACTGTGTACCGGTTTAAACGCAGAATAAAATTTCAGCAGTTCAAGAGTGCGACGCAAGTAAAGCCCCATAGAAGAACTTACGCTTAGTACATTACTTAGTTACGAGTTCTTTTGTATCCGTTCTCGCTGTTTCTTTCTTTGGTTCGGTTAACGTTTCTTTATTCAAATTCACATCGACCCGGATGGCTTTTAAACCATTGATACCTTGCGTGTCTTCCAACTCCAGGTGCTCTATAGTTTTACCTAATAAGCCTTCCTGTTGTAAAAACTCAATATATTCTAAATATTCAGTGAGTTCTTTTTGTTGGGAATAAACTATAGCAACTTTTCCCGGTTGCGTTAACCGTTCTTCACTTTCTTTGAGGTGTACTTTATCGATTCGTTTTTTTACAATCTCATAACGAATATTATAGGCGCCATCCACATCAAACTTGCGTTCTTTTCTTCTAAAGCTAATCGTTAATGGAATAGAATGCGCTAATATTAATTGTGTAGTTTGAAGTGGAAGGCTAAGCCGTTTTTCCAATGCATTGGTTACCTGTGCCGCCTTGGCCAATAACGTAAGTTGCCACAATTTTAAATTGTGCACATACATTTCATTAAACGACCGGTTGGGGGTTATAGATTGTCCAACGTAGATGTTGAATTCAATACCATCCGTAATATAGCGTTCAAAATAATGGGGATATATTTCCTGTGCCGATTGCTGCTCACCATCCATAAACCGGTCCAATACATCGTTGATGCGGGTAATGCTTTCTTCGTAAGCTTTACGCTGGTGATAAATTACCTTACGCTGCGGGTCTAATGCATTAAAATATTGGTCGACTACTTTCTTTAATTCAGGCCGCATGATGACCAGGTGTTTAAAAAGTGAATCAAGGTCATTCTGCAAAAACTCATAGATCATCATTTCATCATCTGAAATCAGGG